>NZ_JAKJSI010000051.1:0-56666 GCF_050336695.1 Photobacterium minamisatsumaniensis | reverse complement strand
TCGCACATAACACATATGAGCCTTCGGACGTCAAGCGGTAAAGCGGATCCTATCGGCCGCGTTAGCGGTCGACTGAAAGTCGATTAACAAGCGCGTTCTCTTCGTTAGTCAGAGTAGCCGTTCAAGTCATGCTTGCGGCAAACACATATTGAGGATCTCTTACGCAGTCTCAACTGCTGCCTGTTTAGTTGCCTTCCATTGCGGTGAAACAGGGTCGCTAGACATTTATCGGTTAACCCACAGTTGGCGCTATTCAAAGAGTGATGGTTACGAAATTCGTACCAGTTAGTTTCAGGCTCATTGCGGGTGCAAACGGTCTTGTTAATCGTATTAATGCACGCCAGTGAAAGGGCTAATCAAAGCATCGTGCTCAGGCGTATCGGTACATGTGTCAACGGTAAGGTAGTGACCTTAGACCTCGGTTTAATGACGGCGATTCGTACTCGACCATATCGGCACAGTTAGGCGATGAGCCTCTTTCACTGCGTGGCTAACGCTTCATAAATTGTTCTTCATTGAATAGCGTTTTGTTCCTTAACATGAAGTAAACGCAACGGCCAAGCTTATGAGCGAGCACTGATAAGGCTTTCGATTTTGGCATTCTGCGTTGAAGTTTGGTTAAGTAGCGCTGGGCATTATCATTATCGCGAAGATAAAGCACGGAGGCTTCTGAGAACGCCCACTTGAGATGACCATTCCCGATTTTGGCACCGGAAGTACCGTAGATTTTTCCTGCTGATTCCGCTTTGCATTTGACCAGACGAGAGTATGAAGCAAACTTTTGAACTGTTTCAAAGCGCTGGATATCACCGATTTCATAGAGAATGGTGAGGGCAAGTATTTTCCCGATCCCTTTGATGGATTTGAGTAGATGGTATTCTCGATAGAAGTGTTTGATGGCATGGTTCTCCACCTGTTTTTCTATTTGTCTAAGCTCTCTATCGTAATGTTCAACTAAGTTTAAATCGAGATTAATATTGGCTTGGACATACTTATCTTCAAAGGTTTCTCGAAGGGCATCTCGTGCATGAGCATAGCGAAGGTTTGCACCATGAGCGGGTAAGTTATATTGACTTAATGTATTACTGACATGGGCTTTGAGCATCGCGCCATGACGAATAATTTTCGTTCGCCGACGTAATAAGTCGCGTGTAGCACGCATTGATTTAGGATAATGATAGGCGACGGGGAACGTGCCACCGCGAAGTAGTTTGGCTATTTTAAAGGAATCAATTTTGTCGGTTTTAGCTTTACCGCCGTGAATAGCCTTCATGTACAAAGCGTGTCCGAGAATGAAGTCGACCGCATTGTCTTCACACCAGTCGGCGACCCAATACCAACAATGCATACATTCAACACCCACAATAATATTCCCGATATAAGGTTCAAGTATTCTCATTAGCTGGTCGGGAGAAGCTTTAATTTCTCGATGAATACAAATTTCGCCGTCATGATTGATGATGCAGACATATAAAGAACGGGCATGGAGATCTATACCGCAGTAATAAGGGTGGTTCTTCGTATAAAATTGCATATGAGTCTTCTCCGTATTATTGGTTTAGTCGCCTTCCAGCATACTCCTATGGGGCATGTTGTCGGAGAAGGCTCAATAAGTATCAAGGCCATCAAGTCGACCCTGGACTTCACCCGTTTTAGTGGACTCGCAAACTCAATTAGGAGATTGCTATGCCTGCGTACAAAACGGGGAAGAAAACACCGCAATATTCACTAGAATTTAAGTTGAAAGCGGTGCAATGGAGCTTCGAGACTCACCGAACCGTTAAATCGGTGGCTGAGGCTTTAGATATTCATCCATTCATGCTTTCGAAATGGAGAAAAGCATATAAGGGTGAGGTGATGCTAATGGTGAAGAGCAAGGATTTGACTAAGCCGAAAAAGCTAAAACAGAATGATGAACTTGAAAGCCTTAAACAACGAATAGCTGAGCTTGAAGAAGAAAATGACATCCTAAAAAAGTGGCAACGCTATCAAGCGGAACAAAGGCGGAAAGGTTCGGATTCATAAAGCGTTATAGCAAGCTGCATTCTGTTAAAAAGCTCTGCAAACACCTTAATGTTTCTCGTAGCGGTTACTATCAATGGTTACGCAGAAAACCGAGCGCAAGAGCATGTTCAGATGGTCGTTTACTTCATGATATTCGACGTATATTTGAACGCAGTCAGGGGCGTTATGGAAGCCCTAAAGTGTATCGTATTCTTAAGTCAGAAGGCTGGACGGTAAGCTGTAAGCGAGTGACGGGGTTGAAGGCTCGTGTTGATCGTGTTTACCGACGGATGAAAAAGAGTCGTGCTTTCTTTCGAGGATTAGAAAATCACCGCTTAAGTATCAGCAAAGCAACAGAGATTAACCAACAATGGTCAGGTGACGTCACCTACATAAAAGTGGGGCAGCGTTGGGGCTATTTAGCTGTGGTTATTGACTTGTACTCTCGTAAAATTATTGGTTGGGCAGTAGGCGAACGGTTAAATGCAGACTTAACTGTGTTGGCATTAAGTAAAGCAATTACGTCACGCAAGCCATCAAGAGGTTTACTGTTTCATACAGATCGAGGTCGTGAATATTGTGCTGATAGGGTACAAAAGTTACTGGTTAAGAATGGCATTAAACACAGTATGAATAGGCCAGGTCAATGCACAGATAATGCTGAAGTCGAGTCGTTCTTTAAGACGTTAAAAGGCGAACTCATAAAGAACACACCAATAAGAAACTTAACAGTTCTTACTGATAAATTGAGGAAGTACATCGACTACTTCTATAACAGAACACGGATACATAGCAGTGTTGGATATGTCTCTCCAATACAATTTGAAAAACAGTTAGTTTAGGTGATCGTGTGTCCACTAAATCGGGTGAACATCACCCTTGCCACGTGGCATTTTGGGTATGAATTGGCTTTTGTGAATACGTCGTAATGTTTGGGTTTCGGGGCGGGCAACTTCACAAGGGCGTTATAAGTAATCTAGTATCGAGGTTAAAATGATCACCGGTAGTTGTTTATGCGGTAATGTTAAATATGAAATATCAGGCAATATTGGCGGTATAGTTCATTGCCATTGTCAAACTTGCCGTAAAGCTCATGGCTCTGCATTTTCAAGTGTTGCTAGTGTCAAAGATATAGATTTTAAACTGGTAGATGATGTAACACTAGGTTGCTACGAATCATCTTCTGGTAAAAGTAGATATTTCTGTCCAATTTGCGCCACTCAAATATATGCTAAAAGAAGCGGTACTGAGCATATTATTTTACGTTTAGGTTCACTAGATGATGACCCTGAATCAAAAGAAGTAAATCATATTTGGGTTTCTCAAAAAGCGAGCTGGTATACACTGAATAGTAACTTACCCGAGCACCTTGAATTCGAGTGAACATCACGCGTTACACTCGGCAGTTTTGGTATGGAGTTTTGTGTGCTTTGTTGGTTCAGCGTGGCACACCTTATTGCGGAGGTTATGCCTCAGTGCTTTGCAGAGTTAGGGAAAGGAACCAGAACTAGCATTAATAGCCTGTTTAGGTTCACAGCTTTTGTTAACTATTTGATAGAGTTACACATCGATGTTTATGGAGGGTTCCTAATGGGAACTATAATTGGTTTTGTTATTTTAGCTGCTATAGATTGGTATCTTGTTCGTAAAACTGGGTTTCATATTCATCAATGGGTTTCTAGAAAGTACGAAGAGTATTTACAGGGCAAGGAAAACAATAAATAGTGATTGCTTAGTATACGAATTAAGAAGGCATAATAAGGCGCTTAATTTGACAGCTAATGCGTGGCATTTTCGGTTTGGTTGAGTATTGTGGTTGCGTTAGCTGCAACTTAGCTTAGCGTTATTTTCTAAGGGGAACTCATGAAGGTGCATAGGGCGACCTTAGTTGCGGTCGTATTCTCTGGGCTTCAAGCGTATCTGTCTTATTTGCTTCACAATGATTTGATAAAGATTGAGTTCCTTCAGTGGTTAATATCCGTATTTTATATTCCCCTATACACTGTCCTTCTTTTGTCTGGAAGAGCGCTGGAAGGCATGTTCGGGTTCAGCCTACTCAAAGGTGGTGTTACGTTTCCTTATCTAGCGGATGTTTTATGGGTACTAGGTGCTATGTTTTTGTATCCGTTTAATGCTTTGGTTTTAAAATGGGGGCGCCAATGGGGTCGGCGAACATAACAAATTGTTCAAGTGGACGCGAGACACACGGCGATTTTGGTTTGGAGTTAGGTGATCTTGGTTAGTTCGGTAATAGCGCCACTTAACAAAGCGTTATGTGTTCGAGGGGAAATCAGCAAAAGTTGTCGTAAAAGTCCAATCATTCGGGCTTATAAGTCGTCATAATCTTGCTCAACGATTAGTTCCTACATGTATTCGAGAAAGAAAATGATTAGACAATACACATCACAAGATATTGAAACTGTTCTAGATATTTGGCTTACAGCTTCAATCAAAGCTCATGACTTCGTTAAACCCGAGTTCTGGGAGTCACAATTATCCGCTATGCGTGATATCTATATCCCTGCCTCTAAAAGCTACGTATTTGAAGTTGATTCAAAGGTAGTTGGTTTCTACTCTTTATATGAAAATTTACTGGCTGCAATTTTCGTGTCACCAGAGTGGCAAGGAAAAGGAATTGGCAAACAGTTAATAGCACATGCGAAACAGCAAAGTTCAGAGCTAACTTTGAATGTCTATAAAGACAACGAAGCGACGTATAAATTTTACCTTGCGCAAGGCTTTAAGATAGATAATGAGCATGTTTGTGAGCATACTGGTTGTGCAGAGTACGCTATGAGTATGAACACATAACAAAGCCAGCAAGGTGATGCATTGTACTCGGCAGTTTTGGTTTGAAGTTCAGTGTGCTTTGCTGGTTCGGTGGGCACACCTTATTGCAGGCGTTAAGCGCTAATATTATTAAGTCGCATCACATATTTTATATGCTATTGATGTAATTGGTAATAAATTGTTTCATTTTGATTTGGTCGTTCGTATCATATGCGATTAATTGCATCTCATTTGTGAGTGTAGATAATCAAGGATGAATAATGAATAAATACCTAATAGGAACAATGTTAGTAAGTGCGCTTGTACTGTGAAATTATTTTTGGTCACTACCGTATCATTTACAGTTTGAGCCATGAAATTCGCGTACTAACGGTGCGTAATTGTCGTCAAATTTTGACTGAAGATGACGTCTAAAAACAGTGTTATAAAAAGGCAATCAAGGGTGATGCGTTACACTCGGCGGTTTTGGTATGAAGTTTGCAGTGCTTGGTGAGTTCATCACGGCGCACCTTATTGGCAGGCGTTAAATTACAAGGATAGTTTCGTGGAAATAAAAGAAGTAAGTACGACATCTGGTTTAGTTGACCAGTTACATCTACTGTTAATCGATAGTATTGATAGTGGAGCCTCTGTCGGGTTTTTAACTCCTGTTGACCTAGAGGAAGTGAAATCATATTGGGCATCCGTAGAATCAGATCTTGATTCGGGTGTGAGGAAGTTATTTCTGGCATATGAAGGCGAAAGTGTAATAGGCGCAGTTCAATTATCACTTTGTTCCAAACCTAATGGCTCGCATCGAGGTGAAGTTGAGAAACTCATGGTTCATACGGGTGCTCGAGGAAAAGGTGTGAGTAAACAATTAATGTCACTAATGGAAAGTGTGGCAGCTGAAATTGGCTTGTCATTACTTGTACTCGATACACGTTTAGGAGATGTAGCTTCATCTTTATATCGCAAAATTGGGTACACTGAGGCGGGGCAAATTCCTCAGTTTGCACGCAGCTCTTCAGGTGAGCTAGAAGGCACAGTTTACTTCTTCAAAATATTGTAATTTAGCAAGGCGTTTAAGAGTGACCGTCAACGCTCGGCGATTTCGCTTCGCGAAGTCAACGCCTAGCACGTTGCGGCACCTTAACTTAGCGTTAGGGCTCACCACGTAAATTAGAATAGAGATGATTATAAATGTTGGAGCAATACTTTTTTCTACTGCCAATAGCTACCCTGTTACTCTTTGGCGCGATGACGCCAGGTCCATCATTTATCTTGGTTGCGCAAACAGCTATGTCAAAATCTAGAACTGAAGCTATGTGTATTTCTATAGGCTTGGGTTTGGGGGCAAGTACATTCGCATTTATTGCCTCAATGGGGCTCATTGCACTTTTTGAGGCGGTGCCTGAGTTTTACGTGGCTTTCAAAGTTCTTGGAGGTCTATATTTATGCTATCTAGGGTTGAAAATGTGGCGCGCGAGCAACAGCAAAGTTGCTTCTGCTGACGCAGAACTACCTAGCAAACCAGCTCATTTTAAGGCTGTGGTTCTTGGATTGGCGACTCAGTTAAGTAATCCAAAGACTGCAATTGTATTTAGCAGTGTGTTTGCAGCCATGTTACCCGTTAAAGTTCCTGTTCATACAACATCAATATTAGTTATTGGCGTGTTTGCCTTAAATTTTTCATGGTACTTCATAGTTTCTATTTTGCTATCAAGCCCAAAGGCGCAAGCCAGTTATTTACGATTTAAGTCAAACATCAACAAAGGTTCAGGCTTAATAATGGGGTCAATGGGTAGCAAGTTTGTAGCTGAGAGTCTCAAGCCCTAACAAACTTTTTAAGAGTGATTCGCAACGCGTGGCATTTTTACTATGCGTTGGTTTAGCGTTTAAGGCTGTATGCGGGGGCATCGACACCCCCCGGTTGTCAACAACAGCGTCAGGTAATGAAAGGTTTGGGACTTCCGCTTTACATTCGGTCTGTTTACTGGCTTGGTTGCCATGACCCTGATGACCCTGATGACCCTGATGACGCTACGCGGTTGCGGTTCCTCATTCGTTAGAAGGCATCTACAGTGCTCGTCGCATTATCAGGTTTTCCCACAAAAGGTCTGAACCTTACATCATCATTGGCTATTGCAATGACCCGGTGAAGCTATTTATTCCTTTAGAAAATGGTTTGGCTTTTATATTGTTTGGTGCTCAGTGTCGTTATTCAATAACGACCAGATAATTATTGCGTTCTTGGGTGCAAGGGCAACAATGGCCGGCTTGAAGCCTCGTCGTTCGACTAGACTTTTGCACCATCGGCTAAGCCGATCGGTTTTATTGCCAATGGCTGAGGTAACGGCTCTCGCACCATGAACCAATAATGTTCGGAGGTATTTATCGCCTTTTTTTGTTATCCGGCCAAGCCTTGGTTTCCCGCCCGTTGAATATTGATAGGGGACTAGTCCGAGCCAAGCGGCAAAATCACGACCTTTATCGAACTGCTCGCTTTTACCAATACTGGCTATAACGGCAGTAGCGGTAATAGGACCGATACCCGCAACGTTCATGATTCTTTGTGCATTATGGCTACGAGAAACGAGCATATTGAAGCAGTGTTCATCATCTTCAAGTGCATCTGGAATGGCCGTTTGTAAGGCATGTCGGCCTTTGGGGGCGATGATGCCAAATTCAGCCAGCATGGCACGGATTTGATTAAGTAGTGCAGTGCGCTCGTGAACCCAATTATCACGCGCCCGATGTAGGAAAAGGATTGCTTGCTGCTCTGGTGATTTGATCTTAACGAAGCGCGTTGAAGGGCGAGTGACAGCCACATAAATAGCTACGGCATCGTTGAGATCATTCTTGGCACCCGTCCTGAAAGGTGCCACATATTTCGATGCCATTATCTTTGGAGTATGACCGAATTTTACTAATTCACGAGCCCAGTAATGGGAAGCAGCACAGGCTTCCATTCCGACGATAGCAGGTGGGATGTTGGTAAACATGACAAGGACTTTTGAGCGAGTTATTGTTTTGTGTATCAGTACCTTGCCTTGTTCATCTTCGCAGTGGATTCTGAAAGAATGTTTGGCTAAATCAATGCCATAAATTGATTGTGACATGGTGGCCTCCAAGGAGTTTGTTCGGCAGACCTTACCAAGTGTGGCAGAGCCTGATGAGGGGGAGTCCATGTCATTCGTTAGCTTTCTATCGGTGAGTTATAATGAAATATGCGGAAAAATATACAAAACGTGAAAAAATAATCCGTATTTCGGTCTTTGGTGGTATAGCGTTTGTTTGTGTTCTTCTGGCTGAGTTCTGGTTTTTTCCTCTGCTCGGTGATATAGCAAGAAACCCTTACTGCTTTCAGGTGGCAGGGCATTATGTAGTTGACTACATTTGGCACTTCTTAATGGTAGGTATCCCGTTTTCTATATTTTTACTTCTTGCAATCACAATACTTCCAATAGGTGTGCGGGGGTTAAAAAGCGGTCAGTTTCCGCCAAAGGGAATGAAAGTGTTTAAGCTAACTCAAATTAAGACAGGAACTGTCGCACGAGCGAAATCTTTTGCTCTCATTTTGTTACCAGTATTAGTGTTTGCTTCTAGTGTGTGGGGTTATATGAAAGTACAGTCGATGCCTGAAGTGGAAAGGAAGCAACCAGTGGTAATTGAATGCGAAAGCTAACAAATTTTCAAGCCTCGCCGTTAAACCAAGTTTTTACACAATAGCCTGAGACGGTCGGTTTTATTGCCGGTGGCTGAGCAAGATGAATTTGCAACGCGTGGCATTTTTACAGGGCGTTGGGTTTAGTGTCATTGCCGCGGGGTATTCAGTGGTTTCAATGTGGTCGCATTGCAGTGAAAGTTGTTCCGTGACTTTGTGTTGTATTCCTTAATACAAATGCCAATGTACTTGGTTAAAATAGCATTGTCCCTCTCAAATTCATGAATCCATACTGTTGAATTATGTGTTGGTTCGTTATGATTTTTGTGTTCCTAAGTTACTGAAACGACATTGTAAAATTAGCTTTTACTTGGCGGTGGCGTTATGGTGATTGTAGTTACGGTGTAACGTTTTGGGTTGGTGGCAGCAACTTCACAAGGGCGTAAGGGCACAATCCTACATTTTTAAAATCATAGACATGGAGGTCTGAATTGGAATATTTACTAGAATATCAAACGTCTATTATCGTCATCGGGTTAGTTGGGTTATTGATGTTGATTCAATTAGTTATTGCTGATGTTGTCGCAATAAAGGAAAAACATGTTCCCGGGTATCCCATTGAATCAAATCATAACAATTTTCACTTTCGGGCCTCTCGAGCACATTTAAATACAAATGAGAGTGTGGCGATATTTGTTCTTTTCCTGTGCTTTTCGTTCTTATCATCAGCTAGCTCAAACGTGGTAAATTATAGTTCGTTGGCCTATCTGATTTCTCGCCTGGGGCATATGATATTTTACTATTTTGATCTGAAGGTAGTTCGAAGTGTATCGTTTGGTATTAGCCTTTTAAGTCTCCTTACTTTATTTCTTGCTGGTTTGTTTAGTTGGTTTTAAGGGACGATTTTCAGTTGAGTTGCCCTGAAAAATATATTATTTTGACCCTAAATACGCGGTAGTTTTGTGTTTATGGCGATAAAATTCAAGCTGGTCTGCATAGTAGTAAACGTGTTACTCCAGCGTTATGTATTTAAAAGGTAAAAATGGACTTATCCTCAAATTTTAGAATGTTAGCGCTATATAATCAGCGCATGAATCAGCAGTTGTTGGCGGTGTGCGCTCAGCTATCTCCTGAACAAATACAGCAAGAAACGCATTCTTTCTTTCCTAATATAATGGCTTATTGGAATCACATATTGTTTGGTGATTTAATAATGCTTCAAAGGTTAATTGCTAATGAAGTAGTCGATATTGAATCCCTTGAATTAGATCAATTACCAGTAGCTAAATCTGTTAATGATAGTTTCGTTTCGACTGTTGAAGAGCTTCGGGAATTGAGGGCTCGTGTAGACAGTATTTATATTTCAATTACTCATGCAATTACCGCTGACATTTGTTGTCAATTAGTTAGGTATACAACAACTGAAGGGCATGTTATTGAACGAAACGTGGGTGAGTTTTGTCAGCATATCTTTAATCATCAAACTCATCATCGAGGTCAACTGACGTGTATCTTAAGTCAATTTGGTTTGAATTTTGGTTGTACAGACTTGCCAGTAATTGTGCCAGAGGGTGGCCGTACATAACAAACTGAGTAAGTTGCCCCTTAACACGCAGTTTTTAGCGTGAATTAGCTTTTGTAGTTACAAATCACCCCAAGCATCAAAGTGATGTGTTGTTTAAAACAGGATTTCTTATATCTGGTGATACTAACGAAGGTAACTGGGGAAAACGAGCCAACGGCGAACTAGTCCTCTTTGACCGGGAGCGGCCTGGTATAGAGTTTGGTGTGCTTGGTAAGGTTCAACGTTTTGTTTTCGGAGGTGAAGTGGGAAATCCTAGAATTCTAAAGGCGCAAGTGGTAGATGTTAATTGCGGTGAAAATGTCACGATTATCGAGCCTGCAAATGTATATGGTTGCGAATTAGGCGACAATGTTTTCATTGGCCCATTTGTCGAGGTTCAAAAAAATTCGGTCATTGGTGCTAGAACAAAAGTTCAATCCCATACTTTCATTTGTGAGTACGTGAGTATTGGGCAAGACTGTTTTATTGGTCATGGTGTGATGTTTGCCAATGATTTATTTAAAGGTGGTAAGCCAGATCCTAATCCTGATAGTTGGGGGCGAACAGTTATTGCTGATGGTGTAACAGTAGGGTCAAACGCAACGGTGCTACCTGTTAATATATGTACAGGAGCCGTTATTGGCGCAGGCAGTGTGGTTACTAAGGATATTACAGAAAAAGGCATTTATGCGGGTAACCCTGCGAGGTTACTCCGCCGTTTATAATAGGGAAACGGGCAACTGATAGCTGACGTTATATGTCTTGACGTCGTAAGACTTATCCTTATGATATCTTTTGCTTATAAATTCATCTACCATTTCTCAACCTATTTAAATAGAAAGGAAATCTTATGACAAGTCGAGTATATGTTTTAGCGCAATTTAAGCCCAAAGATGGTAAAGAAGCTGAGCTCTTTGAGGTGCTTAAAGCTCTCGAACCTGATGCAAATCGTGAACAAGGTTGTATCCAATATATGCTAACGCGGCAAGTCGACCATCCGAGTGCGACAAGAAATGAGTATCCTATTGTATTTAACGAAATTTGGGAAAGTGCTGAAGACTGGTCGGCACATGGTCGCAGAAAACAAATTCAGCACTTTTTTGAAACTCAAGTACAGGCGGAAACAGGTCTGGTTGAAGATGTTGTTGTAACAGCTTATTCCGATGAGGGTCACGACTACGATGCTCCAGTTTATGAGTAAAATCGTGTTTAAAGTGTCCAGTATATTAGTATAAAGCTTCGTATGCGTTGAATGGCCATACTTACTATGTTGATTTTTCAGCAATTCGTGTGGCGTTTGAACATCGTATATCATACTTTTACTCTTTTCTTTGTAGGGGGGAGTGATTGCGGTGTTGGAACAAGAGTTAATCGCTAAGAACGACAGGACTAAAGTGAAACTTATTGCAGCTAAATCAAATAATTAACGTGAGCTCGCCCATTAAAACGATTTATTACGCCACCTCTTGAGCGTTAGGTTTATATTGTCTACAATGACGCACTTTATATTTACTGCAGAATACGAACATGACCGACGCTAAATCGCAACCAGCTTTACCAGATCGCCTTTCAGGTAACCCTCGCAGCCCACACCACGTGGCAGAATGCTTCGAGCACGACATTGGTATTAAACTTAATGGCAAAGAGCGTTTTGATGTTGAGGAATACTGCATTAGTGAAGGTTGGGTGAAAATCCCATCACCTAAAGCGTTAGACCGTCGTGGCCAGCCACTTCTGATCACGCTTAAAGGAACTGTTGAGGCTTTTTATAGCTAAGTCGCATTAACAATGCTGCTTACTATCATTGCCAAAAGAGCCTAGAGAAATTTAGGCTCTATATTGATACCAAAGAAAATTTCCCCGCCATATACCGCTATACCCATTCTCAAGTGTCCGCTTCAATTATCACTAATGTCTAGCATATAACCAAAGTACTATACTTCAACTGGGTACCAGCTTTACCTAAGATGAGTTGAGGATAATAGTATGTCAGCAGAAGATAAGTTAAGTGGTTATGCCACTGGGTTTGGAAGTTTAGATGCTAATGTTATTGGTGATAATGTAACGGCTGAATATAAGCTTTTCGATAAAGATGGTGCTGTCTATCAAAAAGGGGATTTGCCTCAGTATATCTCTGAGCTCAAAAAATTGGGTGATAAAATGGAGATTTCTGATGTCATGGTTGATGGTGATAAAGCATGGTGTAAGTGGCAAATAGGTGAGATTGTAGGGGCTGGCTTAATTAGTTTTGGCGAAGAGGGTGTGAGCCAAGAACAATTATTTTATCTCTAGTGCTAATTCCTATAGCAAAGTGAGCGATAGGGGCTAAGTTATCTTCTGTACAGGCTTCTCGCCCTATCAACTACTTGGTGGACGACTATCTTTCATCAAAAAATCTAACTTCCTTTGAGCCCTTTTCGGGTTTTCTAAGTCAATTATTTCGATCATCTCACATTCATCTCTAATCATTTCATTGATGAGGCTAGGGTAATGACGGCAATCTTCTGGTCTATCTAAATATATGCTACATGTATATTTGGCTGGAGCGAGAGGGTCTAGGGCAGGGATAATTTCAAGGAAGGGGCACTTTTTTAGCTTTACACCTGTTTCAGGGTCGAACCATATTTCATTGTTTTTAACAAATTGGAAAATGTCGGGGCTATATGCCTCCCATAGGTCAATTTCTTCCTTTGTTGCTGCAAGATCACCACCACCGTATTTGATACAGCATTTACCACATTGATTGCAATCTTTCATCGTTAGTTAATCAACAGACTGGACATAGCCTTAGTGTATCATTGATAGCGCTCTAATTGAGTACGATGTGGTAGTTTGTTTGAGGACGTGGAGTGTAGAAAAAGTATGGTTTTAGTTAGGATTCGTCGTGAAGCGGGCAAAAAATAGCCCGAAACGACTCCTGTCTCGGGCTTAGGGGAATGGCTCGTGAGAGCCTTGCGCTAACTGGTTAGTAAATGGAGATCAATTACACTATCAATGTTAGTTCAAGCAATATAATTTGCCAGTTTTACCACTGAGAATGTCATTCAAGTCTGATACTTAACAAAATTATTCAATCGCGAGTGCGATTCTGTGGCAGTTAATTGCGGTATGAATTTACCTTGTGAATAAACTGCCGTTACTGTTAGATATCGAATAAATTTGTGTCTCTAACCAATTCACGCGGTAAGCCATTTTTGATACGATTGCTCACCCACTTGCCAATGCCAATTGGATAATCACGATAAGTGACAATGACTTCACCTTTACCTGACAGGTTTTCAGGACGAATATCACGTCCCATAAACCATTCTTTAGCTTGCTCAGGCGTTAAGTCAATCGCTGTACGTTCATTGCCTTTAGCAAGCGTCATTATAGCTTCATGCTGCCAGCGATAACCTTTTTTATGCTGTTCTGCGAGTTTTATACCAATTCGTTGGAAGCGGATTTCGGTAATAAGATCACGAAGTTGTGAAGGGAAAAGCCAAACTTCTTTATCTCGAAGCCAAATATCACTGCCTTCTGGTATGGTGAGATCGAGATCTTGGTGGATGCTGTGAACTACAGCGTCATGATCTTTTTCACTTGCGCGGTTGAATGGGAATTTACCTTTGCGCTTCTTAACTTCAGGTGATTCTACCGATGAAAGCTTACGAATACGAGCAACAAAGAAACCTTCGCTATTAAAAATTTGCGGGTAAACATGCAAAAAGCCTTCTTCCGTTAATGCTTGGTCTGCACCATCAAAAAGATCACTGAGTGATTCAAATTCAACGGCATCACCAAATGTTTCTTTTAGGTGTTGGCAAACGCGCTGGTTTTCACTGAGGTTTAATGTACAGGTTGAGTACACCATGACTCCACCGGGCTTTAGTGCTTGAAAACCGCTAATGATTAAATTACGTTGGACTGCTGCAATCTCTTCAACGGATTGTAAGCTCCAGTTTTGCATTGCATCATCGTCTTTACGAATAGCACCTTCACCAGAACATGGCGCATCCAGTAAAATGGAGTCGAAAGACTCTGGCGCCCAGCTACCAAACACACAGCCATCAAAGTGGGTTAGAGCGGCATTATAAATACCGCAACGCTGTAGGTTTGAGTGCAAAACTTTAATACGGCTTGCTGCTAGTTCGTTGGCAACAAGTGCCCCTCGATTTTGCATTGCACTGGCTATTTGCGTGGTTTTTGAACCTGGCGCTGACGCCATATCCAATACACAATCAAGCGCATCGTTGTTTTTAAGTAATGCCGTCACAGGCATCATAGAGCTGGCTTCTTGAATATAGAAAAGCCCAGCCATATGCTCTGCCGTATTTCCTAGCGAAACACTGCCTTCATCATCCCGAGTTAACCAAAACCCAGCCTCACACCAAGGTACAGGCGAAAGATGCCAGCCTTTATCCGCCACTCTCACAAGAAAATCGTCAACGCTGATTTTCAGTGTGTTGACACGAATACTGCGGCGAAGAGGGGTTTTACAGATCGCAATAAATTCATCCATGCTGAGGTGTTCAGGCATTATTTGACGAATTTGTTCAATGAAAGCGTCTGGAATATGGATATTAGGATGCAAAGGAAAATCTCGGTTATCTAGCTGAGGGGCGGGAGTTTATCATTTGTCGTGGTATAGGTAAAAAGAAAGGAGCTTAAGTGCTCCTTTCAATCAGTGACTAATAATTGGGTATCAATACCTTATTGGATATGAGGTTAGTCTTTTGGAATTGCAGTACGCCATGTTTTCCATTCTGGTTGTGCCGAGTCATATAAGAAGTAATTTTCTTTGCTTTGGGCTTTTGGCGATAATGGCTGATTTTCTGGTGTAGCGAATGCGATGCCACCACGGAGCATGCTATCTACCGTTCCTGTTTGAACAGAGGCACCGGTTAAGCCAATAGTGACATCAAGGCCAGAGACATTCCAAAATACGGAGTCGGTTCGAACAAGGTGCTGGTATTCATGATCAATTTGAGCCTCAATAATCACACGATCAGCCAGTTCACCAAGGCTAACGTTTACCACTTGGCCAACTTGAATGTCACGATAGAGTAATGGTGTTCCTTCTGAAATTGAATTGCGGTTTTCACTCTCTAGTATAACGTTTAAGCCTGAGTTGATTACCGCTGCAGTACCTAAATCAAAAGTTTGAGAATAATGACCAGCTTGACCGGGAGTGACGGCGATATAGCTGCCTAAAATGGTATCGAGATCTTTTGCACCGGATAGGCTTATTTTTGGTGATACAACCCAGAAGTAGCTATCGGATTTAGCAAGAGCATCCGCATATTCAGGAAATAAACGCGCTTTTATGATGACATCGCTGGTTTCAAAGTTCGGTGTTGTATTTACCACCTTACCGACATTAACGCCTTGGTAGCGAATGTCTGCACCGATAGAAATAGCTTTGGCATTGTTTGCTTTAAAAGAAATGAGTAATCCAAAATCTTTGGCATCTTTAAAGCTTGGGTATAGTTTATAGCGGTTTCCTGCGCGGTTTGTTACATCTGGCATTTCATCAAATGCAATACCACCTTTGATCAGCGTGCTAATAGGGTCGGCTTTCACTTTCACACCACTTAAATTGGCTTCCACTTCAACGCCAGATCGGTTCCAAAATACAGTGTCTGATTTAATAAGGTGGCGGTATTTACGATCAATCTTGAGTGTAATTGTGACGCCGTCACTTGTTAGGGCGTAATTTTTAACTTCACCCACTTGAAGGTTTCGGTAGAGTATTGGACTCCCTTCAGATATTGGTGGTAGCTCATCGGCAAAGAGCTGCACGGCTGAGTATCCCGTTGCTTCCTCTGCTGCTAAGTTTGCTAGCTTATGGTTTTGGTAAAGAGGATAATTTTGTAATATTTTGCTGCTTCCTGTACTTGTGAAGCTGATGTTTTGGCTGATCAGTTGATCTGCCGGCGGCACAGTAACATCTAACCCTTGGCTACTGAGGTTAGCGGTGATACCACCATCAATATAAAACCGGCTGCTTGAGCGAACGAGGTTGGTATATTCAGGACGCACGATCACATCAAAGCGAACGTTGTTTTTATCAAGGCTAACACGTTTTACTCGGCCCACTTCAATGCCGCGGTGTTTTAGCGTTGTGCCGCGTTTTATGCCATAGCTCTGTGCTGCATACAGAGAGAAGTTGGCGACACCGGGTTGCTGCTCTTGTAATTCATCGCGGTTGATCGCCGTAAACTGGCGTGTCGCTTCACCTTTTCCTGGAATGAGAGTTAGAAAATTACCGCGCAGTAAATTACCAATGTTTTTCACCCCGTTGAGTGACACTTCCGCTTCTTCTAATAACATTTTTGAACCGGATGTGAGCAGTTCACTCATACTCGGTTCGATGGCTGCGTGAGCGACAATTTTGTTACGCTTTTCATCTAGGCGAAGATCGGAAATTTGACCTATTTCTAAGCCACGGTAAATAATCGGTGCACCCGTGGTATTGATGTTGTTTTCTTCAGGTAAGTCAATGGTGATGGCAATACCGCGTCCAGCAGTATTAATATCTGGGTATAACCGGAACAAATGATCGGGTTCAATTGCTAACCCTTCATCCGGCGAATCAAAGGCAATAGCACCACTAATCAATGCTGACAAGCTTTCAAATTGCACATCGACACCGTTAAATCCAATATTGGCACTCATGCCACTAACGTTCCAAAAGCGACTTTTATTCGTCACCAACTCGCTATATTGGGGCTTTATCAATAAGTCGATAACGACCCGTTTTCTATCGTGGCTAAGGGTGTAGTTAAAGACTTCACCAACAGGTATTTTTTTATACAGGACTTGAGAGCCAATATTGATAGAACCCAAGTGAGGAGCTCGTAGCTGTACACGAAGCCCTTCACCCAGAGGAATGTCAGCTGGTTGATTATCCAGTGCTGTAAACGAGTTGCTGGATTTGCCTTCCCCTGGTTGAAGAGCGATGTAATTGCCTGAAACAAGGGCGTCTAAGCCTGATATCCCAGTGATCGAAGCTTTAGGCTTTACTAACCAAAATTGCGTGCCTTCTTTTAGCGTCTGAACTGCTTCTGGGTAAATATCAGCTTCAACAAAGATACTTTGTAAATCACTTGAAAGATTAAGATCTCTTACAATACCGACTTCGAGGCCTTGATAGCGGATAGTGGTGCGTCCAGCGATTAATCCTGCTGCATCATTAAAATGAATTTTTATCCGTTCCCCAGCTTCATTAACCGCTTTAAATACAAGCCATCCTGCAAGCACTAAAGCAAGCAGGGGTAATATCCATAGTGGAGATATACCATTATCACGCTTAATGTTAACCGGTTCTGGTTGTTGATTGTTAAGTCCGTTGTTCATAGTTGTCCCATATCAGACGAGAATCTAAGCTTTCGGCTGCAAGCATTGTTAATACGACGACGACACCAAAAGCAATAGCGCCGGGGCCGGGAGTGAAATCAAGAATTTGTTCGCGGTCTATTAGTGTCACCATGATAGAGATTACAAATAAATCCATCATTGACCATTTACCAATGACTTGAATGAAACGGTAGAGTTTCATTCGTTGAAGGTGATTAACTTGGCGTTTAAATTGAATGGTCAAAAGAATGAAGGCTAAACCAAGTATTTTGGCTACGGGAACGACAATACTGGCGACAAAAATGATTATGGCAATGCCATGCATGTCAGTTTGTATGAGCGTCGCTACGCCAGAAAAAATGGTGTCTTCCGCTCTTTTACCGTTATTCAGAAATATAGATATAGGGTAGAGGTTGGCTGGGAATATAAATACGGTCGCTGAAATAAGGTATGCCCATGTCTTTTGGACTGAATTTGGCATGCGTTTATGAAGGGGCGCATTACAGCGAATACAATTCGAATTTTCACCTTGCGACATGTGACAACCGTGGCAATGAACACTTAGCTCATTGTGTTTATGTTCTGTTTCTGGCTGCCAAGCTTCCCAGTAACGATTCAAGCTAATTCTAGAAAGAAGTAGAGCCATCAGTATTTGTAATAGGACTAAGGAATAAAGTCCTGGGCCCACATAAATATCGGCATATTCTTGAACCTTAAAGCAAGATATCGCCAAGCTAACAAGAAAAACGTCAAACATCGCCCAGTGCTTTAAATGTGTAATGATCCATAGCGAGCGCCTGAACAACGCAAATTTTTTGAATTTAAGTGCGAACTGGGCAGAAAGCACTGAGCCACAAACCAGAAACGGGGCAATGGAGCTACTAAATAAAATAAGAAGTGCAACAGCCGGAAATTCGGAGGCTAACGTTAATGTTCCCGACGGTAATGTTGCTGGGATCATCACGCCAAACAGGCGAATCGTGATCATTGGGGAAAAATGAGCCGGAATAAACAGAATTAAGCAGGCAAGGGCAATGGCAAACTCGCCGGTGAAACGCATTGTTCCACCACGATACAGCTTTGAGTTACAGCGTGGGCAGTAAGCACTTTGTCCTTGTTTTGCTACCTGAGGTAATAATGGCAGATCACAATCTGGACACAGTCTCGCTGTTGTCATGAAGCGTTAATCCTTTAAAAAATAACCAAGAACAAAGCCATTGATTTCATGCGTGTATGCTCTTGGTTAATCATCATTAATTCGAACTGAACACTATATTATTTTCCGTTGATTCTTGCTACTGATACTTCACTTTGAGCTTCATAAAGTGTCGGTTCCGCAGATTGCACAGACCCATATAGGGTTTGGTACAAACCAATTTCATTCACTAATTGATGATGAGTACCACTTTGGCTTACTTGGCCATCTTCAAGTACATAAATGATGTCAGCTTGTTTAACCGCAGATAAACGGTGCGCCACAATGAGTGTCGTTCGGTCTTTCAGAAATTGGTTTAAAGCATGGTGAAGTGCGGCTTCTGTTGCAGTGTCTAGCGCCGATGTTGCTTCATCAAGAATAACAAATTCAGGATTGGCTAAAACCATACGGGCAATGGCAAGGCGCTGACGCTGTCCACCTGAAAGTTTAATACCCTGGCGGCCTATTTCAGTATCCAACCCTTCAGTTAGCCTTTGGGTTACATCGGTCATTTGGGCAATTTCTAAGGCGTGCCACAATTGTTCGTCAGTAAATTGGCCGCCTAATGTGAGGTTATGGCGCATTGTGTCGTTGAATAACACTGGGTGTTGTAATACAACGGCCATTTTATTGCGAAGGGCTTCGTAGCTGACACTTTCGATAGAGTGGCCATTGACAAGTATTTCACCTTGGCTCTTTTGATAGATACCAAGCAGTAGTTGTATTAACGTTGATTTACCACCCCCAGATGCTCCAACTAACGCGACGCGCTTTCCTGCTGGTATCGAGAGGGTTAGCCCATGCAGTACTTCTTTGTCTTCATCGTAAGAAAAGTGAATGTCATGAAGTTCGATATTAACAGCCTGTTCTTTGTTGAAAGGGTCAACCGTTTGAACTGGGCGTACTTCTTCTTCAATCTCAATCAAGCCATTTAGACGTTGCATAGCAGCAGATGCGCTATACCAGGCAAATTGAATACCCAATAATTCTTGTACAGGGCCAAGCATGAACCATAGGTAGCCAAATACAGCGAACATTTGTCCAATTGAAAGATCAGAGAAAAGCACCATAATCATCGCCATTGCACGGAAAAGCTCAAACCCGACCAAGAATAATAAAAATGAAATGCGTCCCGCTGCTTCTGACTGCCAAGCATATTTATCAGCATCATGGCGAATGTCATTGGCGTTTGACTTTAACTGAGTCAGAAATTCACGTTCACGGTTAGCCGCACGTAATTGGTATATACCGTCTAGCGTTTCAACTAAACGTTGTTGGAACTTCTCAAATGCTTGGTTTTCTTTTTTCTTAAGGGTTTTAACGCGATTTCCCATTAGTTTTGAAGCATAAACAACAATAGGGTTAACTAATAAGATAAACAAACCAAGTTGCCAATTTAACCAAAGCAAAATTGCGGCAGTCCCGATTACCGTCAATAGTCCAACGAGAAAGCGGCTTAGGGTATCGCCAACGAATTTGTCGATGGTTTCGACATCAGTAATCAGATGGGATGTAATACCGCCGCTACCTCGCTCTTCGTACTGGCGCATACTAATGCGACCCAGCTTATCGATAAGGTGTTGGCGCAATTGGTATGTAATATCTTTTGCTACCAAGGTGAATTGGCGACTTTGCAGAATGTTTAAGGCTTGTCCACCAATACGCATTAGGACAACAAATAAAAGCACCAATAGGATATAGGCCGTTGGTTGCTGTACTGAATCAGGAAGAAAATGGTTGAGAAAGTCGATACCACCTGCAGGTTTATCGAGCAGAATTTCATCAACCATTAAAGGCATAAGAAGAGGGATAGGCACACTCACGAGTGTTGCAAGGATCGCGATAATATTGGCGACGATTAACCGAGGACGATGATGTTTTGCTTGCTTTAGTAGCCAAGACCAGTTAATCATTTGGTTTGAATTGCCTTTCACAATGATAATGATTCCTATTATTGATAAAGTGCCATTCTAGCGGCTATAGAAGGAGTAAGCTATGGAAAATCGATCAGTTAATTACAATACACTCACCAAGCAAGCTGTTGCTTTGATTGACGGCGAGTCAGATCTTATTGCTAATATGTCTAATATTAGTGCGTTACTGGCAATGGAGTTAGAAGATATTAATTGGGTTGGATTCTATATTCTAAAAAACGACCAGTTGGTGCTTGGGCCATTTCAAGGAAAACCGGCATGCGTGCGCATTCCAGTGGGTCGAGGTGTATGTGGAACTGCAATAGCCGAAAATTGTGTGCAACGTATTGATGATGTTCATCAGTTTGAAGGGCATATTGCTTGTGATGCAGCCAGTAATTCAGAAATTGTCATTCCACTCACGGTGAAGGGTGAACTATATGGTGTGTTGGACATTGACAGCCCAAATCTATCAAGATTTAACCAAYTAGATGAAGATGGATTAGTTTCTTTGTTAGAAGAACTACAAAAAAGGCTCTAATTGCATGCTTTCGGTGGTTTTTCAGCGTTAGGTAACTATAATAGCGGAACAATTTCTTTTTAATTAAAGTACTAACGGCGAGAAAGACTCGCTTTTGTCAGGAAAGTCCATGGAAAACTCTGAAAAGCTAACGAACAGTAAAGAAGTCATTGCCTATATTGCTGAGCGTTTCCCTAGCTGTTTTACTGTTGAAGGTGAAGCGAAGCCACTTAAAATTGGTATCTTCCAAGATTTGGCAGAACGCCTAAACGAAGACCCAAAAGTAAGTAAAACTCAGTTGCGTACAGCTCTGCGTCAATATACTTCTTCCTGGCGTTACCTTCACGGTGTGAAAGCCGGTGCAAACCGTGTTGACCTTGATGGCAACGAGTGTGGTGTGTTAGAACAAGAACACGTTGATCACGCGAAAAATGCCCTTGAAGAAAGCAAGGCAAAAGTTCGCGCTCGTCGCAAAGAGCAAGCAGAAGCTAAAGCGGCTGCAAGCAAAGATGGTGAAGCGAATACGAAAAAAATTCGTGCAAAATCAGCTAAACCAAAGAACACTAAGCCAAAAACGTCTAAGATAAATAAAAAGCCTGTTGAAACAACCCGTGCACTAACTGCTGACGAAGTCGTTGTTGGCAAAAACATTAGTGTTAACATGGGTACTGGCAACATGCCGGCAACTATTGTTGAAATTAATAAGGACGATGTGCGTGTTCGTCTATCAAATGGTCTAACCATGGTAGTTAAAGCGGAGCACCTGCGTTCATAAAGGAGAATGCTCGACGCATGAACTGTCGATTCCGTTTCTCACTGATAGCTGCTGGCATGATGCTAGCAGCTTCAGCTCAAGCCCTAGAGGCTAAGTATTCATTAAGTGATCTGCCGCAGTTAGCGCCTGAAAAACAGCATGCGACTGCCAGTAAGCGAGTTGCTTCACGTTTTACTCGCTCGCATTATAAGCAGTTTTCACTTGATGATAATTTCTCGGCCAGTGTTTTCGATCGTTATATCGAAATGCTGGACTTCAATAAAAGCTTCCTTACTTCATCCGATATTAAGCAGTTTGAAAAATGGGAAAACCAGTTAGATGATCAACTCAAACGAGGGGATACATCAGCGGCTTTCGATATTTTTAATACGTTGCTTAAGCGTCGTTATGACCGCTACCAATATGCTTTGACTCTTCTTGACCGTGAAATTAAGTTTGATACGAATGAAGAAATGTCTTTAGATCGTTCTGAAATGGAATGGGCAAAAGATCGTAATGAGTTAAATGAAATTTGGCGTAAACGTGTTAAATACGATGCGTTGAATCTGACGTTAGCGGGCAAAGAGTGGGATGAAATTAACGAAACCTTGGGTAAGCGTTATAATAATGCACTTAAGCGTTTGACTCAGACTCACAGTGAAGATGTATTTCAAATTTACATGAATGCATTTGCGCGTGAAGTTGACCCACACACGAGTTATTTGTCACCGCGTAACGCTGAACAATTCCAATCAGAGATGAACCTGTCTTTAGAAGGAATTGGTGCAGTATTGCAGGTGGTTGATGATTACACCGTTATTCGTTCTTTAGTTGCTGGTGGCCCTGCTTCGGCATCCAAAAAACTAGCAGCAGGTGATCGCATTGTTGGTGTGGCACAAGATGGTAAAGATGTTGTTGATGTTATCGGCTGGCGTCTTGACGATGTTGTACAACTGATTAAAGGACCTAAAGGCAGTAAAGTTAAGCTAGAGATACTGCCAGAAGGGAATAACGCCAAAAGTTACGATGTAACTATTGTTCGTGACAAGATTCGACTGGAAGATCGCGCTGTTAAATCAGAGGTGAAAACCAGCCAAGGTAAGAAAATTGGTATTATTGAAATACCAAGCTTCTACGTTGGTTTGTCTGAAGATACCAAGAAAGAGCTTGCAACGCTGAATGACCAACAAGTCGATGGTGTTGTAATTGATCTGCGAAATAATGGTGGTGGTGCCTTAACTGAAGCCACAGCTTTAACGGGGCTATTCATTAATAGTGGCCCAGTTGTTCAGGTTCGTGATAGCTATGGTCGCGTTAAAGTAAATGGTGATTCTGATGATCGCGTTTATTTTGATGGCGCATTAACGGTATTAGTTAATCGCTATAGTGCATCGGCTTCTGAAATTTTCGCGGCGGCAATGCAAGACTATGGTCGAGCAGTTGTAATCGGTGAGCAATCATTTGGTAAAGGTACTGTTCAACAGCATCGTTCGCTCAATCATATTTATGATTTATTTGACAAACCATTAGGTCATGTTCAATACACAATTCAAAAGTTCTACCGTATTAATGGTGGTAGTACTCAGAATTTAGGTGTTGTGCCTGATCTTGCTTTCCCAAGTGCTGTCGACCCATCGGAAACCGGTGAAAGTGTCGAGGACAACGCATTACCGTGGGATAGTATTAAACCGGCAAGCTATGAGAAGTTATATAATTTCTCATCGTTATTACCGAGTTTGAAAACAAAGCATGACGCGCGTATTAATAGTGATATGGAATTTGGTTTTATTCTCAAAGATATTGAGAAATATAAAACTGAAAAGGATATCAATACAATTTCTCTTAATAAG
This sequence comes from Photobacterium minamisatsumaniensis, assembly GCF_050336695.1. Lineage (NCBI taxonomy): Bacteria > Pseudomonadati > Pseudomonadota > Gammaproteobacteria > Vibrionales > Vibrionaceae > Photobacterium > Photobacterium minamisatsumaniensis. Next base: position 33,092 of record NZ_JAKJSI010000051.1, on the reverse strand, counting down.
AAAGCGCGTATCGCTGAGCAAGATCAATCTGATAACGACCGACTGGTTCGTTTGAATAAGCGTCAAAAAGTGCTTGGTGAAAAATCGTTTGCGACGTTAGATGACGTACCAAAAGATTATGAAGCGCCTGATGCCTATCTAGATGAAGCTTTAGCAATAACAGCAGATCTAGCAAAAGCACAAGGCTAAGGTCTAAGCCCTTGAAATTAAAACGGTACCTGAAAGGTGCCGTTTTTTTTGTTTGAAAAATTGTTTCAACTTTGAGACGTGCAATTTAAATAGTGTGATATTCATCAAATTTCTCATCAGCATCAAATGAAGCCGTCTAGGGTTAATGTAGATGCTCGAATTGTGCTGAGGAAATACGAATGTTGAAATCCACTTTACTTGCTATAACGCTTTTCTTTACATCATTTAGTTCGCAGTTGTCAGCTGAAGATTTAACTGAGTTTGATTACCCCTTACTACTGGGAGATTGGTATTGGTTCAGTAATACAGAGGAGGGGGTTGATAGTGAAGGTGAAAGCTATCGTGCTATGAATATAAAATTCAAATCAAACTACCGCTTTGTTATTCGTTTATTGCAAGTAGATGGGAATGTCGAAGAGTGGGATGGCACGTACGATATTGACGAATCGACGGTTACTTTTTTATCTCATGGCCAACCAGAACAACAGCATAGTTATATGTTGAGTTATAACCAATTTCTTTTAGATGGCGCTCGTTTTACGAAGCTCGCACCTGAAAATTTACCGGGTAACTGGCGTTCTTCAAAGATAACAGGGAAAGATGTGGGTGAAGTTGTTTCTGAGTTAGCCATTTCATTACGTCCCGACTTCTTATTTTCAGCCGAAGTATCGGGCAAAAATGGCAAGAAGAAAGAACACCGTGGCATCTATTTCATCGAAGATGATCGTATTGTATTAATTTATGAAGACGGCCAGCAAGATAGTCAGTTTTTACTTGGTAGTGATACTTTAACATTATCAAATAAACAGTTTGGAATGGAAGCAATTATGCAGCGTGAGTAAGTCAGGTTATTTCAGTACGTCAGCACACATAGAGCACAAAAAAGCTTGTCTATATTCTTCATTAGAAAGAGTGTAAACAAGCTTTTTTATTGAGTTCTATTCAATCAAGGAAGTGATGCTAGCTAACAATTTTGAATGCTTGACGTAACCGTGTTAAATAGCTTTCATCTTGGCAAATACTTTTACCTGGCTCATCGGAAATTTTGGCGACTGGACGGCCTTCACACTCTGTTAGTTTGATCACAACATTAAGCGTTTTAACATTGGGTAGATCGCATGTTAACTGAGTACCAATACCAAAGCTGGTATGAATGCGATGAGCAAAGTGCTTGTAAATTGTTAATGCTTTATCAAGCGTTAGGCTATCTGAAAAAACTAAAAGCTTAGTTTTTGGATCAATACCCAAAGACTCATAATGGGCAATGGCTTTTTCACCCCAAGCAATTGGATCACCACTGTCGTGGCGAAGACCCACAAACCGCTCGGAAAGACGTAAATCAAAATCTCGCAAAAATGCATCCATGTTAATGCAATCAGTTAATGCGATACCTAACGAATCGGGGTAGGCCTGTAGCCAACGGTTTAATGCCAGTTGCTGTGAATCTGCAAGTTCACCTGACAGTTGCTGATGAGCCTGAAACCATTCGTGTGCTTGTGTGCCAACAGGGGTAAGTTGACGAGTACGAGCTAAGTGATAGTTAGACGTACCTTTAAATTCAGGCATATTAGCTTTTAAGTAATCAACAACCTGATGGTGAACATCTTTCGAAAAACGACGACGTGTTCCAAAGTCAACCAATGAAAAACCACTTAAATCTGTTCCCTCTGCCTTTTTATAAAAGTCAGCCAGTTTCAGTTTCAGTTGTTTGATTGCTTCTTCTGTTTTTGTATTTGGATAGCATTCGGCAGAGCGTACTTCACAAATGATGGCCAGTAAAGGGACTTCCCACAGGATGATATCAATCCAACTACCTTCAATGGTAATTGCAAGTTGGCTGCCTGACGTATCTACTCGAACTTGTTCACTCTGTAGTTTGAATGTTTTCAGGTACTCAAGGTAATCAGATTGAAAAAAGGTCAACGTTGAGAGGTAGTCGATCTCTTCATCTGTGAATGATAACCCACCAATACGATTAATATGGTCTTGAATCTGTTGGCCGTACGGGCGGAGATCTTCTTGACTCCTGCAGTGGAATTCTGCAACCGCTTCAATATTGGGATATTGATGAAAGATTGCTTGCTGCATATGTAGCTTATATGCGTCGGTGTCAAGTAGGGAGTCTATAATCCCGATGTGTCCAAAATGATTCATAACATGTGGTAGTTGTTTTTTGCAATCCGGGGATTTTACCTCATTTTCGGCCAACAGTGGTTCAAAATGTGTCAAATAGACGTTTTTTTTAAAAGTGGCAAAGATGCGGTGTGGTTGTTGATGCTAATTTTAAGATTTAATTGCCTGCTTATACGTTATAAATAGCCTTGCCGGTTTTTTATCGTATATATAGTAAGCTAATAACAATTAAGTGAAAAACATGATCGTGATTAAATGATTGAAGAACCAACAATCAATGGTCGAAATGAGAAATATATCGCCAAATCAAAGTGTTGTTCTTGTCACGTTTGTATAAAGGCAGAATAATGGGGTTAACCACCGGTGGGGGGAGTCTCTCTTCATTGTGTGGAAAAGAATAAGTGCAGAATCATAAGGAATAAACATGGCCGAACAACCAACAACAATGCAGCCAACGGTAAAATACCGTTCAGACTATCAGTCACCAGAGTTCACAATAACAGACATTTCATTAGAATTTGATCTTCATGACACTGCAACAAAAGTCGTGGCAGTTAATACCGTAAAAAGACTTTCCGATCAAAATCCATCTTTAGTGCTTGATGGTGATGGACTTAAATTGGTTCGCGTTGAAGTCGATGGACAAGCTTGGGCTGATTTTGTTGAAGGTGAAGCTGGTTTAACAATCAATAACCTTCCGGCAGAGTGTGAACTATTAATAGAAACCGATGTTAATCCAGAGGCGAACACATTATTAGAAGGTTTGTATAAATCAGGTGGTGCATTTTGTACGCAGTGTGAGGCAGAAGGTTTCCGTCGTATTACTTACTACATGGATCGCCCCGATGTGTTGGCGCGCTTCACGACAAAAGTAATTGCTGATAAAGCACAATACCCATACCTGTTAAGTAATGGTAATCGTGTCGATGGCGGTGATTTAGATAACGGCCGTCATTGGGTCGAATGGAAAGACCCATTCCCTAAGCCAAGTTATTTGTTTGCCTTGGTTGCAGGTGATTTTGATGTATTAAAAGATCAATACACCACAGTGAGTGGTAAGTCGGTTGATTTGGAAATCTTTGTCGATAAAGGCAATCTAGACCGCGCTGACTATGCGATGACCTCATTAATCAACTCGATGAAGTGGGATGAAGAGCGCTTTGGGTTAGAGTATGATCTTGATATCTATATGATTGTCGCTGTTGATTTCTTCAACATGGGGGCAATGGAGAACAAAGGGCTTAATGTCTTTAATTCAAAGTACGTTTTGGCGAACCCTAAAACGGCAACAGATACTGATTACCAAGGCATAGAAGCTGTTATTGGTCACGAGTATTTTCATAACTGGACAGGTAACCGAGTAACTTGCCGTGATTGGTTCCAATTAAGTTTGAAAGAAGGTTTAACTGTATTTCGCGATCAAGAGTTCTCATCTGATTTAGGCTCGCGCGCTGTCAACCGAATCAATAACGTGCGTATTATGCGTGGCCCGCAGTTTGCCGAAGATCGTGGCCCGATGTCACATCCTATTCGTCCTGACAAAGTTATTGAAATGAATAACTTCTATACATTAACTGTGTATGAGAAGGGCAGTGAAGTCATTCGAATGATGCATACCTTACTGGGTGAAGAGAATTTCCAAGCGGGTATGAAACTCTATTTTGAACGTCATGATGGAACTGCAGCAACATGTGATGACTTCGTACAAGCAATGGAAGAAGCGTCGGGTATTTGCTTAGCGCGTTTCCGTCGTTGGTATAGTCAGTCTGGTACGCCAGTTGTGAATGTAGAGACTGAATACCTCTCAGAAAAAAACAGTTACCGCGTCACAATTAAGCAGCATACACCTGAAACCGCAGGGCAGAAAGATAAGCAACCATTACATATCCCGTTTGATATCGAACTTTATAACCAGCAAGGTGAGGTTATAGCGTTACAGTGTGACGGGAATGCTGTCCATAATGTGCTTAATATCACAGAAGAAGAGCATGTGTTTGAGTTCGAGAACATCACAGAGCAGCCTGTTATTTCTATGCTTCGTGAGTTTTCAGCGCCTGTTGTACTTGAATACGACTACACCGATGAAGAACTCGCTTTCTTGATGGTACATGCTCGTAATGAATTTGCGCGCTGGGACGCAGGCCAAATATTGCTGGCTAAATACATTAAACAAAATGTAATGCGCTTACAGCAGAAAGAAAGCTTTGAACTGCCAAGTTCAGTCGTTGATGCCTTCCGAGGTGTATTACTTGATGAGAAGTTAGACCCGGCCTTCATTGCTGAAATGCTAACCCTGCCAAGCGAGAATGAGATTGCAGGTTGGTATGAAATGGTCGATGTTGATGCTATTCACAAGGCTGTTGGTGAATTTGAAGCTGTGCTGGCCACTGAAATGACCGATGAATTCAGTGCGATTTATCACTCTCTTTCACAAGGACTGTACAGTGTTGAGCATGCGGCAATGGCCAAACGCGCTTTACGTAATACTTGCTTATCTTACTTAGCGAATACCGAAAAAGGTAATGCCTTGGTCAGCAAGCRGTATCATGAATCCGATAACATGACTGATACAATGTCGGCAATGGCTGTTGCAAATAATGCTGAGCTAACTTGTCGTGAGGCGCAAATGAGCGACTTCAGTGATAAGTGGACCCACGATGGGTTGGTTATGGATAAATGGTTTATTTTGCAAGGTAAAAACCCAGCAAAAAATGCCATGGAAAATGTGCGTAACACCATGAATCATCCGGCGTTTGATCTGAAAAACCCTAACCGTACTCGTAGTTTAGTGGCTAGCTTCTGTGCGAATAACCCTATTCATTTTCATGCGAAAGATGGTTCGGGTTATCAATTTCTTGGTGAAATACTAACAACCTTGAATAGTAGTAACCCACAAGTTGCGTCTCGATTGATTGAACCGTTTCTGAAATACCGTCAGTATGATGAACAACGTCAAGCAATGATGCGTGCAGAACTAGAGAAGCTATCTCAACTCGATAATCTTGCGAAAGATTTATTTGAAAAAGTACAGAAAGCACTCGAGCTTTAAAACTAACGCTATAGGGGCAGGACATTTGCCCCTATACCTTTATATATTGAGCAAGCTAATTAATAATGAAGTGTTATACATTTTCAGCATATATATCTTATCAAGACTTCTTGAACCATTACTCAGGCGCTGCAAGTACCGTCGTTGTTCGGACGGATAACGGGCTAAAGCTTCAATTACCTGCGACAAGATTTAGGCCATTTCTTACTCAACTTGGAGTAAAAGGTCGTTTTCGAGTAACGGTTAGTACCGATAACCGTTTACAAGGTATAGAAAAAATTGCGTAATGATAAGATATCTATTTGTTAACAAATTATTCAGTAGACGGGGTATTCCGAGTGAGTTTATTAAGAATATACTGTCATTCCTAAAGCCGTAGCGATTATTTTTATCGTTGTTTGWGATTAGAAAAAATAACCTTAAAAATAGATAGTTATATCAGCATATAAAGTATGGTTAACTGTTTGATGTTATTTTCAGCGTCCTTAGATAATCCGACCAGTCAAAATCTTTACCTCAGTCACATATTCGATTTTTTCCTTCCCATACAGTGATATTAACGTAACCAGTTCGCAACAAAACACCCTACAATAGCAATCGCAACTGGAAAGAATCTCATAGATTAAATTCTTTGAATTTGCCTATGAAATTTTTATAAAACTCTATACTTGATTGATAAAATAAAACGATGGAGCATTGCTATGACCGCACCTGACCCTATAGTGCCGGTACTGCTAGAGAAAGTGTACGGCTTAATCCAGGATAAGATTGAGTCTCCTCAGCAGCCATTAGTAGAAGTGTTTGCTCAACGATTGTTAGGACAACTTGCAGATGATGATCTGCTTCAACGGAATGAATCTGACCTTTATGGTGCTGTGCTAAGTTTATGGCATCACCTAGTACAAAATAAACCAAATCAAATTTCTGTTCGAGTGTATAACCCGACGCTGAGTCGATATGGTTGGCAGTCAACGCACACGGTCGTTGAAATTGTAACACCAGACCGACCATTTCTTGTTGATTCGGTGCGAATGACCTTAACGCGTTTAGGTATGACGAGTCATTTAATGTTGAATGGTCCGTACTACTTTAAGCGTGATGATAAAGGCACGATCTCTGAAGCCTGTGGTAAAGATGGGGATCTTCAAACGCTTTTTCACATAGAAGTGGATCGTTTAAACGACAAACAAGAACTTGAATCACTAAAACAAGAACTCGAACAAGTGATGCAAGATATTGACTTAGTCGTAAATGATTGGCAATCAATGCAAACAAAAATGCAGAGTATTGTTGAAGACCTTAAGAAAGCGGACTTTCCGGTGAATAAAAAACACCGTAAAGAAGCGATTGAATTTCTTGATTGGATTACTCATCATAACTTCACATTTATGGGGTATCACCAATATGACTTAGTGCCAATTGAAGGGGATTATGAACTTCGTCCATGCCAAGAGAAGGGGCTAGGGCTACTCAGCAAAGAAAAACAAGTTAGAACCCTTCGTCTTTCTCAATTACCAGAATCAGCACGCCTTGAAGCGCGTAAGCCTGAGTTACTTATCTTAACTAAGAGTAATGGTAAGTCTAAAATTCACCGCCCAGCTTATACCGATTACATCGGCATTAAGCGTTTTGATAAAGACGGTAATGTGGTTGGAGAGCACCGTTTTACGGGTCTTTACGCATCTACGGCGTATCACCAAACGGCGATGAACATTCCACTGATCAGTGACAAAGTTTCACGCATCCTTGAAGGAAGCCGTTTCCCATCGGGCTCACATTCATGGAAAGCGTTGAATAACCTACTCGAAACTTACCCTCGTGATGAGTTGATCCAAGCAAATGAAAAAGAAATGCTGGATGTAGGCTGCGGTGTTGTTCAAATGCAGGATCGCGATCTTTTGCGCTTGTTTGTTCGTCGTGACCCATTTGGTCGTTTTTTCTCTTGCATGGTATATGTGACTAAAGAGCGCTATAACACCGAGTTGCGTAGTAAGACGCAAGAGGTTTTAAAAGAATACTTTGGTTCAGCTGAAAATGTTGAATTCACCACTTTCTTCTCTGAAAGTCCATTAGCGAGGACGCATTATATCGTGCGTGTAGACAACAATAATTTCGATGTTGATGTTAAAGCGATTGAGCATAATTTAGTTGAAGCGGCCTCTTCGTGGGAAGACAGATTGAGTGGGTCTTTAACGGCAAACTTTGGCGAAAGCCAAGGCACATTGTTGGCAAAAAATTATGCTCGTGCCTTTCCTCGCTCCTATAAAGAGCAGATGCTTTCTGGCTCGGCAGTGGCAGATATCGAACAGCTTGAGGGCTTAAGTGAAGACAATAAGTTAGGCATGTTGTTCTATCGCCCTCAAGAGGAAGCCGCTGACTCTCGATTTGTAAAACTTAAACTATTCCATCGCGATGAACCGATTCATTTATCCGACGTAATGCCAATGCTCGAAAACCTAGGCTTACGCGTTATCGGAGAATCACCATACCAAGTGATCACTGCAAGTGGTACGGTATATTGGATCCTTGATTTTGCCATGTTACATAATGCATGCACGGGGATCGATCTTAGCGAAGCGCGTGATCGCTTCCAAGAAGCATTCTCTGCTATTTGGCATGGTGAGATAGAAAGTGATGGCTTTAACCGTTTAGTGCTTTGTGCAGGACTGACAGGTCGTGAAATCACGATTCTACGTAGTTTTGCTCGTTATATGCGACAAGTTGGTTTCCCATTTAGTCAGCACTACATTGAAGAGACACTCTCTGGCCATAGTGATCTAGCGAGAGATCTTGTGCAGTTATTTAGCTTGCGCTTTGATCCTTCATTGAAACACAGTGAAAAAGCAGAGCAAGACTTGATCGCTAAGTTAAACAGTAAACTTGAGCATGTCGAAAGCCTTGATGATGACCGTATCATTCGTCGCTATATGGATATGATCCTAGCGACTCAACGTACTAACTATTATCAACTTAACGAGAATGGTTTACCGAAGCCTTGGCTATCGTTAAAACTGCGACCATCTGAAATCCCTGAGATCCCAGCACCTGTCCCATTCTTCGAAATTTTTGTCTACGCGCCTGATATTGAAGGTGTTCACCTACGTGGCGGTAAAGTTGCACGTGGTGGGTTACGTTGGTCAGATAGACAAGAAGATTTCCGTACTGAAATTCTGGGCTTAGTCAAAGCACAACAAGTTAAAAATACCGTTATTGTACCTGTCGGTGCAAAAGGCGGCTTCGTTTGTAAGCGTCAACCGCAACTCTCGACGCGTGAAGAAATTTGGGCTGAAGGCCAGCGTTGTTATAAGCGCTTTATTCGCGCATTACTCGACGTAACAGATAACATCATTGATGGTGATTTAATACCACCAGCCAATGTTGTTCGTCATGATGAAGATGATCCGTATTTGGTTGTTGCTGCCGATAAAGGTACCGCTACATTCTCTGATTTGGCGAACTCAGTCTCTGAAGACTATAAATTCTGGCTAGCCGATGCATTTGCTTCCGGTGGTTCAAATGGTTATGACCATAAGCAAATGGGTATTACAGCAAAAGGCGGTTGGGAATCAGTAAAACGACATTTCCGTGAACTGGGTATTAACTGCCAAACGACTGATTTCACCTGCGCTGGTATTGGTGACATGGCAGGGGATGTATTTGGTAATGGTATGTTGTTATCTAAGCATATTCGCTTAGTGGCCGCGTTTAACCATATGCATATCTTCATTGATCCAAATCCAGATTCAGCCACTAGCTGGAAAGAGCGAGATCGATTATTTAATCTACCTCGATCAAGCTGGGAAGATTACGATCAAAGTCAGATCTCTGAAGGGGGCGGGATCTTCTCTCGCCGCAGTAAGTCGATCAAACTGACGCCTCAAATTCAGAAGTTGCTGGGGACTCGTAAGCAATCAATGCCGCCAAATGAGCTAATTCGCTTAATCCTTTGCATGGAAGTCGATCTGCTTTGGAACGGTGGTATTGGTACCTATGTTAAATCACAGACAGAAACACATGCAGATGTCGGTGACCGAGCGAATGATGCACTACGTATAAATGGTAGTGAACTGCGTGCTAAGGTGGTTGGAGAAGGCGGTAATTTAGGCTTTACTCAATTGGGCCGTGTGGAACTGGCGAAGGCTGGTTGTCTTGTTAACACCGACTTTATTGATAACGTCGGTGGTGTTGATTGCTCAGATAATGAAGTCAATATTAAGATCTTACTGAATAGCCTAGTAGCCGCAGGTGATCTTACCTATAAGCAGCGTAATGAACTGCTGCAGCGCATGGAAGATGAAGTGGGCGATATCGTACTTGATGATGCGTATTGTCAGAGCGAGTCTATTTCAGTGACTCAGCAGCAGCAAGTACAGTTGCTAAAAGAGCAGGTCCGCTTTATTCACCACTTAGAAAAGCATGGAAAGCTAGATCGCGCACTCGAGTACTTGCCTGATGATGACACATTGGCAGAGCGTGAAAAGTCAGGAATGGGTTTAACTCGGCCTGAATTGGCGGTACTTGTTGCTTATGGCAAGATGGTATTGAAAGAAGAGTTAGTGACAGATGAAATTGCTAATGACCCATATCACGCACGGCTGCTACCGGCATATTTCCCGAAAGAGCTTCAGGAAAAATACCGTGCACAAATGGAGCATCACCCATTACGCAAAGAGTTGATTGCGACGTCACTGGCCAATCAAATGTCGAATGAGATGGGTTGTAACTTCGTGACCCGCCTGCAAGAAGAAACAGGCTCAACGGTTGCTGAAATATCGTCAGCGTACTCAGTGAGCCGTGAGGTGTTCAACTTTGAGAGTTTCTTCGAGCAGGTTAGGGCGTTAGATAACGAAATATCAGCAGATGTACAATACGAGGTGTTATATCGCTGTCGCCGTATGCTTCGACGAGCAACACGTTGGATCCTGCGAAACCGCGATCGTAAGTTGGGCATTGAGCAGATGATCTCTTTCTATCAACCTGTTGTGCTGAAGCTTCGCGATAACCTTGAAAGTTACCTTGTAATAGAAGAGGTGCAAGAGCATAACGATCAGGCCGAAGCGATGATCCAAAGTGGTGTACCATCGGAACTAGCACACAACATTGCGCGTTTAAGCAGCTTATATTCAGCAATGGATATTGCACAAATCGCGAAAGAGCTTGATAAAGATATAGATTTTATCTCTCGTGTCTATTTTGTGGTTGGGGCTGACTTGTCACTTCACTGGTTCTTAAAGCAGGTACACAACCAGCCTGTCGATAATCACTGGCAGGCACTAGCACGTGCATCGTTCCGTGAAGATCTGGATTGGCAACAACGCCAGCTAACCTCTGCGGTTATTACAAGTGGGTTAGAAGGCGCGGATGCCACAGCATTAATAGAAAGCTGGATGGATGAGCATCAAGTCGCGATTCAGCGATGGAATACCGTATTAGCGGAATTTAAAGTGGGTACAACGCATGAATTTGCCAAGTTCTCAGTCGCATTACGTGAATTAATGCTGCTTAACTTAAATTGCCGTTCTGTCGCATAAAGCTGATGAAATGGTAGTAAAACGGTTAATAAGTTCACCGTTTATTACATAAAATGATGATAAGTAGGCCATTTAGTTAATCTAGATGGCCTTTTTTTATGTATTTAGCCACGGGAATGAAAACGATTGCGTTCTAATGCGTGTAAGTCTAACTGTGATAAAGGTTAAATTTTAGCTATTAGGCTACTAAATACAAAGATATAGGCTATTTTTACGAATAAACTTGAAAATAACGTTTGAATTTCACTAACAAAGTGTGAATAATGTTCTCCCGTTTACACGGGGCTTTTTTAAGGAGGTACAATGATTTACCGCCTCGCTCGATCTGCTATTTTTCAGCTTGACGCTGAAAAGGCACACGATCTAGCTATTCAGAACTTTTCTCGCTTTACTGGCACTCCTCTCGATCTTTTCTATCGTCAGCACGTTCCTGATCGTCCTGTTGAAGTAATGGGCATCAAATTCAAAAACCCAGTAGGTTTAGCTGCGGGTTTGGATAAAAACGGCGAATGTATTGATGCATTTGGCGCGATGGGATTTGGCTTCGTTGAAGTTGGTACTGTTACACCGCGACCTCAATCGGGCAATGATAAGCCTCGCTTATTCCGTGTTATTCCTGCAGAAGGTATAATTAACCGCTTTGGTTTTAACAATTTAGGTGTAGATAACCTAGTTGAAAATGTTAAGAAGACCAAGTATGACGGTGTAATCGGTATTAATATAGGTAAGAATAAAGATACGCCTATTGAAAAAGGGGTAGATGATTACTTGATCTGTATGGATAAAGTATATCAGTACGCTCATTACATTGTTGTAAACATCTCATCGCCAAATACACCAGGGCTTCGTTCGCTTCAGTATGGTGAAATGCTAGATGATTTGTTATCTCAGTTAAAAGAGAAACAAAAAGATCTGGCCGAGAAGCATGGTAAATATGTACCTCTAACATTAAAGATCGCGCCAGATCTTGAAGATCACGAAATTAAGCAAATTGCTGAATCATTGATCAAAAATGAAATTGACGGTGTTATTGGTACCAATACAACGCTCGATCGCTCTTTGGTTAAAGACATGCCTCACTGTGATGAAGCTGGTGGCTTGAGTGGTCGTCCGCTTCAAAATCGCAGTACAGAAGTTATTCGCATGCTGGCGGCAGAGTTAGATGGCGCATTACCTATTATTGGGGTAGGCGGTATTGATTCAGCGGTTTCTGCGCGTGAAAAGATGGCTGCAGGTGCAAGCCTAGTACAAATTTACTCTGGATTTATCTACCACGGTCCTAAATTAGTTAAAGACATTGTGTCTAACATCTAATAATTGAATTAGTACACGGTTAGCGATGAAAAAGTTGGTGTCTTGCTTAAGCAAGCACCGACTTTTTTTGTATTAAGAGATATGACAAAACGAATAAAGACCAAATATTGTCAAACTTTCAGCGTTTAAGCGGTATATGCGCCAATATTTTTCCCCTTTTAATTTACGGCATTCGCAGTAAAATTCTTTTAAAGTTTTGTTTCAATCGTTAGATAAGCTGTATAACGAACTGATTTTGGAGCGATTACGTGTTAAAGCCAAATAACTCATGGACGTGGTATTACGACCAAAAGGATGACGCCTTGATGTTAGATCTGGGTGATGACATGGTTTTTCGTGTAGCTATTCCGACAAAACATCTTATTCCTTCATCTTTTGCGAAAGCCACATTTACAGTGGACGATGCAACGGTTTATCAAACGTTCCTTGAGGGCATTGCTTGTCTTGAGCTTTCAGGGCCACGTAAAGTGGAGTTGGCATTAACCGCGGTAGCAGCAAGTCGTTTTCATAAGCCGATAATGCCTAAGAGCTGGTTTTTTAAGAAATCAGAAGGGGATTATCAACCAAGCCAAGCTGATATTGTTACGCTTTATACTGATAGTGCAAAGGCAAACTACTTAGTGGTAGAAAACAGCGGCTGTGCAAGCCTGTGCATGCTGGCTGATGTAGAGCCATTAGCGCTAACTGCTACGAAAGAAATGAAATTCTGCGAAGTCATTAAAGTCATGAATGACCGCACAGAAGCTTATCAATACGAAGAACACATCACACCACTCAATTTTGCTTTAGTTGGCTAGGGCGAGCTAGTGCCAAACTATTGCATAATAGTGCAACGTCGTATTCAGTTCGTCCCCAATTTTCAATCCCCCAGAATTCTCTCTTCTTAGTTCAAATAGACTCAATAATTCTACCCCTGTTACTTTTCCTATTATCAGCTGGCCACTAATTATCTCTCTAATGCACAGTTAACTGCCTGTATTGCGTCTGTGAGCAGGTGTAGTTATTGCCTTAACGTGCATAGTACAGTGTCTGTCGCTCTCTAATTAACGGTGTTGAGCTAATTTAGCCTCTTGCTACTTGAAGCCACGAACTGGTATTGATTGAGTGTTTACTAAGCGAAATAAGTGATTTGCCTCAGATTATTTGGACTTTTTTGACATTATTTTTTATCTATTTTGTGGATTAAAAAGCAAAAAAACACCATAAATCATCTCAATTAAATACTATATAAAATCAGTTTTTTCCTCATTTTGTATTTTTACGTACCTTTTCTTCAAGCTAGGGTAGCGTCATTCCCATGTCCAAAAACAACACTTTCCAGATGGGACTTAATTAAATAAGGTAATATCAGTGACTTTTTTTACTGTGCTTTTGTAGAGGCATGTCTTTTCACTTTAACCTGTATTTAATGTGCACGGGAACCTTATTCCACATAAGATTTTGATTTAATTGATGTATTTATATTGTTTACGTGTGGGAACAATGAGTCCCACGTTGTTGGCGTAGAAAATTAAAGTTAATAATTGTCACCAAAGTCAGCGCTTGGATGTATTGTTTACACATATAAACAATTAAGTTTCTTGTGGTTAAGCAGCAACTAATCACCTTGCCACTGACCATCTAGCCACTTATTGCTGCTTTTTTAACTAAATACGTGGCTAACATCCTTTTATCGCAAGGTATTTAGCGGGTTTTCAGTTATAATTCATCGCAACATAAGTGCGAAAAGAACTCCATGAATCAATATCTAGCTATCACTTCACGAGGCCTTGAAAACCTCCTTGCAGAAGAATTAGAACAACTTGGCGCAAATAACATCCAAGTTGTTAGTGCCGGCGTACGTTTCAAAGCCGATCAAGCAATGGCCTACCGCTGTTGTTTATGGGTGCGTACCGCTTCCCGAATTATTCAGGTACTCAGCGAATTTAATGTTCGTGACGATATGGACCTGTACCTTGGTGCAACGGCTATCAATTGGCCTGACTACTTCGGTAGTGACACGCGTATCATTGTTGACTTTAATGGTACGAACCGAGAAATTCGAAACAGCCAGTACGGTGCAATGAAGGTTAAAGATGCCATCGTTGACTGTTTTACTAAGGCTGATCTTCGTCGTCCAAGTATCGACCGTGAACGCCCAGAGCTTCGTATTCACATGCGTTTATCGGGTGAGAAAGGGGTGCTTGGTCTTGATATGGCGGGTAGTGGCCTTCACCAACGTGGTTACCGCAGTGAAGCGGGTAAAGCACCGTTACGTGAAACTCATGCTGCTGCGCTCGTTATGAAATCTGGCTGGACCGTTGATAAACCACTGCTTGATCCTATGTGTGGCTCAGGTACGTTGTTGATTGAGGCTGCAATGATTGCGGCCGGCATTGCGCCGGGCATTAAGCGTCAACGTTGGGGCTTTGAATCAATCAAAGACTTTGATAAAGAAGCTTGGTTAGAAATCCACGCTGAAGCGAAGGTTAAATCGCGTCGTGGTCCAGCGAAACTAGAGACTAAGTTCTTTGGTCGTGAAATGGATCACCGTGTATTAAGCATTGCGCGTGATAATGCGGGCCGTGCGGGTGTTAAAGACCTTATTGATTTTGAATATGGCGATGCAACCCAGTTAACATCACCTGAAGGATTTTCAAACGGTACTATTTTATGTAACCCTCCTTACGGTGAGCGTTTAGGTACAACACCTGAGCTGATCACTTTGTATACCGAGTTTGGTAATCGCTTGAAACTGGCATTTGCAGGTTCTACAGCGGCCATTTACTCGTCAAATAATGAACTACTAAGCTGTTTACGTATGCGTGCGGATAAACAATTTAAGCTAAGTAACGGCGCACTAGATTGTGTCCTTAAAAGTTATTTGATTACTGCCGGTGGTGTTAAGAAGGTTGAAGGTGAAAAAGAAGGCCAGCTTGAAGACAAACAAGTTGCCCCTGATTTTGCCAACCGTCTAAAGAAAAACATTACCAAGTTGAAGAAGTGGGCAAAAAAAGAAGGCATTGAATGTTACCGCATTTATGATGCTGATTTGCCTAACTACAATGCAGCAATTGATCAGTATAAAGATTATCTGATTATTCAAGAATACGCGGCACCAAAGACAGTTCCGGAAGAAACCGCACGCCGTCGTATTATGGATATTCTACGTGCAACCATTCAGGTGACGGGTGTTGATAACAACAAAGTAATCTTGAAAGTACGAGAGCGCCAGAAAGGTAAGAACCAATACCAGAAGCTGTCGAGTGCTGAACGTCATATGACAGTTAATGAGTTCGGTGTAGAGCTTAAGGTTAATCTTTATGATTACCTTGATACGGGGTTATTCCTTGATCACCGTATTACTCGTCGCAAGCTGGGTGAAATGGCAAAAGGTAAAGACTTCCTTAACTTATTTGCTTATACCGGCTCTGCATCTTGTCATGCCGCTTGTGGTGGTGCGAAATCGACCACAACAGTTGATATGTCGAATACCTATTTACGTTGGGCTCAGGAAAATATGGAGCTGAACGGTAAGGTAGGGAACGAGCATGAATTTATTCAAGCAGACTGTTTACAGTGGCTACAAGAAGTTGACGATACGTTTGACCTGATCTTTATTGATCCGCCAACGTTCTCAAACTCTAAGCGAATGAATCAGAGCTTTGACGTTCAGCGTGATCACATCATGTTGATGGAAAACCTTAAGCGTATGCTTCGTCCTGAAGGACAAATTGTTTTCTCGAATAATAAGCGCCAATTCAAGATGGACTTCGAGAAACTGGAATCGCTTGGTTTACAGGCTAAGAATATTTCTGATAAAACATTGCCAATGGATTTTGGCCGCAATAAGCAGATCCACAACTGCTGGATTATTACCCACAAGGAAGATTAAGTGCTAATAAAGCTTTATAGCACACAGGGATGTCACCTATGCGAGCAGGCTTATAGCCTGCTTGTACAGGTTGGGGTTGAAGAGCGCGTTCAAACGGTTGATATAGCCTTTGATGACGCGCTTTTTTCACGTTACGGCATCACAATTCCTGTGCTTGCAATTGAACAAAACGATTCTTCTTCTACAAGCTCCGAGCTTGGTTGGCCTTTTGATGCCGATCAGCTTGCTGCATGGTTAAACGATAATGGCATTAATTAAAATCAGTAACGCTCAGTTAGCGTACGGCGATCACGCACTGCTAGATAAAGCAGAGTTTCTTCTTCACACCAAAGAGCGTGTTTGTTTGGTTGGTCGTAATGGTGCGGGTAAATCAACCTTAATGAAGGTGATTGCCGGTGAGGTACTGCTTGATGATGGCAGTATTCAGCGTCAATCAGAACTTAAAGTGTCACGATTAGAGCAAGATCCACCTCGTGATTCTGAAGGAAGCGTCTTCGATTACGTATCTGAAGGTTTGGCTGAAATTGGTGAGGTTCTGAAAGAGTACCACCACCTTTTAGACTTAATTACCCATGAAGCAACGGATTCTAATTTTGCAAAACTTGCTCGCGCGCAAGAAAAAATTGATCACGCGAATGCATGGCAGTTTGATAGCAAAATTGCGTCAGTGCTTGAGCACTTACAACTTGATCCAAACACCTTATTAAAAGATTTGTCGGGTGGTTGGCAGCGTAAAGCCGCATTGGCTCGTGCATTGGTGTGTGACCCTGACATTCTGCTATTAGATGAGCCAACAAACCATTTAGACGTTTCGACGATTGAATGGTTGGAAGGTTTCCTTAAAGAGTTTAATGGCGCGATTATCTTTATTTCTCACGACCGTGCTTTCATTCGCTCAATGTCGACACGCATTGTTGACTTGGATCGTGGTCAGTTAGCGTCTTTCCCTGGTGATTACGATCATTACCTTGAAGCGAAAGAAGAGATGCTTCGCGTTGAAGCAGAACAAAATGCAGAGTTTGATAAAAAACTTGCTCAAGAAGAAGTATGGATCCGACAAGGTATTAAAGCACGTCGAACCCGTAATGAAGGTCGAGTTCGCGCGCTAAAACAGTTACGCCGAGAGCGAGGCGAGCGCCGTGAAGTTGTTGGTAAAGCTGACATGCAACTGCAGGATGCTCAGCGTTCTGGCAAGATCGTATTTGAAGCAGAAAACATTAGCTACAGTTATGGCGATAAGCCGATCATTAAAGATTTCAGCTTTAATGTGATGCGTGGCGATCGTATCGCAATGATTGGTCCAAATGGTTGTGGTAAGAGTACCTTACTTAAAATCATGCTGGGTAACCTTGAAGCTGAAGGTCATTTCCATTGCGGAACTAAAATCGATGTCGCTTATTTTGACCAATACCGCGAAGTGTTAGACCCAGAAAAAACAGTGATGGATAACCTTGCTGACGGTAAGCAAGAAGTTACCGTGAATGGTCGAACTCGTCATGCGCTTGGTTACTTGCAAGACTTCCTTTTCCACCCTCGACGTGCGCGCACACCGGTAAAAGCACTTTCAGGTGGAGAGAAAAACCGACTGTTACTGGCAAAGCTTTTCCTTAAGCCTAATAACTTATTGGTACTTGATGAACCAACTAACGATTTAGATATCGAAACTTTGGAACTTTTAGAAGAAATTCTTGCCAACTATCAGGGTACATTATTATTAGTGAGCCATGATCGTCAGTTTGTAGACAATACCGTCACAACAAGTTGGATTTTCGAAGGTAATGGTGTTATCGATGAATACGTTGGTGGTTATCATGAAGCGCAAGAACAACGTACTAACTCGCTAAGTCAAATAGCGAAAGAGCAGGCATCTCAATTTGAAGCCGCTAAAAAGAAAGATGAGAATAAGCAGCGACAGACTAACCGACCTAAAGCCCTTAAGAAGCTTTCTTATAAGCTGCAAAAAGAGTTAGAAGATCTGCCGTTAAAGATTGAAAAATTGGAAAACGAAATTGCTGAAATCCAGGAGAAGATTAATGATCCTGCGTTCTTCCAAGATGTAAAAAATGATACTGAAGCTGTATTGAGCCGCTTAGCTGATGCAGAAGCTGAGTTTGAAGTAGCATTTGAGCGTTGGGAAGAGCTAGAAGCAATGCAAAAGGAATCTTAATGCAACATAAGACATTAAAGCTATCGACACTGGCGATTCTTATCGCCGGTGCTACGCATGCCAATGCAGCCGTATACCGTGTTGTTGAAGTGAATGCGGCAGATGCCTCAAAAGAGGTGGCTAATAACCAATACTTCCCTGAAGTGACCCGTGATCTGCAAGATAATATTCGTCTCTATGGCCAGGGGGTATTTAGCTCATCGTCAACAACAAGTTGTTTTACTGAAGAATGTAGTGATACAGACTACCAAGTTTTTGGCGAAAGTCGTTTCGGTTCTGATGGTATTAATTATCGTGATGAAGTTGCATTTATTACAGATAACTATCAAGAAGTTAATGATGTTTATGACCTTGAAAGATACTGTGATCGTAACATTGGACCAAACACCTGTGAAAACTGGGCGTTTACTCAATATTATGGTGAGTATTACAACGATAAAAAGCGCGAAGACCGTACAGGGCTTGGTGGTTTAGTTCGTGAGCTTGAAGCATGGACTAATAATTATTACTCCAATGCGACAGGTATGGTTGAACAATCTAATGTGATGACTACGGTATCGAGCTTCGCAGATGAAGAGAATAGCTATGCTGAGCTAGCTGGTGTGTTGGGCACTATTGTCGATAGTGCGGGCCAGCATAAATCCACCAATAGTGTTGTTAATGATATCGGTGAAGCCGCCTTAGGTGAATACCAACTGGGTATTACGAGTGGTGCTTACTTTGACAATGGCTCTCGTTATGCGCGTCAGTTTAATAAACGTGGCTTTGTAAACCTAGCGGGCGCGACTTACGGCCTTAAGCCGATGGTGGGTTACAACAATGAACAGCGCGAAGGCCAAGATTCATTAAATACTGATGAAATGGTTAAAAATGCGGGTCAAACGCTTGCATGGGATGCGGTAGAGTATAACGGTGACTTATTCGTTGTCGGGAGCGCATCGTTTAATCCAAGCAAGTTGCAGGATCGCGATAAATCACCTGATGATGATATCGATAGCGACCCAAGGTACGACGGTCGAATTTTTGAAGAGTGCTTAACGCTTTACTCTGACGACCCTACACGTTTTTATAATACAAAAGAGTGTCAGGTTACTGTTTTCGCAAATGAGGCTGTATTCTGGACTGTAGGGGCTAATGAGCAGTTAGAAGCTCAACCGTTGGCAGAGCGTGTTGATGGGCAGAGTAACGAGTACTCAGCACTTGACCCTGATGGTAATGGCGATCGTTCTTTTCAGGCATCTGCTCGTGCAGTCACCTTGATTGATGGCAAGCCAGTGATTGCTGGCTTTACGACAGACTCCATCGATAAAGAGTCTATCAATAACCACGACAAAGATTTCTACGCGGTTCGAGCGGCTGTTTATGAGCCTAACTTCAACGTAGGTGATGCTGCTGAGGAAAACCAGTGGACGCGCAAAATCATCCCAGGACTGTCTATTGAAGATGGCAGTGGTGATCGCAAGCTAAACTACTCAATCGCGACGGATATTAACCAAAATAATATGGTTGTCGGTGTTGCTAAAAACTATTTTGCGGAAAACCGTTCTTACGCAGAAAGAATGTTTATCTTCAACAATAATTCAAACAACTTGAAGTTTTTAGACAACGCCATTGATTCTGAGATTTTCTTCGCGGGCTCTAATGGTTTCCTATCTGCAATCAATAACAGTGATCAGGTTGTTGGCCGCATTGATTCAGAGTCAGTGAACCAAGTAGATGGTCGTTTCCGCCGTCAACGTGCATTCACCTACATTGCTGGTAGTGATATTGCGGGTTCTCCGCTTAAGGCTAACAAGGCTTGGATGCTGGATGACTTGATCAACGATGGCGATGCTAACGGTGTGAGCAATTCGTTCCGTATATCAGAAGCAACGGGTATTACCGATGATGGTGTTATCTCAGCAACGGCGTTCAAATGTGAAGGAGGTTACGATGACCTTACCAACGAATCATTCTGTGCTGGTGGTACTTCAGGTGCTGAAAAACAAGTTGCTGTTAAGCTAATTCCAATTCCGGATGGTGAAATTCAAGCTCGACCTGCTGCAGAGACAACAATCGAACGTAGTGGTGCATCACTTGGTATTTTCGCTATGACAATGCTTGGGTGGTTAGGGTTCCGTCGACGTAAGTAATTTTTTGTCATAAATGCTTATTTTTTATTCAGGCTCACAAATTGTGAGCCTGATTTGTATCTGGGGTTGATCTACTGGTCTATTTGGCTAATTCTTATAAGTGGAGTCACAAAAACTCCATCGTTATGTAAAAGTAATGAAAGAAACCGAATAAGGATGAGGATCGAACTATGAAGAGACAAAAGCGGGATCGTTTGGAACGCGCACAATCTCAAGGCTATAAGGCTGGTATTAATGGTCGTTCCAGTGAAGAATGTCCGTATCAAGCAACGGATGCCCGTACTAACTGGCTAGGCGGATGGCGAGACGCAAGAGAAGATCTGCAATCTGGCCTATTTAAATAACCTCCCTTCATATCACCCTTATTAAGCCCCTTTCAGGAGAAGGGGCTTTTTACTTTCTAGCATTTTTCATTTTGTTACTGGCAAAAGAAAAGGCTGCACAGGGCAGCCTTATTCGATAGCTTATCGCTAAGATTAGAACGTTGAAGTGTCTTTAAACAAGCCAACTTTAAGATCTTTAGCAACGTAAATTTCTTTACCATCAACTAGAACACGGCCATCTGCCACGCCCATAATAAGCTTGCGGTTAATTACACGCTTAAGCTGAATGTCGTAGGTTACTTTCTTCGCGTCAGGCAGGATCTGGCCAGTAAACTTCACTTCACCAACACCAAGTGCACGACCTTTACCTTCGCCACCTTGCCAACCTAGGAAGAAGCCAACAAGCTGCCACATTGCATCTAGGCCAAGACAGCCAGGCATTACAGGGTCACCTTTAAAGTGGCAGTCAAAGAACCATAGGTCAGGGTTAATATCCAGTTCAGCGTGGATGAAACCTTTGCCATGATCGCCACCTTCGTTAGTAATAGTAACGACGCGGTCAATCATGAGCATGTTGTCAGAAGGTAAGGATGGGAAATCGGGACCGTGAAGTTCGCCTTTACCACATGCAACTAGTTCATCGTAATTATAAGATTGCTGGCGTTTCATCAGACTTTAAAGCTCCTTAAAAAGTATGAAGGCAATTTAGCTTACACATGTAAGCTAAACAACTCGGATCAGTGCTGGACAAACCAGTTACGAATGCGCTGTAACCAGCTGACTTCGCTACTTAGTTCTCCATTATGAAAGAAATCTATACGCTGTGCTATTCGAGATAACAATGTTTCAGTTTCTTCATTTTCACTATCGAAAGGTTTTCCAGTGAGTAGAGGAAGGGCATCATCAACACTATCGACTGTCCATAAGTGGAATTGTCCGTCTTTGATCGCCTCTAACACGTCATCACTTAGGCACAAGTTAGTGAGGTTTGTCTTCGGTAGTATGACGCCTTGCTTGCCTGTAAGGCCACGGAAAGCACAGACCTTATAGAAGCCTTCGATTTTCTCATTGATCCCACCAACAGCTTGTACACGGCCAAATTGGTCAACAGCACCAGTCACAGCCACTTGTTGGTTAATGGGTTGAATCGCTAACGCAGAGACGAGGGCGCATAGCTCGGCTAATGAGGCACTATCACCATCAACTTCAGAGTATGATTGCTCGAATACGATAGAAGCTGAGTAAGGTAATGCCTGATCAAGGTTCAGTGCAGTGCTCAGGAAAGCTTGCATGATCATCATACCTTTGGCGTGGATATTACCGCCTAGCTCAGCTTTACGTTCAACGTCTGAGATATCGCCATCACCAAAGTGAACCACACATGAGATACGGGCTGGTTCGCCATATGCTTTTGGATGACCAGGTACTTCCACAACGGTAAGTCCGTTAACTTGACCAACTTGCTCGCCTTGGCAATCAATCAGCACCTGACCGTGGTGGATATCTTCAATGGCTCGCTCCGGTAGGTAAGACTCACGGTATTCACGCGCTTTAATTGAGTTTTTAATATCTCCAGCCGTTACTGCATTACCCTGTGACTCAATTGCTGCTTCGCATAATAAGCTTTGATGCCACAATGGGCACAATGGTACGCGTGTTTGATCTTCTGCGTATCGAGCGCCCGTTTTTAATACCATTTCAAGGGCATCGGCATCGGCTAGCTGTGGGAGCGATGCCTTAGTAATAATGGCTTTAAGGTAAGACAGGTAGAGAGGTAGGTTCGTGTCATCAATAATTAAATCCTGCTCAAACTCACCATACATGGTAAAGCCTGATGAAATATCAGGTTCAGCATGTTCTAGCTCGCCCATTAAGTAACGATCACCAATGATGACTAGTTTGATATTGAGCTGTTCAGCGGCAGGTAGAGGGTATAACGTTTTATTAGACGCCGCTTGCCACTCTAATGAGCCATTCATTAACACTGACTTTAAACGTGGCCACAGGCTAGGGTTACTAAGAATCGCGGTCACAGAAAGCACAAGGTAGCCATTGTTAGCCTGATGCACTAAACCATGTTTAACCTGAGGTTTTGTAATATGCTTTTCTTCAATAGGCGGGAACACGGTGCCGAATAGGTTTTGTTCGGTTACATTTTCACCTGCCACGATAACTTGTGGTTCGCCATTTGTGGCTGAGTGCTTTGACAGGAGCTCAATGACATAGTCACGGTATACTTTGTTATCAGGGGCTGTGATCCGTAGAACGCGTGGCTGGAGTTCTACAGCAGTAAACCGGCGTACAGCATCCGAAAGGCGATCTTGTAATGTACCAATGATTGCGGGAGAGAGATCGTCATATTGGGAAAGGATGGCTCGGTATTTCGAGTAATCTGGTGTCATTGTACGCCAGGTTTCTTCATGCATGGGCTTCAGCTTTATTCTGTTAGTGTGAAAAAGACAGCAGTATAAAGGAATCAATAGCTGCATAATAGGCAAATAGTGATGATAATTGCACGATTTGCTGATGCAATGAGATCTGCTTATAAACAATTGTTTAAATAGCAAATGTCAATTGAGGTTTATCTTCGTTACAGTTACACTGTCACTACTAAGTTTAGACTTATCGAGAATATCTGACACTATGAAATATCAGCAGCTTGAAAATTTGGAAGCCGGTTGGAAATGGAATTATTTAGTAAAAAAATGGAAGGAAGGTGAAGCTATCACCTGTTATGTCGATACGAGTGAAGCTGAAGCTGCTGTCAGCGATCTTTTAGCGCTTGAGCATGAACCAACGCGTGTGCTGAAGTGGATTAACAAGCACATGTCAGAAGAGCTCGATAAGAAGTTAAAGCAAGCTATTCGCGCTAAGCGAAAGCGCCACTTTAACGCAGAGCAAGTGCATACGAGGAAAAAATCGATCGATTTAGATTTCCGTGTATGGGAAAAGCTGGCTGAAAAATCGAGAGAACTTGATTGTACGCTTTCTGACACCATTGAATATTTACTCAGTGAATCGACAAAAACTGAGGTAGCAAGCCGAAAGGTTCTCGACATCAAGAATGATCTTCATGAATTACTCGATATTGATTAATTTTGCTTAGGCTCATTTAATCAACAGCACAAAAGTTGTTCCTGATATAGGATTAAAAATAAACGCTTAAAGGAGTAGCGGATGGAATACCTGATTGTTCTAGCTATTATTGTTTTTTTTCTTGTCTTTAAAGACCGTCCGATCATGGTGTTGACCTTTGAAGAGGGTAAATTAACGAATTCTAAAGGGGATATACCGAATGGTTTCTTGATGGGTTGTAAAGATATTGCCCATAAACAACCATTCTCTGGAAAGATTAAAGTCTATAAGAATCGCTTTGCAACGAAGTTGGTCTTTTCAAAATCCGTACCAGGTAAAGTAAAACAACGTATTCATAACGTGTTTCCTCATGCTGGTGGCGCAAAAAAGCGCGGTAAACGTGCTTAGGTAGTATTACTTTTTATTAAGTCTGCAAATAAAAGCTTCTTAGGAAGCTTTTTTTATCTCTGGAGTTTTTATGTTAACACCACATGCATTTCGTTTAACTCGAGGTGCTGATCTTAAATTGGCTATTGCTGGCTATGTTAGTGAAAACAATATTCAAGCCGGGTCTTTGCTTAGCACGGTAGGCTGCCTTTCTATTGCCGTTATACGGTTAGCTAATGAATCTCAGTTATTAACGCTAGATGGGCCTTTAGAGATACTTTCTTTATCTGGCACGTTAACACCGAACCATGTACATCTGCATATTGCAGTAGCAGACTCTCTTGGGAAGGTTTATGGCGGACATCTAGTGGAAGGCTCAATTGTGTCTTATACCGCTGAAGTGTGTTTAGCCTCATACCAAAACTTGGTCTTCAGCCGAGAACATGATGAAGATACAGGGTTTACAGAGTTAGAGGTTGAGCAAATAAAACGGACATAGTGATATACGTATATAGCCAATCAAGTCTCGAGAAAGGTAGAACGTAAGCGACAGTGAAGGTACCCGAAGAATGGATGCAAACTCCGGGTAAATAGAGGCGTAAATTATCTTAATTTTTTATGGCATCAACGAGTTCTTTTTGACTGGAAAAGTAATGCTGTACTTTGGCTTTTAGCCTGAGAAGTTCTTCTTCTGCCTGAATACGTTTATTATGTTCTTCCTCTAACTTATCCCCAAGTTCAACGGCAAGGTATCCTCCCTTAATTAACGCTTTTGTTGTCACGGAAGTACCTGTAAGAGATTTAAGATCGTCAATCATGTAGCCGTGTTTTTCGATGTTCCTGATTGTAATTGCCATATAATGAAAATAAATAACAAAAGAAAGCATTATGATGTTTTTTTCTTTACTGTCAATCTTATTGATTGCATTCTTCCGGAGGGTGTAATTTGGCAACTTTCTTTTTTGATAGCATTTCTGTTTATATTTATTGTTTAACACTTAATGCTGGTCGTTTAATTTCTAGTCACCGTTATCGTAAGTAAGCAGATTTGATACCTATATCTAAGCAATTAAGTACAAATAGTTGTAAGCAAGATAAAGCACGTATTAGAATGTATTATTAAAGATGGTATCAATAGTGCAAGGAATGAAAACTTGAGCTTTCAAGGAAGGCAGCTAAAGCAGTATGTCGATAATGGCTTTACTGAGGATAAAATAGTCTCTGGCGAGCGAGCCATGAAATTACTTAATCATGGTTGTGATGTAACCTTGAGCGTTAAAACGCCACTAGGGAGTCGCTATAGAATAGAAACAACATTCATTGGTTCTAATAGCCAGAACATCCTTTTTTTTGAACTACCAAGTGTGCTTCATGTTGATATATCAAACTACTTTGAAGCTGGGTTTAGGGTCTCTATCAAAGCGATTTCTGATCGTGGTGAAGGGGCTGTTATTCATTTCCAAACATTTGTGCATGATGTTGTAAGTAAGCCATTTCGATTACTCGCCGTTGCGATGCCACATAACGCGCATCTGCTTCCGTTAAGAAATGAACCTCGATTTGACGTGATGCTAAAGGCGGCTGTGCTTTCCAGCTCTCGAGATATAGTTGTTAATTTGACAGATATTTCAGCAAATGGCTGCGGTTTTACGTCGGATTATAATGGGCCATCTTTTTCGCAGGGAACAAAACTGAACCTTCTCATAAACAAGCCAAACTCAAGCGAGTCGTATCAACTTTCTGGTTTAATAATGAATAACCAAAAGAGAGGGGCGACAAAGCAATACGGTTTGCAATTTGATATTGCTGGTACAGAGAAAGCTAAACTCCTAATGGCTCAGCTTATCTTTGATGGCTCTCAATTGTCGTTCAAAAAAACGCAGGCTAGTTGATAACGGTACTCGATGAGACTTTTTCTAAGCAACGTTGAAGTTTATGTATCGATAAAGGTTTAACGATGTAATCATTTGGTTTGTGTGAAATGACGCGTTTTACCGTTTCTATTTCACTGTCACCAGTGACAATAACGACGGGAAGATCTTCATACTGTTGGCGTATGTACTCAAGCACCTCAATCCCATCGAGTGGAGTCACTAAATTAAGATCAAGAAACACACAGTCAACATCGTTTTTAAGCAGAATAGTGTAGGCACTTTGGGCAGAAGGAGCGTACAGTAGTTTTTGTGGTTTTGCACACTTTCGTAGTAGCTGAGCCAGTATGTTGGCCATCATTTTATTATCTTCAATGATGAGAAATTTTTTCATGTAATTCTAATTCCTTTACTCGCGGCAATCATTCTTTGTCTGATCAATTACTGCGTACATCCATGTCTTTTATACTAGAGAAAAAAAGCATGCCTATAATATGCAGTCTGCTGTTCTGTGTTCAAGATCATGTTTTATTTACAATATTACTAATAACCAGCATTTCTGATGCATTATAACTTTTAATTTGTACTTCAATAAACTACTTTGTTTCCGTACATTTTACCGATTATGTCCTGCAAAATATTGACGAAAAAACAAAGCAATAAGAGCAATTAACCAAATGATAAGGGGTTTTGGCTCATTTACTTCTACTATTACATCTTCTGGTTGTGGAAAATCATCAATTAGGCTGGTGGGTGATAGGTTAGTGTTGTCATTATTTATTGTTTGGATATTCGTGATTTCACTAATATCTGGGAGGGTTGATTGTGCTGGTGGTAAAGTATTACTGCTATGGCTGAATGTCGAGCTAGTTTGAGGTGAAGGGGATGTGCTTTGCGTCGGTTTATTTCCTGATGGTCGGCTAGGGCGGTTAATACTTTTCTTCGATATCGAATTCATAACAGTTACCCCAGATTTCACTGAAAGAATAAGCTCATCAAAATTAATCGGGTATTCTGATTCATTTTCACCTTTGGCATTATTTGGATAGATCTTGTTGAAAATGACAGAGTCACTACTTGAGGTTGATGAGTCTGTATGAAGATTACCTAATGTTGTTAGGTATGGAAGGGAAGTGAGCTGGCTGATTTCTTTGTTTGATTCAAAATAACTTATAAATTTCTTAGGCTTCTTCTTGTCGAATTTAGCTAATAAAAGGCTCGACTCCTGCTTTCCCTGACGTTGAATATAAATGAACGATGGTTTTCCTCTCGTAGGCGATGAACTAGACTGTTCATTTTCTTGTATACTTTGAAATTCTACTTTCTGTTTAGTGTTGGGGCTCGCGACTGCAAAAGTTGTGCAAGTAAGGAGTATGAGCAAACGTTTTTTGTATAAACAAATCATATGCCATCCTCCTTGTAGCTCTTCGTATTTTGCAGGTGACTATTAGGTATGCAAGATAGAGGCCAGCGGTTGTTTCTGATTTCAACAAAGGGGGAAAGTATCAATAATACGCCCCCTAAAATGTTACACTGTCATGGTTATAACCTTTTGCCGGCTAACACACTATTCAAGTGTAAAACCTTATTATCTTTAGTGATGAAGATTCCACGCTGATCTGAAATAAAGATAGCGTCATTATTAACGGTGTTAATAAAAAAGCTTTTCGTTGTAAGGTGTTGGTTTTGTGCGGCGGTGTTTTGTTCCTTGCTAACTACCAGGTAATGAGAGCCATAACGCAGAAAATAGCCATGATACTGTTTAGAAATAATAATATTATCATCATTATTGTAGGCAAAAAATTGCATCTTCAGGCGGCCACGAGTGAATGCTATTTTTAACTTTTCATGGCCAATAGCTTCGTARTTGGTGGTGAATTCATACTCTTCCTTTGTTGAATACGACGATGCTAAACCTATTAATAAGGCAGTGATTATTCCAAGAAAGATTCCCAATAGGGCTTTTATAAACTGATTAGTCACTGCAATCACCTTGTTCGATACTATCAGTAATATCGTTAAAGCCTTTGGTATCAAAGGTAAATAGCTGATAGTTTTTACATAATCCACCAAGAGGATAAGCAATTATCTTAACGTTTTGGTTTGGGAGTTCATTAATTGTATTAACGACGAATGGAGGTAGAGACAAGCCATCAGTGTAAACACGATGGTTACCTACTTTTTCAACTTCAACAAATAAAGCTGATTGATACAGTGTGAAAAGTGTAATGAAGAAAAATATTATAGTGACACTGTGACTTAGTAGTGGTCGTGTAATCGCACTTTTACTTTTGAAGATTGAGCTCTTTTCTTTTACTTCCTCGTTACGGCGTAACTCCTGTTCTGGAGAAGTATTTTCATCTGAAATAGTAGGTGAACTTATAGAACAAAACTCACTTGGGGTACGTAACAAATAACCTTTTTTAGGTTCTGTGACTATAATGTCATCGGCGCCGAGCTCACTAAAAGCGGTTCGAATGTGTTTTATAGCTACAGTGAGAGAACTATTCGTAACGACTTTACCTGCCCAACAGTGTTCAAGTAATTTATCTCGGCTGATAGCTTGGTTAGGGGTGCTTGCTAGTAATGAAACGACTAAACATTCTGATTGAGATAACTTTACGGAATGCCCGTCTTTTATTCTAGTGATTGTTTGGTGTTGCGGATCAACAATAAAATGTTCGAGTGTAATTGGAGTCATTAAGTCTAAGTCACACATAAGTCTTTGTCTTTAAAGTGCATAACAAAAAGGGATTCTAAGTTAATGGCTGCCGATAGGCAATAATGAAGTAAATAAATACGTTGGTAAGGCCATCTCTGAATAGAGCGGCCTTGTTAACTAAACTAGATATTGAGTTTATAACCCAGATACATGATTGTGTAAGAAGCATTTCCTGACTTAACGGCTTCAAGTTCTTGAGCAATTTCTTCTGCATGTTCTTCGTCTTTTGCTTGAATGACGATAGAGTACGTTGGAAGTTTTAAATCACCTTCAAGCTGTTGAATGTCTAAATAAGCAGAGGTGACTGTACCGATAGCATTCCAGCTAACCACTTTTTGTAAATCAAGACCTAAGATTTGATCGACTAACAATTTCTGCTGGGGTGCTTTCCAAGTAAGTTCAAGCACATAATTATTGTGAACTATTTCTTTATCTAGCCATTTTGCACCAAGTTTATGTACTTGACTAACACTCACTACATTATTTTCAAAAAATGGAAGTGGTTCAAGACGCTTCAGTACCTGATCTGCTGAATCGGCTTCCATAACAAAGTAGATAATCGGAAATTGTTTATCATTGACAGTTGAGTGCCTAACATATAGATCGTGAATAACGCCTTCTTCAACTAAACGCGAAAAAGCGGCTCGTTGAGCATTCATTCCTTCAAATATGACCTGATCATCATCAGTTTTCCATTCAAGGTTTACACTATATGCAGCGCTATGCGCGAAAGTAGTTGTCATCAGTAACCCTAATGACAATGTTAGAAGCTTTATAAATTTAAACATCTTCCAATCCTTAAATAGTTGGTTGAACCTGTTTTAAGACGAAGGATAGCTTGAGAGGGGAATTTGAACTGAACAGTGCTGAATGGATAGATAACATGGTGTCTTCTTAAATTATTGACCGTTCTATCATTATAGAACGGCCTTAAAACCATGTGGGTATTATTAAAGATTCAGCTTATAGCCTAAATACATAATCGAGTAGGATGCATTACCGGATTTTACAGCTTCAAGTTCTTGAGCAAATTCATCTGCTTGAGTTTCATCTTTTGCTTGGATAGCGATAGAGTATGTTGGCCGCTTTAAATTCCCATCAAATTGTTGAATATCTAAATAAGCAGATGTGACAACACCGGTCGCATTCCAATTGACTACTTTTTGTAAATCAAGACCGAGGATCTGATCGACTAGCAATTGCTGTTGCGGCTTTATCCAAGTAAGTTCAAGTGCATAATTATTTTGAATAATTTCTTTATCTAACCACTTGGTGCCAATACTGCGTACTTGATTAACACTTACAACATTATTTTCAAAGAACGGGAGTGGTTCAAGGCGCTTCAATACCTGATCTGCTGAATCGGCTTCCATAACAAAATTGATAATGGGAAACTGTTTATCGTTCACAGTTGAGTGTCTAACATACAAGTCATGAATGATGCCTTCTTTAACTAAGTTCGAGAACGCAGCTCGTTGGGCATTCATACCTTCATATATGATTTGATCGTCATCTGTTTTCCATTCAAGACTTACTCCGTAAGCGGCACTATAAGCATTAGTGGCCGTCATCAATAACCCTAGTGATAGTGTTAGGCATTTTATAGCTTTTCTCATCTTCATTTCAGCACTCCTTATTAGTTTCGAATTACTTCATATAATGCTGGGTAGTTTTCAACACCACTTACGCGAAGGGGGGCTACGTTTGTTTTCATACCCATAATTGCCGCTTTGAAATAGTCTTCTGATTCCCATTTTGCAACATTGATGTACTGAAACTGGCTATCTGGCTGTATTGTGCGGTGTAAGCTTGTTGATATGTATCCAGGCTGAGTTTGAAGGTAGTCTCTTGCTTCTTCCCAATATTTGAGGACCGTATCGCTGTGCTCTTCAGGTACAACGAAAGGATTAATTAGGGTGACTTCTGCTGTTGTAGGTGCAGCAAAAACCGCTAACAAAAAGGCTGACAGAACTTTGTTAGTCATTGTGTATTCCTTGTTTTATTGTTGTGACGAAAACTATCACAACCGTAAAAAAGAAAACGGAGTTAGATAATTAATTAATATTAATTATCTAACTCCGCTCTTAAGTGGTTGATAAAAAAGGGTTAGTTAATTCTATTAATGGCAATAAAAGGATGTTGCCTATTGCTAGCGCACTATAAGTTTGTGTATTTACAGATAAATATAATGTGCACCGTGGTGATTAAGCGTGAAAGAAATAATCAGCTTTGAATCGTGACGTTGATGGAAAGAGCTAGTTGTACATTTCAATGAGGCGATTTTAGATCGTAAGAGAGGTTAAGTGTGTAGGTTGGTATTGCTCCTATGGGATGTGTGACTAGTCCGAATAGAACAAGCAGGGAGGGAATGGTTAGTGACGCTGTAACTAGATATTTAAAGGGGGGGAGTTGAACGGTAGATAACCGTGAGAGTTATGATGTACTTTACGGCAATACAGACAGTAAGAGAATTTAAAGCGGCCTATAAATGACCGCTTTTGAGCTAAGGAAAGTAGCTGTTGAATAAATTCCTTTGGTGAACTTTTACTTACTTTTTCGTAGGCTTAATATGCGGGTTATACTACCATCTTTGTCTATAAACTGGTGCTTCAATGCCGCTAGTATATGTAGAGCAAGCGCAGCAATTATTATATTTATTGATTGCACGTGAATAAAGTTACCAAGGCTGCTCAACCATTCTATTTTTTCAGTTGCTGGAATTAGTACAACACCAAAAACGTCAGTCGCTCTATCACCACCAATATTCATCATTAATCCCGAAATTGGCATTGCTATGGTTGCGAGTAGTAATAAAAAATGGATAACTTTGGAAAGAATCTCTTGCCATTTTTTTAATTTAGATACGCTCGATATTTGACCTTCTTTAAGACGCCAAAATATTCTAGCTGTGGCTATAAATAAGACAATGATGCCTAAAGACTTATGTGTTCCAAGTAGTTCAAATTTTTCTGGACCTCTTGGTAAGTCTTCAATGTAAAGCCCTAACCCTAAAACCGCTAGAAACAATAGGCCTGTTACCCAATGAAAAAGGATGGTTGCTTTTGACAAATTCGTACTCATGTAGATAGCCCTATTTGGTTATGGATTTGTGGTAATTTTTGTTGAATATTCGAGGTGAATGACGGCAAATTGTTAGTCATTACGTGCCCCTTGTTTGATTGTTGTRGCGAAAACTACCATAACCCAAAACAATAAAACGGGATGAGATGATTAATTAATATTAATTATCTCACTTGTGACTTAAATGATTGATAAATATAAAATTGAAAGCTCCGTCTGCTCAGCTTCTAACCGATTAAACAGCTCGATTGGTAGGTGTTAGGATATCAATCGAGGTGACTACTAGGGCTAAAAGTTCTATCAAAACTATAGACTACTTACTCAGGTTACATCATCTAAGAGCTCACCAACTGGGCATCTAAACAAGTAAGGTTGACCTTTTTACACCTTAAGTAATTAGAGTAAATCATTTTATTTATGAAGATCTTGTTTTTTATAGCCTGAAGCTATTATGAAAAAAGTTAATAGAAAGAAAGCTAAGGATAACCCCAGTAAAGAGAGTAAAATCTCATGAATGATTAGAAAGAAAATACTCGTATGTATGAGGGTAATCAATAATGCAATAAGTAAGAGATGTTTATTGGGGCTTTCTTGGGAGAAAATGGCGTATTGTCTGATCATTAATAATTTAAAGTGTCATAGTGGTAAGTAAGATATTGATTGATAAAATTAGTTTTACGTAAAGTTCATCAATAAAAAATATTATTGATGAACCATGTAATTATGGATAGGTCATTTGATGACATTTTGATTATAAGAATGAATATAGAACTTTTCTTTATTCGCTTGCTCGACATGACCATAAAGCGATGGTGCACCATCGTGTGGTGATGCTTTCATTGTTGATAAATCAACCCTTACGAGTGGAGTTTCACCATGCCTGCTGAATTCGTCACGCTGTCACATTTTAATAGAACTAGTTTAGCAAACGGTAGCCGTAGCCACGATGATTTGCGACAGTGTGTGGCCTGTGGCGAGTCAGGCTCTCAACTTGGCAGCACCGTATCGAAAATACAGGCTAGGGGGCTTGTGTGGAAGAGTTCATTAAGCTGTTTAAAGAATTGGGGTTACTACACCTCCAACTTTGATAAGCGATCCTGTAACGTTTTATTCGCGCGCTCAACATGGCCTTTGGCCTGTGAACTATTAGCACAGATGAGCTCGATGTGTAGATCATTGAGTACACGACCAAACTGGGTTAACCGCGGTGTTTCTGCATCACGTTTACTGACATGGAATATCGC
>NZ_JAKJSI010000050.1:0-58124 GCF_050336695.1 Photobacterium minamisatsumaniensis | reverse complement strand
GCAATATAGGTGAATGAGTTGTGTTTATTCACCTATCCAATAAATACATAAATATAAAAGACGCATCTAAACGCACTCACATAAAAACATAAGTCTATTATAACGTCATAAATATAATAACCATTAAATTTTAATTATCTATTTCTACAAATATTTTTTATCGAGGACGAAATGAAGAAGTATCTTTCGCTAGCTATCTTATGCTCTAGCGTATCAGTTAATGCTTTTGAAATTAATGACCATATAAGAGTATTAGGGCTCGTTGGCGCGTATCAGACTAATGGCGGCCCTCTTGCTGAAGGCTCTAAAGATGGAAACCCTATTGAAGCAAAGGTAAGACTCAATGGCTTAGCCAATTATGAAATTACCGATGGTTGGTATCTTTTTGGTCGAATGGAATATGACCTGAACTTCCTTAACCTAAAAGAAGGCACCGAAATAAAAAATGGGAAGATAAGAAAGCGCTATGAATATATCGGAATTGAGCATGCTGAACTAGGTAATCTGTGGTTTGGTAAAGACTGGGGAGCGACTTATGTCCACATGCCTATCTTAAAAATGAAATATTTAGGCTTCCAAGATGTACTTGCAGGCCAAGCGGCATGGCGTAACAGTGATACGTTACTTTATAAAAATCAATTTGGTAAATGGGGTTTTGTTGCCTCAACTCAACTTTCTGATTCAACACGTGATTTTGACTATAAAGATGATGCCTTTACCACTGACGGTAACGCTTTCACGATTACATATGGTACCTCACCATTTTTCGGAGAAGGCTTTGGCATAGGTTACTCATATCATGATGCTGGGTTATATGGACCAAATGGAGACCTATATAAAGATAAAGGCGATGCAACACATAATATTGGCGCTAATTATCGCTACGGGCAGTGGTACATTGGTGCAACCATCGCAAAGTCTGACCTCAATGATAATGGAAAAAATGCAGACCTTAACAAATACACTTGGGATGTTGCTGCAGAATACACATTCAATGACAGTTTAAAATTCGTACTGCACCACGCCCAAATATACGGTAACTGGGGTAACGAAAACGAACGCTTTGTCGGCTATGGCGTTCATTACAATGTATTAACGCTTTCACCAGACTTAACATTATTTATTGAAGGCCGCGTCTCAGATGGTGGTGATAGTAATACCATTGAAGATACCCACGTCTTCGGTATGGAATACTCATTCTAAAAAATTAAAAAATTAAAAAAGGATTTAAATAATGAAACTATCACAAATAAAACCACTGTTTAAAATTTCTGATAATAATCACTTCGAACTTATTTTTCGATTAATGGTTGGCTTTATCATGCTGTACCATGGATATCATAAAGTGATTAATCCTATGGGGTTAGTTCCATTCTTAGAAATGAAAGAAATACCGTTCCCTGTACTTAGTGCTTACCTTGCTGCATATACAGAGTTTTTCGGCGGTTTAGCATTGATGCTTGGCTTAGTAACACGACTAGCCGCACTTGGTTTAGCATCTTGCATGGTAATTGCCATTATCACATTGGGTGGATTTAGTGCAGGATTGAATTCAATGAATGGAGGCCTTGAATACCAATGGACCTTACTATCCATATTTACTTTCTTCGTTTTCGCGGGTTCAGGTAAAACGTCTATCGATAACCTAATCTGGCAAAAAATCTCATAAAATTCCGCTAATTTAAAGCCCATCGCCACTGGTGATGGGCTTACTACGATTAAAAATCACTTCAGCGTTAAGTACTAGCCCCGCCTTAACGGCCTAATGACACGTTTCGGGGTAAATACTATTGCAACCTCTACCTTAGTCGTCACTCTAAACAGGAGGCTTAACGTTAGGTGATGGCTATATCAACGACTACAATTCGGACAGTTGATCAGAGAACCAAATTTTACGCTGGAAGCGAGGGTTCTTCGATGACATGTCAATTTTGTAAGGGTTAGTCTCTTCAGAGCGCTGTGGTATCTTCAAGATCTTGCACAGCTCTTGAGCCAAAAACTTCTCAATTTTCAGTACAACAATTTTCTTGCGTAAACGACCTTGCTCATCACGGTTCAGGATGGTTGGCATTGTGTTTAGTGTCAGAATCTCACCCAGAGCAGGGTTAGACATACGCTCGCGACCTTCAGTACTTGCGTAGAAATGTGAGACAGTGAATACCATGCGCTCGGGTTTTAACTGCTGAAGGAACTGACAAGATTTTACAACTGTTGAGCCGGTTCGAACCATATCGTCAAACAAAACGATACTCGGGTTGTTCAGGCCCTCGAATGTGTCTTCACTTTCTTTGTGAAGAGTGATTTCTACCTTACGTTCAGCAGTACGTTCTTTGTCTAACATAATGAACTTAGCCTTGGGTAAACCAAGCGTGTTGTACATCTCTTTTACGAAGTCGCGAGCCCCTTTGTCGGGCGCACAGAGAACGAGACCTTCGCCTTCTGGTCCGTAACTCAATATATTTGAACTCAGCAAGTAGTGAGCGTAAATCTTGTAAGGAATGAGGTTGAAGAAACGGCCTTCGAACACTTCGCTAAACATCTTCTGTACGGAAACAGAATGGTTATGCACCGTCACTACATCATCAACCCCAGCAAGCTTCAGCATCTGAGCATAGAGTTTAGAAGTAAAAGGTTGGCCATCAAACTTCTTAATGTCGGCTGTATCTCGCTCAGTCTGAGTATCCCCCAAATCTGCACGAGGGCCTCGATCTTGAGCTGAGAAAAATAAATCTGGCTCAACCAATACCACACGGCTAGCACCGTTTTCTTTGGCCGCACGCGCAATGATGAAGTTGTGCATGGCCAATTCCTGGCGGCTTGTAATCAGATTACCGGTGCTTACAATGACAACAATCTTTCCTTCTAAGCTATTGCCGATATTCTCCATGTCATTTTCATCTGAGATAAAGCGTGGGCAAAACTCAGTATTCATGAAGTGCTTCATGCTGATTACATCGGAGATATCTTCCTCCTGGCCCATAGCATATGCGACATCGATCGCGAAAGGGTTGTCGGAAGAATTACTGACAATCACTACATCGTCTGATTGTGCATTCTGGATGCTCATAGCATTCCTTATCAATAAGAAAGAGAGTTAATTGCGTGTATTCTATTACAGAATGAACAAAACGGCAGAGAAAAACTCCAGTTTGTACGAATGACTTTAAGACTGGCGGCTAGCGCATTTAATTCCCTAACCTAAGGAGGCGTTACAGGCAAAAATTTGTCCTGTTGACTGTTTAGATCTAATGACATTTCACGCCAACCGAATTAACTACCAAACGATCTGTCATTACTGAGGGAACTTGACGGGATAAGTACCAATCGATTCTGTCATGCTCTTACATTCTAGTCAGGATTGATATTTCTCGCCTTACACGTCGATATTCAGTGATTGTGATTTTTTGATCCTAAGCTCTCTGGTGCTGAGTTTTTCTTCCTTCCAGATGTTTTTAATCGTGCCGATACTCACGGTGATGTCGTGTTCTTTTAACTCTTTCATCAGTTGCATTAATGTCGCATGAGGGTTCAACAGCGTCAGCTCGATAATCTTGTCTTCTGCGTGCTCTGGTATACGGTTCTTACTGCGTTTGAGGGGCTTATTGATTCGCTTCAGGCCTATCGGCCCTTCCTCTGCCATTATCTTCTGATAGGTGTAAAGGGATTGGCGGGAACAACCAAGGATACGGGCTGCTTTCGATATACTACCCAGCTGTTCAACTAGCTCTAATGCTTCTATTTTCCGCTGAACCTCTTTGCCGTATTCACTGCATTTACGAGGCTCTACTAGCTCTGTAATATCTAGCCGACGATGGCCAAAATAAGCGGAGAATGTGCCATCGAACTGGCATCGGATCTCTACTTTTTGATTCTCAATGGAGTAGCGGATAGGCGAATCGATAACATACCTTTTGTTATCAAAGCCAAACGTATGATCACGTCGTATTGTTCGGTATTCTTTCTGTACGCATATACTGCTCATATCTAAATCAGGGGGTAAGCGCTTAAAGGCAGAACGTGCACTTTTAGGCTGAACTCGAACCTTTTTATCCCAATAATTTGGTATAAACTCTTCTTGTAAATACCGATTCGCGCCCTCCATATCGGTAATGTTGTGTAATCGTAGTTCTGGTACCAGCCTATCTTGGAAGGTATCGAATGAGCGTTCAATGCGTCCCTTTCCTTGTGGTGAGTTAGCAAAGATAATTTCAATACCGAGCTCTTCACAAGCTCGTTGCATCTGGGAGAAGTTGCTTCGCTTGGGACCACCGAAGATACCCGCTCTATCGACGTAGAGCGTCTTAAATACCCCTCGTTTCTCAATATAAGCTCTCATCACCCTCATACAGCCTTCGGTGGTCTCAGAGGGGAAAAACTGAGCATGAATATCACTGGTGGCATCATCAATCATCGCTATCAAACAAGATTTCTCATCCCCAAACCAGCGATGAGGACTCCCATCCATTTGAAGCATTAATCCTGGCAACTCCATACGCTCTCTATATTTTCTTACTCGACGTCTACGTCGCTTCGCACGTTTAACATGATGAATATCGTGGGCCCAAGAGCGTAAAGTTTCACGCTTAATGGCGATCCCCTCATTCTTTTCTAGAAGCTCGGAAAGATGCTGAAGATTGAAATCGAAGTACTTGGTTTGAATGAGGCCTTGAACTTCCTTCTTGAGCGACTCAGGAATTTTATTGGCTGGAGAGCGACCTCTATTGCCATGAATCACGAACCGAAGGCCTTCTGTACGGTAACGACTTAGGTAACGCTCAATGGTTCGACGAGATTTGTTGAGCAAGGTTGTGGCACTATTGATGGTGATCTTGCCATCGATAACTTTGCTGATGATATCGACAGTAAATTGGGATTTTGAATCCATATAGAACATCCTTAACACCTTCTAAAGCTCCATTGATTACTTTAAAAGGTAAGCTAATTGAGTCCCGTCAAATTCCCTCGGTAGTTAACGTAATGACAAAGTCGCTTGGTAATTAAGATACGACAGAATCGCTTGGTGATCACATTAACTACCAAACGATCTCAAACTCGTTTTTGGACAAAACTGAGTCAGTGATTTGACTAATTTAGGAAGTGATGAATAACTTTAGCTAATGGAAAACCACCATGGTTAATTTACCATGTAGTTAAAGTGAGCAGGTTTTTCTCCATTCTTTGAATAGTATTGATTTATCTGTTTCACTAGATGAACATTATTGGTTACTGGGCACTCAGCGCTAACTCCTCTTCTTGCCGGACAAGCAACCCCATGAATCATAGTCAAAACATGCGATACACCATCGGAGAATGGCAAATTATATATTTGATGATCAGGAGTGTCTTTATACAATAGATCATAATTATTTAGCTTTGGTTCAAATTTGGCATTGTACATATAGCCACTTTCATATACGTAACCTAATGGACAAGCTACCTCTTCTCCTTTAATACATAATTCACGAATATGGCTAATGTCTTTACTACTAAATTCATAACCCTCAAACACATACCTTCCCAATAATATATGCAAGTCAAGCAACCCATATCGTCCATATTGGTTTAGGTGATTTTTCATTAATTTATCAAATGTTTGCTTATCATTGTTTCGCATGACCGTCATGAACTCAAGAGATACCAACCTATGATCTATAAACACTAAGTTGATTGCTTTTCGACCAAGCTCAGTCGAAGGAATGATAAACGATGAAATGAATATAATTGGGATTGTTAATACGATAACCTTCCTTAGCATGTGATTTTTAGTCATCCTGCTGTAAACCTCTCATAGCTAACATTTCAAACCACTTTTGATGATGCGGAAACCAAAGTGATAAAACAACTATGATAATTTTTCATCGATCACAATTTGAAGCTTAAATGAGTCGAAACAGTTTTTTCGCTATACATGTAGGAACTCAATGCTAGTCCACTATAAATCCGTCCCATAGATTATATTTATCACCCGACAAGAACGCTAAACTCATGAGAAAAAGTAGGCATAAAAATCCCTCATGAATTTAATGTAAAACTAGCTATAACAAGAAAAGGGGCAAAGTTGTGTTACGCACGTCACTGGACAATACAGAGCTAAAGGACTCGTTAATTTATCAAAGCATAAATTACTTCAGTTATACCAAAACTGACTTCCCTAATCTTTGTAGGGCTAGATTTATGTAAGTAGAT
Organism: Photobacterium minamisatsumaniensis; assembly: GCF_050336695.1. NCBI lineage: Bacteria > Pseudomonadati > Pseudomonadota > Gammaproteobacteria > Vibrionales > Vibrionaceae > Photobacterium > Photobacterium minamisatsumaniensis. The sequence goes on along the minus strand of NZ_JAKJSI010000050.1, from coordinate 51,938 downwards.
CAGTGCTGGAATAGTATTTCGTACAGGGTGTGACCGTCTTTATCAAAAACCGGCGACTACTCCTCCTGATTATTAAGTGAGAGAATTTCGTATCACGGTTACCTTTGCTTACCGAATATTAAGAGAGGGTAAAACAGGTTGCACATATAATGTGTTCAAGTTTTATCTTGAGGAATAAGGAAAGCATATGAAAACAAATAAATCTTCAACATGTTTTTGTACAACTGAAGTTGATTCTTGCCGTGAGTTCTACGTTAAGTACTTTGGAGCCCAAATAACATTTGATTGTGGCTGGTACGTCATACTTAAAATCGGCCAAGATGGCACCGAACTTTGCTTTATTCAGCCACAAAAAAACATGCCAACCTTTCAAGGTAAAGGTGTAATGCTGAACTTTAATGTTACTGATGTCGACAATGAACATGCTCGCCTTATAGATGCTGGCTTAAACATCATCATGCCACTTGAAGACCACCCTTGGGGAGACAGAGGCTTTTCAGTTGTAGATCCAATTGGGAATTCTGTTTATATCTACTCAGATAGAGAACCAAACGATGAGTTCAAACAATATTTTAGCGGCTAACAAGTCGAATTAAATGGATTGGTTATTATATCAATAACTGTTGAGTAAGTTCCTAACTGCTGAGATTGAGTATCATACTTGTTCATTGACTCACAATAAAAGGTCTGCTGCTTGCTGGCCTTTTTTGTTACATATCAAAAATAACATAGATGTATAACTACATGGCAATTTATTGTTACGCCAAAAAGCAACTGTCACGCATTAGTACGAGGTTCAAGAAAATCTAATCGGGTAAGTGCTGCTTGGAACCCCATGCTCAACAGGCTCCCATGTTTGATTCTGATAAATAGAATATTTGTCAAAGGCGCACGGATACCCTTTGGCATTTCTGATATCAACTCGATCCATTAGTTGGAAATGCAAATGAGGTGCTGTGGAATTTCCTGAATGGCCTAGTCTAGCAACTACCTCACCACGACAAACTAAATTACCTACTTCATGTTTAATTGAGCCATACTGGGCATGAGCAATCAGGGCGCAACATTTCTCGCCCTCAATGATTAGGTAGTTACCTGTCAGTGCATGCACTTTCCCTTTCTGATAGGAAAAAAAGATGCCATTAAACAGAGCTAAACCTACATCACGAATATAATGTAGTCGGCTGCGCTCTTTTACTGACGTAACGACCTCGCGGACTACACCATCAAACGGAGCATGTATGGGTTCCCCCCAACTATATGAGTGACCTAACCTCACCAATCCGAGCCAGTATTTCCAACGAGGTTGATTATGCCAACTAACCGAACCATTCTCGTCCGCTTCTAACCTATAGAAATCATAAGCGTAGGTCATCCCCCACTCATTGGTACCATGACTAGGTATTTGGTCTCCAGGGCAGTTCAATGCATTCCATTTACCGCGCAGCGGCGGAGAAACAACAATTGGCTCCATCATGTTTCCTGTTCGTGAGGTGGCAAGTTGCATATGCTCAGACAGATTAGCGACATGAATAAAACTAAGTCAAGTGACGCTTTACCAGCATTAGGAGTAGACAGTGCTAACACCGAATGGGGCGATTCTAAGTTAGCTGCCATCAGCGGATTACTTTATAAGTGATACCTTCAGCTGCAAAGTGCCCTATCCCCAAGCAACAACCACATAAACTACTTAATCACGCCTTAACGGCCTAATGACACTTTCTAAGCCTTCGATTTTAAACTCTAAAGCCAACGCCATTAGCGTGCCAAGCTCGCCTTCAGGGAAGCCCTGCTTTCGAAAACATAACACTAACAACTTTTTTCAAGTAACTACAGCGCCGCCTGGCAATTAAAGTACGACATAATCGCTTAGTGATCACACATATCACTCAATCTTCGTAACTCGTCTATAGACATGAACATATTAGTTTTTCAACCTAAGGGTAACGGTTCATATTTGTTCATGTCTTGCGAATGATTGAACTGCTGCCGACCTGTATCGCACTCAATCAATGCCACAGCAATTGCTAAACTCAACCAACCCGAAAAAATGCCAATTTTTACGAGTCACTCTTAAAGTGCTTTCTGTACACCATCACACCATTCATTGCATCTTAGTGTGTGCTTCAGGTGCTACTTTTTACAAACCTTTAATTATCAAAGCAATCTATCTGCCAATTTGATAAATTCGTGCTCTAGTCGATTGTTGCAATCAGAACCTTGTATCTCACTAAGATAATCAAACAACTTACGCTCAGTATCTGTAAGAGCGTCTAATGACTCATTTGTTAATTTAGGCCTATAAGTAACAGCTGATGCATCATTATCAATGAAAGTTTGTATATTCATGTAACGAGACTCTACTTGAGGGATACGTTTACGCAGTCGGTTCAATATATACAGCCCCTCAATATCTAAGTCTCCGATATATAAAATATTAGGACACTGCCTAATGAAGTCGACCTGCTCAAGAATGGTTACGGCATTACCTAAACCAAATATGCACATCCCCTGCTCTATGTTATCGAAGTACAAACCTGGCTTTTCATTCTCAAGTATTACGATGGTAGAACAGAGAGGGCCAAGCTTGCTACCAATGATGTTTAAATCCTTCACAGGCATCGTGATATCGGTTGCACCATGAAAGAGATCATCGAGTTCACTGCCAATTAGTCTAAAGCGCACAGTTGCCGGTGGTGTCACAAGCCCTGTATATGCTTCAAAGTTCGATTCTGTGTCGTCATTGTTAATTAGTTTTAATGCGGTAAATAGAGATGTAATGTTCTGCTCAATCCACTTGGTATGCACGCCTTCAATATCTACCTGCCGCATATACAAGCCGCTATTGGGGTTCTCAATAAACCATTCAACAGTGTTTGTTAGGTGTTTAACATCTATCATTGAAGCTTTGACAAACCACTGACCACATTTTTTGGGAAGTAGTGACAAGCGCTTATTCAACAATAACAGCGCTTTGTACTTATCCAATAACTGTTCAAGATCAGGAAGTAAACCCGTTAGTTGAAATGGAGTTTCGATGTTTTCAAAACTCAACTCTTTAGGATAGCGTTGGTTACCCCACTTTTGAAAACACCTATCTTGCCATTGCGCATACTCATTAAGAAAATGATCATTCCACGCAGTGTAAAACTCTGTTAACCGATTGATGTTCTTCTCAAAAACTTGTGTAGTCATTGGCATGATAGGGAACTTTGGTAGCTCCCGTTCATTCATGTACAGTTCTATTAGCACGTAAGGTTGATTAGTTAATAAGTCCGTGCAATAAGCGTTCAAAAGGTCGAGATATAGATCAGGTAACCAATGCAGTGGATCATCCTGTGTGCGTATTTTTTTTGTCAGCGAAAAGCTAGTCATCAGTTAATAATTCACCTTGCTTCATGTAAAAACGCTCTTCCTCGTCATAACCGATTTCCAATTCACGTATGTATGAGTGCTTCTCTTGCTCAATGCCAATGCTAATCGCGTTATCAACAAATGGTTCGATAACCGTTAGAGATTTATTTGGCGTTCCAATGATTAATTGAAAACCCATTTTCTTGTAGACATTCAAAACTGTATTAGTGAAGTTAGCATCTGTCCTGATAAAGGCTTCATCTAGAACAATTGGTGCAAACGTAGGAATATTTCGATTGTCACCTGTTAAATGATAACGAAGAGCTGCTGCCATGACCGTTGCAGTAAGCTTCTCTTTTTGGCCTCCCGATAGCTCACCGTCTGTACCATGAATAGGGCCATTATCTTCTGGATTTTCTGGGTCGATCTCTTTGGCGTAAAAGCTAATTTGCTTTCGAATATCGAGTGCATTCTGGATAAAGGTTTTGTCGGCAGGTTCACTCGAATTGAAGCGATCAATAAACGCTTTGATTTCGTTAAATCGACGCGTTTTACCTGCATCGCTTATATCAGCTAAGTCTTCTGTAACACGTTTTAGCATTAACTTACATTGCGCAGCATCTTGATTGACTATCGTATTGAAGTCTATTTTGAGGTAACGACCATTATTGTAGTCAACAGTGCTCAATGCTTCATTTGTTTCCTCTAATCGCCCCTCTATCGTCTGACGCGCCCACGCTAGTTTATTGCGAAGTCCTGTAACATGGTTAATCAAGGTGTCATTCAATAAATGTTCAAATTTCTTTTTGAAGCGCACAATATCTTCATTGGTGATGCGTTCGTAGTAATTGAGGAAGTGGTTCAACTCGACAAGGTCTGCTTTCAGTCCTTGTTCAGCTTCCACCTCTGGAAAACGATTTACAAAGCGCTCTAAGCGCTGTCGAATTGAGCCCTCTACTTTGCCAATACTGGCACTAATGATATTAAGCGAACCAAGTATACTATCTTTAACTATTTCATCCTTTTGCGAGACTAGGCTCAGTGTCGCTGTATCTGTATTTACACTGTACAACTCAGAAAGCGCTGATTGAACTTCGTTAGGTATAACAACGATAGCTTTATTGTCGATCTCCGTTATAAGGTTTTCTACGTTATTTTTTTCACTTTCTTGCTTTTCTCGCTTAATAGTTAAGTCAACTATCAATTGATCAATCGACTCCTTCTCGTTAGCTATCTGTTCTATAGAATCACTAAGAGATTTGAGTTTATCGTTACCATTTTCTAGATTGTTGATCTGCTTTGCTAAGTCATCAGCACGTTTACAGGCACCGAGTAAGTCAATATCACTGAACTTAACCTTGGCAAGCCCCTGCATAAGAACTATCGATTGGTTGTTCAAAGTATTACTTTTGGCGGCCTGATCTTCCTTCTGTCGCGCATCCTTAATTTTTGTTTCAAGGTCATATAATCGGGATTGCAAAGAGGCAATCTTTTCTTCGTTATTCCAACCTAGGATCCACCGTCCCCTGTCATTGATGTTAAACCGGTCATCTTTTCTGTAGCGACGAACACCTTGACGAATAAGTCCTTCCTTGGTCAGTCCCTTGACTTCCTCTTTTTTGAAACTGCTGATATCATTAAAGCAGCGGTAATCACCGAATAACTCACTAATTTTTGCCGCGACATAACTGTATAAATCACCTGACTTACATTCGAGCTTGTTCACTACAGAATCAGTGTGTAGATTACTAGCGTGTTGGTAGTTGAGCGATTCAACATGATTGTATTGCAAGATGCCTTTTAAGTGATGAGAGTTAACAAACTCAGTAACCTCATTAAAGTGCTCATCGGTTACTAGTAAGGTCAAGCTAAAGCTGTGAAGCAAACGCTCTATTGAACCTGCCCATTGCATCTCACTTTTTTTAACGCGCAGATACTCAGCAGCATATGGTAAATCATCAACATTCAAGCCAAGGTGCTTGCAGATTTCGTTACGAATACGAGCTGCACGCCCATCAATCATGGAGTTTGAATCTTTCATGAGTGCGAGATCAGTTTCTACCTTTTCCTTGTGCTCTTCAAGCCCCTCCAACTTTACCGACGCGTGGCCAGCGTCGATAAACAGTGACTTTGAAACTCCCTCGAGTTCTCGTTCCTTTTTCCTACAGCTTGCTAAAGCTTCAGCGAAAGATTGTTCATCAGTGATATCAGACGGTATGTCACATTTCTTTAAAGCACCTTTAAATTGCTCAAGTGAAGTTTTAATACCCTGCTGAGAATCGATAATATCTTGTTGAGTATTTTTTAGTTTAGCGATAGCATCGCCACCCGCAGACCGATATTCAACGTTTAGATCGATTAGTGTTTGATCGTGCTTAGCTGATGTTTCACGATTAGATACTATTTCAGCGTTAAGGCGCGTTACATCAGTTTCAAGCTGAATGGAAACACGTTTTGATATTTCTCGTTTGAGCAGATCAGAGTAACTTTGCCGATAGTCGCGATTTGAAGTTACATTTTTCTCATCAAGCTTCAAATTAACCAGTTCTTTCTCAAAACCATCAATCTCTTCCAGTAGCTCTATTTGATTTTCCAGTGAGCGAATATGCTCATAGGTTTGATTAATGTCGATGAACTGTGTGGACATTTGCCTTACGACATCATAAGTCTCGGGTTCATCAATCATGAAATCTTTCAAGAATGCATCGATGTTACCTAGGTTTTTTGCCGATTGCGCTTTATGCAGCAGTGATAATGCCTTTTCGGAATCAATACCTAATTCTTCGCGCAGCAGATTGAAGTACTCCGTCGGTGTATCGGGGTAGCGAAAATCATTGGCTGGTGGAAATAGTGCTTTTAGCTGTTTTAAGCTCTCAAAACGTTTGATTTCTTTAATGCTGAAATCCCGGTTGATGATCAAATAAATGCGTTTGATATCATCCTGAGTCATCGATTTTTTATTGAGGTATATGAGTTGGCATATCGTCACCGTGCGACCATCACCGCTTTTATAGGTCTGAGCTAAAACCGAATAATTTGGTGCAGTACGCAGAAACTGTGTTTTCTCTTGATTGTTGTTATCACCCTTTTTGCTCCATGCACCTAACATATAGGTCACATCGTTACGGTCGGAACGCTTCTTCCCATCATTAGTTGAGGCTAGGTTGTAACGACGCTTAACCGATGGGACTAGTAATGCCGAATTCGCATCTAGAATCGTCGATTTTCCTGCACCCGATTGACCGGTAATAACAGTGCCAAGCTTTGATGTATTGAAACTGTGGTATCCACTGAAAGTACCCCAGTTATAAATTTGGAACTTGTCGAGATAAAACTTTTCATCTTCGTACATTTGGAATAAATCAAGCATTGGGATCACCTTCCACTGTACCATTCTGTTTGTTGGAAAACTGGGATAAAAAAGTATCCACTTGCTCAGCACCAATTGCGACTGAAATAAAAGGGCGAATAAGGTAGCGCTGCTCATCATTTTTCATGAGTTTGAGCTTTTTTAGGACTCCATTTTCGAGTGACTTAGTAATCGCACTGCTCATCGCTCTGTCATGTTTTCGTTTATCCTGTACGGAGCTAGGCTCAATTTGATCTAACTGAGCAATGATTTCACTTTCTTGAATTATTGCCTCACCACTCAATCGCATTGCCTTATCAAATTCACTACGCAAGAAAATCCACAAGTACGAGTCGTATTTATTGAGTCTTAAAGTGCGTAGCAGACTGGGGAGTGACTCGCCAGCCGCATTCTTAAGCGTTGTGAGATAAGCAAAATTAAAAGTTGTGTTGATGAGTAGTCGAGCACCATCAAATTCAAATCGCTCGTTCAGCTGCTTCACATTGTTCGAAATAATGGTATATAACGCTTGTTGTGTATCGGCGTAGATAATTCCGCGCGACAAGGCTTGGTAAGCAGCCCTTAGATCTTCACTGGTTGTTAACTCATGCTCAACTTCTTCTGTTTCGATTGTCTTAGGTACTGAAACAAGTGTTTGTGGTTCAGGAGCATCTATTTCTATTGTGTTATCCATATCAGTACACCTCATCAACTTGTCTAGTAATAGTGCTGGTAAAGTAAATCAGTGGTAATCGCGCGTACTTCCTAATTGGTGCGTCACTGTCAATTCCAATGAACTCATATGGAATGCGTTCAAATTGTGAGGTATCGATGATTCCGTATTTATCACCAAGAACCAAATAGCCAATAAAGCTAGCGAGACCAAGCTCAATAGGGTATTTCTCTATTATATCTGAGAGTTTGATACCAACCTTTTTATCGGAGGTGTTCGCTAAACTGGTGTTAATTGTGAAGATTAGCCTACGCCAGTTAATATCAGTTTCTAGGATAAGGCTTTTTGCCTCTTCTAAGGTCATCGCAGGGTTGGAATAATCAGGCTCTGGAAAGCTACCCGTATCCATGTAAAGTTCTACAGCGCTTATTTGACGCTTTTCTAGCTTTGGGAGTGTGACTTCCAATAGTTCATCTTTAATCGAAAAGTTATCTTTTACACTTATGAAGGTGCTCATCGCATCTTTGATTTTCTGATTCAGTGCAAACACCGTATTGTCTTGATGGTATCGAACGAAAGAGCTTAGGGTTTTGGAAACCACGCCTGTCTCATCAGAGACTGACAAACACTTGGTCATGAGACGGCGACTCAAGTTTTGTAAGACTTTGCGCTCTTCTGGTGGCACTTCCGTAATAAACGGTCTTGACAGTAATGATTCAATGTCGTTTTCAAACTGTGACTGTAATCTCGAGTTTTTCATCATTTCCCAAAAACTGACAAATGACCGACCACTGGCCTTGGAGTAAAGCTCATCAAGAGAGTCAAAGGTAAAGTCTAGTATGGTACCTTTGTTTTGATCTTCTGCCAGATTGATGACTTTTTTTATTATTTCAGCGTTAACATCCCGCACATCATTACTTACCTGTATAAAGTCACTGTCTAAGCTACCAAGCAAAAGGATAATGGTCTTGAAATCTCGCACCGCTTTTTCATTGTCAACAATTTCAATATCACCGACTTCTAGTGCTTCTATCTGACGTTTTATCTGGCGTTGTTGATTTTCTAAGTCTCTTAAACGCTCTCTCTTATCCTCTGATGTAGTTATATTGAGCTTATGTACCTGTGACATTAACATTTGCATGTAACTGTCATTAAGCATGATATCCTTATTGTTCAGTGAATGAACAAAGTCCACCGCAAGTTGCGCTTCACGGGTAAAGCCTATCTCGTATTCTCCATCACCTAACCCTTGCTTGTATTGGTAGGTTGCGAGGTAACCATGATTTAACCAATCATTAATGTAATGGACGTGATCCGACTGAATGTTCTCATATACCTTAGCCATCTTATTGAGGTGCTTTTTCACCTCAGCATAAAACTCTTCTCGCTGGATACGAGGCTTCTTTTCAAACAAAAACGATAATAGTGCCAACACCCAAACAGAATTAGATCGAGTTAAAATATCCCACGACACATTGCTTTTTAGTTGGGCAAACGTGTCGAGCTTGAGTTTCAGTTCAGTATGCATCTCACTCTCCAATAACTCAGCACTTCACAGAATCTGATGAGTAATATCAACGCGTTGACCCATAGACTCAATACTGTAATTTTATCTATGTAAAACTTTTAAACAGTTAACCTTTAAATCGGTAAGGTTCTAATGCAACCCAACAATGTGGCTCAACAATGATCTGTTGCCCTTCCGGGTTTTGATTGTAGGCATCAAGTCGCAAGTTCTGAATTAAGTACTTAATCAATGCAGCACGACATGGAATGACCAACAGGCCATTGGTCATACGGTAATCCAACTCAATGCTGCGGCGCTTTGCACTAGATAAACGAGGATCTGGCTGAAGTTTGAGTTCAACGTGTGTATTCCACTCTTTATCATCAGCTTTGAGATGTGTTGCCGAAGCTTCAAAGACTGGTACATCGTTGAACCGCGACAACACAAAATCTTTAAACAATTGAGATCTTTCACACCAAGCTCTGGTATGCCAACGAATCCCATCGAATACGATAGAGTGCGGACTAATAATACGACTTTCATTCACGCCACTTGTGACTGAGAAATAGCCGATATCTAAGCGTAATTGCTCTCTACAGGCTTTTATCACGCAACGAATGAGTCTGGGGTCAATATTTCGAGTAGGTGTAGGCAGTAATTCGATATTCAGTGGGTTATCGACTGTAGTCTCAAAAACTTCATCATAAGCTGTACCAAAAAACGACAGGTACTCATTAAAGTTTCCACGTGTGACCTGAGGGATGAATGCGTCACTTACAAGATGACGTTTTAATTGACCATCGTAACCTGCAACATTCTGTGGATAGTGCGTCTTGTAATCATCAATTTGGCGTTGTGCTGTCGTTCGGGAGATACTGTAATAGTCCTGTAGTATTCTCGCATTCACACCACCTTCCCATAACAGGCACACTTCAATGAATTGTAATCGTTTTATACTTTCCATGTTCTATACTCGCGTTATTGTTGGAGCACTGGTATTGCTGAAACTGTGCTTCCATTGACGTACAGCACGAACACCATCTAAGAGCACTAAAAGCATTTTTTAATGTTCAGCTTTTGAACTGTAGTGGTCAAACTTCATTGCTGAAAAATGAGACATAACAAAAGTTCAGCTCACTATGGGCATAAATGAATAAGACAGTTCGGCTAACACCTATATGAACAGAGGTGTGTTGGCTTTGTTCAGCGATGATACATCTTTGAAAAACCATCACATCTGTTCTAAGGCTATCATTGCCATGAGAAATCACATCCGCTTTAAGCGATTTAACCACGTTATCTAACCCTTCGATTGTTAATGCAAGGCACAACTTAAGCAAGTCGGCCAACTCTCCATTGGATCCACCTTTCTTATCAAACAACAACACTAACAACTTTTCTTTGGTAAGTTAGATATGGGTTACATTTTCTTGACCAGACTCGGCAACCATATTTTTAGACAACGACCCAAGCCCCACTTAAAACCCTTTCCAATAAACATTTTGCAACAAAACCTTGCTCGCTGCACTGTCATTTATACGAGATAATTCATTGATTTTTATGAATTAGACAGTGGAAGTGTCATGAAAAAAGTAATAATAGCCGGCGCTATATTGGGAGTGTTGTCAGGTTGTGGGGGTGATAGTGATGGTGGTGAGGGAGACAAAACACTATCAGATAGCGAAGTATCAGCACTCATTCAGTGCAGTAACCTAGCAGAAGCCACTCCATGTACTCAGAATGTCTATGGTTCTTGGGGTGTACTTGTTTCACAGGATTTCCAAGATGATTACTGTACTTCGATGTATTGTTTTGCCGATGGTAGTTCGTCACCAGAGTTCCCTAATCTCACCCGATTTAGAGATAATGGCGAATTAATACCTGTTTATTATTTGGATTCTAAAGATTCTCGTTTTGAATACGCCTTGAACAAAGCTGAAGAAATCATTGGATATCAACTCTTCGATAGAAAAGGAGTCATCTCACTTGAATTTGATGACACCCCATTTTTTGATATCGACTACTCAGATCTGCCTACAGACTGGGGATTTATTTGGAGTCAGGGGACATCAGCAGGGAGTTGTAGCTCAGGAACGGTTTCAAGGGCACCATACAGCAACAGCATTGTTTCTTATGCTATAGGAAACGATTATGGTATCGATAAAACCAAGTGGAGTGGCGGATATGCATGGATAAACTTAGACAGTGCAAATCCTGACCCAAATTGTACAACAGTTGCGAGCAATGAAGTAAGTTTGCATGAGCTAGCGCACGCTCTAGGCATGAATAATCACTTTGACGGTTTCGGGAACGGTGCGGCATTCAATAAAAATGCAGAGCGTGTTTTACGCAATATGTACAGTAAGCAAAACCCTGCCGGTCAACCATTTGACTCGTTAAATATTGAACCATAGGCGAAAACTAGCGGTCATGTTTAAATACTAGGCACCAAATTGAGGGGGGAGGTTGTTGTCAGCAGAGGGACAACAATTCCCCCTCTCAAACAGTCACACAAATCACTTAATCAAGCCTCAATGGGCGTATGACACTCTCTAATCCCTCAATCTTCATCTCAAGGGCAAGTGCCATTAGCAGACCCAGCTCTCCTTCTGGAAAGCCTTTCTTTTGAAACCACAGTAGATACTCTTCAGGCAAATCTATTAATACCCTACCACTGTATTTACCAAACGGCATTTTCATATTCGCCAATTTAACAACATGCTCTTGATTAAACATCTACTGCTCTTCTTCCTATCGATTATGCACCCACTAACCACTGTTGACTCAGTAATCTTTGCTCATCACAGATTAGTGATGCTTCAAACACAGCGTCAGTCGGTACTTTACCTACACCAGCAGGCGTACCAGTCATAATAATATCGCCATCTTCGAGTGCCATAAAGCTTAATACTTCACTTAGAATTACCTCTGGTGAATAAATCATCAACGATGTACCACCTTGCTGTACACACTCATTATTGATTGATAAGCATAAACCAAGCTCACCCTGCTCCGGTAACGGTACAAAATCGGTAAACAATGCCGAGCCATTAAACGCTTTACTGCGCTCCCACGGTAATGATTTGGCTTTCAGCTTACTTTGTACGTCTCGCTTGGTTAAATCCAATCCTACCGCTACCGCAGTGAATTTTCCGCCTTGATATAGGTACGAAAGCTCCGCTTCATAATGCAGTGCATCTTCATTATGGGTTGCTAACAGTTGGTCTGAAATGGCTGAGTTTGGCTTTAAAAAAAGTACCATTTCTTCCGGTATTTCATTGCCAAGTTCATGAATATGCGCAACATAGTTACGTCCGACACAAACAATTTTATTAGGCGTGATTTCTGCAGAACCAAAACGTACACTTTTCATTTTCATCCCTGAAGGTTTAATAACAGCTTAAAATTAATAACCAAACTATCACTGATCAAAAAAGTCGGCAACGGCCGACTTTATTCATAAGCTTGATAAGGGTTACTCTTCAGCAACAAATATTAGATTCGCAGAAACTGGCACGCTAAGTAAAATGCTGTTTAGCTTTGCAATGTCTTTCAGCTTTTCAATACCAACATCTAAGCCAAACGCCGCCGATTTAATTTCAACAGGCTGTAACGTTGTCACTTGCAAACCACCATTTTCAAGCCCTGTAACCTGCACTTTCGTAGCAAGCTTTTGGGTTTCACCATGTAAATCCAGCTCAAACTCTACATCCGTTGTCATGATTTTACCTGGCATCATGTTCTTCAACGCTTCAGAGTCAACACTTGCAGTAAGCATTGTTAGAGGGTTCTTTTCTGTATCAAAGAGCTCTTTCTTCATACGTTCATCGCGTATTTGAATATTGGTATCAACACTGGTTAGGTCAATCGAAAGTTTTACATCTCCCTCGTCAGTAATGGCTCCAGCAACGTTTCGAAATTTATGCTGCTCGAGAACTGAATCATTCTTTACCGATGAGAAACCCACTGTTGAGTTTGGCCCATCTAAGCTCCAGTTTGCCACTGCTGATGATGTGCCTAAAATAGACACCATTACACCCAAAAACATTGCTACCTGCTTAACCACCATTCTGCCTCCTAGTACTTTATTATTGGTGTGACTATAAAATATAGCCAAGTTATCAATAATTTGTCGTAAATATTGGAGGCATAAGCTTCAAGTTACTTTATGGGTGGAAAGGAAACGCGTTCGCCTTCCGCGGTTAAGATAGCAATATCGATTGGTTTTCCGTCTTCATCTAAGCGAATTTCACCAATGGCACTTTGGTTTATTAAACGGTGATTACCGTGAAGATCAGGATCTCTCTTATAGATTTTGAGGCGTTTACGCTTCGTCAACCAATTTAATGGTGAGCGAGGGCTATAGAGTATCCGATCCATGAAATCGCATACCCTTAACAAGGCATTGGGGAACTCATTCTTAATACCACTTGACGTAATTTGGTAGATATTCGGGCTACTTTTACTAAATCGAAGCTTGATGTCATAAGCAAAAGAGTAATGAACATCCCCCGAAAGAATCACAAAGTTAGTCGGTGTTTTAGAGTGGGTAAAAATACTCAACAACGTATTGGCAGAACCCGGATGTGCCATCCAGTTTTCCGCATCAATTAATAGTGGTTGCCCTATCCATGTCATGCCTCGTTGCAGCATCTCGATAAACTTAACACCAAACATCGGTGCGGGTGACACAATAATCACAGCAGGTTCATTCAGTAATGACTGCTGAAGCTCAGTCAGTGCTTCCCAATCCATCAAGCCAGAAGGTTTATTCATTTTCGATTCTGAACGCCAGCGACGTGTTCGAGTATCAAGTACTAGAATTTTAGGGCTTGTTTCAATGGTATAATGCCATTGTTCAAATCGATATAACTCACTGATCAAGCCATCTTGATTCTGGCTACTCGGCTCAATGAAAACCTGCTTTACACGTTCAATAAAGCATTGATCAAAATGTTCAGGGGCATTACCCCAGCCTTGGAACAGCCAATAACCAATCAAAGCGTTACCAATAATACGGTTTGAGAAATCATGCCCGTAGGCAGCTTGCTCCCAGCCTTTGGTTAGGTTCCAATCATCTGTTACATCATGGTCATCAAAAATCATGTAAGTCGGTAAATGTGCAAGTAAGCGGCGAACTTTCGGCAATCCTTCCACAAACTCGTCAATGTGCTCTTTTTCATCAAGCCATAATTGCTGCCACTGTGGCTCTAGCGCATTATTGGCATGAGTAAACTGGTTTTCCCTTAGCCTGTTGCTATTAACATGCGCCCAAAGTTCAGGCGACCACACCAGTAAGTACATTGCGATAAATTCAGCTAACGAGATCAGGTGATTACCGGACTCCCTTGAACTAAATACCGGAACACGACGGCGTAACCAGCCTTCGATACGAGGAAAACGGTCGATTACCCCTTCACCACCATCAAGGTAATGTGGCAATATTTTATCGCGGTGGTAATAGCAATGTTGATGCTGATATAACGCCGACGCAGAGCTTATCGGTGCATCAGTGAAAGACTCATCATACAAGCCGAGCACATCAATAACTTGATGAATTGCATCGAGCATTGGACCTGCGACATGATCGGCATAAATCTGGTCGCCACTCATCATTAATAATGAAGGGCGCTCAGACAAAGGAAGATTCGCAACTTTATCGTCAGCAGCAACGAGGCTATCTTTACTTGGATAATGCGGGTTACGGCAAGACCCATGCATAACGTAATCAGCATGCGTATTAATAACAAACTGAGGACGCGTTTCTTGCTCATATAAAAGCTCAGGCACAATCTCTGATAATAAGCCTTCGCTCGTTCTTATCTCGTATTCAAGCGCTTCATTAACCGGAAAGTCGCCTTTAAACGTAGCTTGGTATACCCAAGCTTGTTCACCGAGCTGGATGTGTTCACCATCACTTAAATCGACCTGATAAAAAGCTACGTGCTCTCCTCCACGATACAGTTCAAATGTCCCCGCCAACGGTGCTGACACCGCCAGCCACAAGGTTAATTCTGTTTTTGTACATTTACGCAGAATTGGCCCAGCAAGTACCAGTGGCAATGATGAGCAAGGCGATTTTTGAGTGTGGTTAATAGCTGACTCAGCAGGCATACTTGGTTAAATCCTCTACAGGCAATTTATTGTGACAATATCAATAAATCGTTGTTTTTTCTATCAGAAGAATGTCACCTTTCTGTCAGTACGGCTAAAGCATGTTACTTAATTCTTCATAAAACCAATCCATGACTTTCCCGCAGCCTTTGTCACGTCGCTTTACAGCCCCAATTTCGACCCACAAAGGTTCTGGGACCTCTTCTGTAGACAGTTCAACCAACTCACTGGCGTACCACTTTTCTTTCGCCACATGCTCTGGTACTAATGCCCAACCAATACCTCTTATCACCATGGCCGTTATTAGGTAATAGCTGTCAATATGCCAATAGTTTGAAGAAATAGGTGTAGCCTGGGTATGTTCCATTCTGCCGCGTATTACAAGTTGCCGATAACAATTAAGATCACTAATTGTAGGGGCCTTTTGTGCTGCTAAAGGGTGTTTACGTGCAACAATGAGCGAGTGCTGAAAATGCCCCACTGACATAAATTCTAATGAATCTGGGATTTGCTTCACATTGAAAAGGATACCAATATCGGCCTGTTTAGTCGCAACCCATGTAGCAATGTCGTCTTGAGAACCATTTAATACTGTCAGTTTAAGCGTTGGAAACACTTCAGCAGCTCGGCCAAACAATGCTTCAAAAGCACTTATCGGTAGTGCCTCTTCCATCGCAACCGTGATGGAAACTTCTTCTCCCGTTGTGACGGTCATTGCCCGTGAATTTAAACGCTGGCACTGAGCAAGTACGGCTTGAGCCTCGATATACATATCTTCGCCTTCTGGCGTTAGTACTGGCAGCCTTGCACTACGGTCAAACAATTCAAAACCTAGATCTAACTCAAGGTTATTGATTGCGGTACTAACTCGTGACTGTGCTTTCCCCAATTTCCTTGCGGCAGCAGAGAACGATCCCTGCTGTACAGCCGTTACAAACGCATCTAATTGGTCGATGGTCCAATTCATTGAAGCCCCGTTTATATATATTTATTCAACGCATCATACCATCCGAAAATCGGATAGATAGTAACTTCAACCAATCTGTAAAACATAGATAATGCACCACAGAATCACATATACCAGAGACAATCATGCAAGAGACTATTCAAACCCCTATTAACAACGACAGCATAAGTAAGACTTTCTGGCGTTATGCTATTCCATCGGTTGCGGCCATGTTGGTCAACGGCCTATATCAAGTCATTGATGGTATTTTTGTTGGTCACTACATTGGTTTTGAAGGTCTCGCTGGTATTAACTTAGCATGGCCTGTTATCGGTATTATTGCTGGATTAGGTTTATTGGTAGGCATGGGCTCTGGTAGCCTCATTTCCATATATAAAGGTGAAGGCCGCGAAACCAAGGCACAACAAGCGCTATCAACCGGGCTGATCTTGATCGCGATAGCGGGTTTGCTCGTCATGGCTCTACTTACCATGATAGCGCCATCACTCCTGATCGCTCAGGGTGCGACAGGTGCCCCCCTTGAAATGGGCAACGCATACATTGAAGTATTCACTTGGGGTGCAGTATTTACGATTGCGGCAGGTGCCCTGCCTATGC
This sequence comes from Photobacterium minamisatsumaniensis, assembly GCF_050336695.1. Taxonomy (NCBI): domain Bacteria; kingdom Pseudomonadati; phylum Pseudomonadota; class Gammaproteobacteria; order Vibrionales; family Vibrionaceae; genus Photobacterium; species Photobacterium minamisatsumaniensis. Next base: position 35,377 of record NZ_JAKJSI010000050.1, on the reverse strand, counting down.
TTATTCGTAATGACGATAGCCCTAATTTTTCGACAGCATTGATGGTGGCCGGTGCAATAATCAATATTTTCCTTGATTATCTTTTCATTGCTCACCTTGATATGGGCTTGAAAGGTGCCGCGATTGCCACCATCATCGCGCAAATCAGCATTACTGTTACGGCGATTGGCTATTTTTTTACGGCACACTCAAAGTTAAGACTTAACTTGTCATCGCTGCGATTTAACCTTGGGATTGCCGCTAAGTCTATCGGCTTAGGTACATCTAGCCTATTCATGTACGCTTACTTCAGCTTCGTTGTCGCTATTCATAATAAACTATTTATGGATTATGGTAGCGCAGTACATGTGGGTGCTTTCGCCATTTTGGGTTACTTAATGACAATGTACTATTTGTTTGCCGAAGGTATTGCAAGTGGCATGCAACCACCAGTCAGCTATTACTATGGTGCTGGTCAGGGTAAAAAAATTAGGGCAACACTGATACTTGCTATCAAAGTTGTCGTGCTATCTGGCATTGCATCACTGATTTTCCTCAATGTGTTTCCGAATACACTGGTAAATTTGTTCAGTAATAGTGATCCTGCCCTTGCAGCAGAAACAGTAAACGGTCTTCGTCTGCACTTATTTGCAATGTTCCTCGATGGCTTTATTGTGTTGTCTTCAGTGTATTTTATGTCGGTCAATCAAGGTGGTAAAGCCTTAGCAATTTCCGTGGGCAATATGCTAATTCAATTACCATTCTTATATTTTCTACCAAAAATCATTGGTGTAAACGGTGTTTGGCTTTCAATGCCACTCTCAAATGTAATCCTTACGTTGATTGTGGCACCTATGGTATGGAAAGACATTCAGAAGAAGCAAAACGATGACCTATATCTAAGGGTGGCAACAGCCTAATTGCCAGCAACCTGAGAATATTTTGATTAAAGTAACAAAATAAATACTTCATGCTAGATGAAAGAGTCAAAAGGATCTGGCGATGTCAGATCCTTTCCTCTGTTGTAGCGTTATCAAACCTCTGTACATTCCTACTGATTCAATTCAAATTTACGCTAAATTTATATCTGCCAGCCATTTGCACGACGGTCGTATGGAACTAATGCTTACCAGAAACCATTCTTTTCAGTTTTTAAATTTTCATTCTAGGCTGCTCTAAAATTTATTCGAGCTCGTTCAATTGCGAATAATGAGTGCTAATTTTGCTACTAACTTTGACTGCATCCGCACCTAAAGCGCGGTAGGTTTTGTTGACTAGATACGAGATTAAACTCATTGGCACAGCATAGCTGTCCAACGGGTTTTGGTTGCTCATATGGCAAATAAGGTAGTAAGACACGCTTGGGATATACTTCTGTCCCGATTGGTCGGTGATAAGCAAGGTATCGTGCTCCGCAAGCTGCTCTAGGATTTCAGCGAAGTAGTTGACCCTCCGGCGAATGCCAATAACGATGACAAAATCTTTAGAGGTCACCGCTGCAATGTCTTCACCAATAGTTTGGCCAGGAAAAGGCAGCAGATCCACATTATTTCGACACTGCATCAACTGCTGTCGAAAATGCAGAGCTAGGGGATAACTATTTCGATAACCGATAATTTTGATGCGCTCAGATCTTGCAAGCTTCTCTATTACTTCGGTTAGATCCTTCTCGCCAAGTTGTGCCCAAAGCTGCTCCATTGAACGAAGCTCTTGCTGCAGCTCACTATCATCCATTGGCTCTGTGAGCACAGGCATGCCCTTATCTCGTTCATTTAACAGCTCACTTCTTAGTGATAAATGATTGTCATAGCCCAAGACCCGAATAAAACGGCTAACACTGGTTTTAGAAACGTCACACGCCTCAGCAATTTCATGAGTCGATAACATCAATATCTTCTCTGGATTAAGCTGCAAGTAATCTGCCAAACGACGATTACTCTTAGTTAGCTCAGAGTAATGCTTTGTTATTCTCTCACTGAGAGGGTTACTTGTCGGACTCATGAAACGCTCCTATTCCCTGTAATATCAGCTATCGTACTGCAGATAGAAAGCTTTGCAACTCAGGTGTTTGAGGGTTAGCAAACACCTCTATACTGTCACCTGATTCCCACACCTTGCCTTCATTCATGAACACAACTTTATCGCCCACATCGCGAGCAAAATTCATCTCATGGGTAACAAGAACAAGCGTCATTCCCTCAGCCTTGAGTTGCTCTAACACCTTAAGAACCTCACCAACAAGCTCTGGGTCAAGCGCAGAGGTAATTTCATCACACAGTAGCACCTTGGGAGACATAGCTAAAGAACGAGCTATCGCAACGCGTTGTTGTTGACCACCAGAAAGGTTGGCTGGATAGGCATCAAATTTGTCGCCCAACCCCACCTTATTAAGAAGCTCTTTGGCGATTTCTTGGCATTCTTCAGCGCTCTTTTTTAACACCAGTTTTGGTGCAAGCATAACATTCTCACCCACAGTTTTATGGGGGAATAGATTAAAGCTTTGGAACACCATTCCGACGCTACGACTAAGTAATCTAAGCTTGTAATCGTCGTCTTCGACCGACTGACTATCAACGATGATCACGCCTTCCTCATAAGTCTCAAGCCCATTCATGCAACGCAGCAAGGTACTTTTACCTGAACCACTGCGACCAATAATGGAGATCACCTCACCCGCTTTGATCTTTAGGTCAACACCCTTTAAGACATGGTTATCGCCATAAAACTTATGGACTTTTTCTACACTAACGAGTGACATGGTTTTTACTCTCCAGGTATCGAGCCAATAAAGACAAAGGAAAACAAATAACGAAATAAAGCAGCGCCACGAAGGCAAAGACTTTGAACGGTTGGAAGGTTGCGTTGTTTAGCATGGTGCCGGCCTTGGTTAGTTCAACAAAACCTATAATTGACGCCAAAGCCGTACCCTTAACAATCTGGACAGAAAACCCAACTGTAGGGGCAATGGCCATACGCATAGCTTGAGGCGCGATGACATGTCGCATGCTTTGAAGGTAAGTAAGTCCTAATGTACGACATGCCTCCCACTGTCCCTTTGGCAGAGCTTCAATACATCCACGCCAGATATCATGGAAAAAGGCACTACTAAATAGCGTAAGAGACAGGATCGCTGCCGACCACGCACTCACCTCGACACCAACCAATGACAAACCAAAGAAGGTTAAGAACAGCTGCATCAATAAAGGCGTTCCTTGAAACACCTCTATATACACCTGAATAACTCGAGTAATAATAACGCTGCGAGTACTACGCAGAAACGTCAACATTGCCCCTAACAAACCACCACCAATAAACGCGATAATGGAGAGCAGCACCGTCCAGCGAGCGGCCATAAGTAAATTTCTGAAAATATCCCAATCGGAGAATTGCATCATATTCTTGGCGCTCCTATAACGATGGGTTCTTAAAAGTGACCTGTTTCACCATGAAAAACACCTGTCGCATTAACATGGATAACAGTAAATAGATAAGTGCAGTAATCAGGTACGCCTCAAAACTTAAAAAGCTTCTAGATTGCGCAAAGTTAGCCGCGAACGTAAGCTCTTCTACAGAGATCTGCGACACCACGGCAGAGCCAAGCATTACGATGATGCATTGACTCGTTATCGCCGGATACACCCTCTGGTATGCAGGAGGTAAAATGATGTGCATAAAAGTTTGGCGATTAGTTAAACCCAGCACTCTGCCAGCCTCCCACTGCCCTTTTGGTGCAGCCTCTATACCGGCACGGATTATCTCTGCACTGTAAGCCCCTAGGTTCACAACCATTGCGATAGAACCTGCTTGCCATGCAGTTAGCTTTAAGCCGATTGCAGGTAAACCAAAGAAGATGAAAAACAGCTGTACAATGAAAGGCGTGTTACGGATCAGTTCTACATAACTAGCGCATATCAACCGCAGCCAGCGTTGTTTATTGATACGTCCTGCTGCACAAACCGTTCCTAGCAACAATCCACCAACTGTAGAGATCACTGTAAGTTGAATTGTTGCCCAAGTGCCAGAAAGAAGCTGTGGAATATAGGGAGCAAGACCAAGTAAATCGAGGTGATAACTCATGAAGACTTCCTACTTAAGCGCCAAGAGAAGCAGGGAATGGTGCCTTCAGCCATTTTTGAGAAATACCTTCAAGCGCCCCCTCGTCTTTAGCTTTTAGGATCAAAGTATTGATTTCATTCAATAGCGCTGTGTCACCCTTCTTGATACCGATAAAACAAGGAGAGTCTTTCAGCATAAACTTAACTTGAGGCGCCTTGTTTGGGTTGCGGTTGGCGATTTCGGTAACCACAAGATTACCGGTAGCAATCAACCCAACCTGACCCGAAAGGTATGCTGATAATGTCGCGTTATTATCTTCATAGCGTTTCAATTTTGTGCTTTTTGGTGCTAACTTGCTTAATTCGATGTCTTCAACTGAACCTCGAGTCACGCCAACGGTCTTGCCTGCAAGTTCTTCAGGTGTAGACACCTTCTCTGCGTCACTACCAAACACCCCTAAGAAAAACGGCGCATAAGCATTAGTGAAATCAATCGCTCTCTCACGCTCTGCGTTTTTACCAAGGCTAGAGATAACCAGATCTACCTTGCGAGTTTGAAGGTAAGGGATGCGGTTAGCGCTTGTTACTGGCACCAGCTCTAACTTCACATTCATTTGCTTAGCAAGATACTCTGCCATATCGATGTCGTAGCCTTGAGGATTCAGATTAATATCAACAGAGCCGAAAGGAGGAAAGTCCTGTGGAACCGCTACTTTCAATACGCCACTCTCTTGAATGGATTCTAACTGGCTTGCGTTTGCAATCTGTATAGTCAGCAACAGTGATGCTGCCAATACGGATTTAATTACTGTCTTAAATACGTTCATGTGGAATTTCCCTATAAATGAAATTGAAACAATTGAAACAACTAAATCAATTACAGCAACGAACGTGCCAAAAACGACATTCAATAGTAAGCCACTGTTATTTATAGATTTAAAATAAATTATGGTTATTCATAAAATCCACAATGAATAGAGTGAAGAGTTTTATTGGTGCAGAATGCTCGAAAAAGAAGCGATCACAACTGAGGTCAGGATAGTAATTAAGCATTTTTATCCCGGTCAATAAAGCTGAACCCTAAAGAGTGCAAAACGACACGCCGAACACCCAAAGAGTTTGGGCAGAACGGAGTGCAATTTCGTGAAAGCTACGTCGTTATCTATAGTGTTCTGGGGGTCACCCGCTGTAATCACGTATAGACTCTTATCGAACCTAGCGGACGTAAAGCAGCATTAATTACTCATGTGCTTAAATTGCAGCTCTACCAAGCGTTGGTATAAGTCACAGGTTTTTAATAATGACTGATGATTACCGATATCCACCAAGCAGCCTTGATCCAATACTGCAATTTGATCGGCATGTTGAATAGTTGAAAGGCGGTGAGCAATAATCAAAGTGGTTCTACCCCGCATCAACTCTTCCAAGGCTTGTTGAACATGATGTTCACTTTCACTGTCTAGTGCGCTGGTAGCCTCATCAAGTAACAATATTTTCGGGTCTTTTAAAATCGCTCTTGCGATAGCAATCCGCTGACGCTGACCACCAGAAAGTCTCACCCCTCGCTCCCCTAGGAAACTGTTATACCCTTCTGGCAGATTCATTATAAAATCATGGGCATGTGCCTTTTTAGCTGCCTCAATAACCTGTTCATCTGTTGCTTTTGGGTTGCCATAACGAATATTGTGGAAGACATCATGACTAAATAGCGCAGGTTGCTGTGGTACCAACGCCATTTGTTTACGCAATTCATGTGGGTCAAACTGACGAATATTAACGCCACCTAATGTGACCTTTCCTGCTTGAGGATCATAGAAGCGTTGTAATAATTCAAACAACGTTGTTTTTCCTGCACCCGACGGGCCAACAAGCGCAAGTACTTTTCCTTCTTCAGCCGTCAATATTAGGTTCTCTGCCGCGGCTTGATCGGGTCTTGAAGGATAGTGGAAAGTGACATTCTCAAATGCAACTTCAGAAGAATGCGTGTGAAGTGGAGAAAAACTTTGACTGGGCGCCACAATATGGCTTTCAACTTGAAGTACTTCTATCAACCTTTCTGTCGCACCTGCGGCTCGCTGCAATTCACCTAATACTTCTGAAATCGTCGCCAATGAGGACGCTACCATAATTGCATAGAAGACAAACGCACCTAAATCACCCGCTGACATAATGCCGTTAATGACATCACTGCCACCGACCCAAAGCATGCCAGCAATCGCACTGAATACAATCACAATCACGCCAGATATCAATATGGCACGCTGTTTAACGCGTTGGCGACCAATTTCGTATGCCTTTTCTACTTCATTTGAAAACGACTTTCTTTCTTGCGCTTCGTGACTGTAACTTTGAACAGTCTTGATATGCTCGATGGCTTCGCCCGCATAACTCCCGACATCGGCCATAGAATCTTGGCTCTGACGAGACAACGCTCTTACACGGCGTCCGTACACCAGTATTGGTACAAGGATGAATGGGACCGATGCTAATACAATTAATGTAAGTTTTATATTGGTCGCAAATAGCATGATGATTGCGCCGACACACATTAATGCGCTACGCATCGCCATCGAAAATGAAGAACCGATGATGCTCTGCAGTAACGTCGTGTCAGTCGTAATGCGTGACATAATGTCACCACTACCATTCGTTTCAAAGTAGCTAGGGTGTAGCGTAATCACGTGGTTGAACACTGCGAGCCTTATATCAGCACTTACACGTTCACCCACAGAAGAGACTAAATAGAACCGAAAGAATGTTCCTATTGAAATGCACACCGTTACCGCAAGAATAAATTGAATCGCACTGCCGAGCTCTTGTATCGATTGTTGGGCGAACCCTTCGTCAATCAAAATACGAACGCCATGTCCTACAGATAACGTCAACGAAGCCGTAAAAATTAGCGCGACAAGAGCAGCCAATACTTTCCCTTTATAGGGGCGAATAAATTTCACTAACTCAAATAAAATGGCTAAATTTTTGCCTTTTGCATGTGTTTGAGCGCTTTTTATTGGCACTGTTTCGTTTGACGTGGATTGAGTTTGCATAGATACGCCTTTCTTTTGGCCTACAGCCTTAAAATTAAAGCCGCAAAAACAGCTGATGCGATATACTTATCGCGGCATTTCAACTTATCAAAGTGCATGTTCTGCCGTCTACACATCTTTTGACCGTTTACATATATCAGCAAAGAATTACAAAAGTTAAATTCCACATTGACTTAAAGTTAGGTTTAAGTTGTAAAGTGTCTCGACGTAGTAAAAATGAGAGTATCCATTTGAAAAAGCCACAATCAGTGCTGGGTAAAACCGGTATGTTATTCTTCCTCGTCATCATTAGTGCTTTTCCACCACTGACTATTGACCTGTATTTGCCTGCGTTGCCACAAATGGTTAACGTGTTTAACACCGACCAGTCAATGGTGAACTTAACGCTAAGCAGCTATTTCGTCACTTACGCAGTAGGTCTACTCTTTTGGGGGCCATTAAGTGAAAAGTTTGGCCGTAAACCTATCTTATTAGTTGGCATAGGCGGCTACATGCTAGCCAGTATCTTTTGCGCACTGGCGGGGAATATTGAACAACTCATTGGCGCTCGCATACTCCAAGCATTTGCAGGAAGTGCCATCACAGTCGTCGCCACCGCCATCGTCAAAGACCTTTATGATGGTCGAGAGCGTCAAAAAATCATGGCTACCATCATGTCATTGGTCATCATTGCCCCAATGATCGCCCCTGTTCTTGGCGCATTTTTACTTCAAGTCGCATCATGGAGAATGATGTTCGTAACACTAGCCATTTTTGGTGCTTTCGCTTCATTATTAGCGTTCTGCTATCAAGAAACGCTCGAAACAAAATACGAGGGATCAATATTACGTTCTTGGGGAAGGCTTGGTGTGGTCTTAAAAAACCCAAGATTTGTTGCATTACTGACGATTTTTTCCATAACGCCAATGGCGCTGATGGCATTTCTTGCAGCAGGTTCATACATCTATATCAATGGGTTTGGACTCACCGAGCAGCAATTCAGCTACGCCTTTGCGTTTAATGCGTTATGCGCCTCATTTGGCCCAACGATTTATATGAAGCTATCTCGCCACATTCCTGTTCAAAAAATAATCACACTTTGTTTCTTTTTCCTTGCAGCAGCAGGCGTATTAACTATCTCGATTGGCCACATGTCGCCTTTGATTTTTGCCTTTATTGCAGCACCCGCAACCTTAATGGTCATTACGATGCGAGTACCGGGTACTAACTTAATGCTCGATCAACAAGACCACGACACAGGCTCTGCTGTGGCATTAATTCAATTTTGCGGCATGATTTGTGGTTCGCTAGGAATGGTATTAGTGTCTATTCGCCCTGAATCTTTAATCGAGAATCTCGGTATCATTCAACTTATCGTTGGCATCACTGGCGGGAGTTTGTGGCTACTGGCTAGAAATCGCCCCTTTGTCACCGACAAGCTGGTAAAAGAGGTATAAGTGAGACCTTGAGACCTTGAGACCTTGAGACCTTGAGACCTTGAGACCTTGAGACAATATTAAACCGACACCTTGCGTGTCGGTTTTTTTATTTCCGCAGTATCTATTCATCTTTATATTTGTGCAGGATATTCTTTGGTATATGGCAGTAATCGTTAGGGTGTAAGGTGAGCCTATCTTGATGTTCAGCATCACTTTTTACATAGTTGGTTAACGGCAACACCTCAATTGCAATCTTGTCAGCATCATCTCGCGCTTGAAGGTAGCAAGTCACTAAAGCCAGATGCTTGGGATTCTTGCTGTAAATACCCGTTCGATACTTTTCACCAACATCTTCCCCTTGCTTGTTAATACTATAAGGGTCAATGATTTCAAAGAAATAATCCATCAGCTGTTCAACAGAAACTACCGATGAATCAAACTGGGTGCAAACGCACTCGGCATAACCATCATACTCTCCTAAAGTATTGTCAGTAGAACCGTTCGCACGCCCAGCTTCTGTTGAGACAACACCAGGCAGCGTCTTCATAAATTCTTGAACACCCCATAGACATCCCCCCGCAAAGTACAACTCTTCCATCATTTCTATCCCTTCAAACATTTTTGTTGGCAGCTACATATAGTAAACAAACTATTAGGCAACCCACACTAGTTTAATTATGTCGCACATTGTTGAACAGAAACAACTAAGGTCTTTCACTTAAATACAGTCACCACATTTGCAAGCTTCTCTTTTATACCCTCACCATAGGGCGAGGGTTTAAGGGTTTCACAACGAAATTTGAAAGAAGAAACAAACTCAGGTGACTGTTTATAATAAAAAGCTATGCTTGAACCTTAAAAGTAGATTCGAAAGCCAGCTCTTGCTTCCAACTCAATATCGAGTTCATCCAAGTAGATAGCTGGGGTTAAATCAACATAAAAGCCCATTGGTTTAACGCGGAACTCTGCACCAATACCCGGCGTTACCGCGACATAGTGTTTATTTCTATCCACATACTGGCCACCAAGGAATAGATATAAAGGTGTTCCTTGTACCGCATACGTTTTATTCACACCGATACCAAACTGGTCATCAAGACTGACATTGACTCTAAAACCGTTATGTTTCATATCAATTCCCCAGAAAGGGTCACCAACAGACAAGCCAATGCCAGTTTCCGCTTTGACGGCCATCGAAGCAAACATCCCAAAAGCCAACATCAGAGTAATTATCTTTTTCATTCTATTTCCACTGCAATACAAAGTCGAAATAGTAAAACGACTAAATATGTAAAATGTTAAAAAGTCAGAGATTTAACCGACATTTTACAGTGCAGGTTAGATTTTATACGCTGCTGGACAATGACTAACCAAATGTGGATCATCATGAGGCTTTGCGATCATATTAATACTTGTATGAGATTCTCCCTTAGGGATATTTATTACAACAAAATACCTTGTGTTCACAGATATAGAGCTAGCACACTACATTACTTTTGGATACTAATTAGTCAATGCTTTACTAACTAAGTAAATTAGCGCATGCATGGAAAGATAACGCTATCATGAATTACTATCTAGCCATTTTAATAAATAAGGTTAATACCGTATAAAAATAGTACCTACATAGATAGGTGGCTATTTTTCAAGAAATTTAAACATTGTTAATTTATGAGCTTATCGTTAACTAGTTTAATCCATTTGTTATAAACACTTTAACTAACAACCAATTACAATTACTACTCTTTGTGTTTACAATCTTATTTTCCTCGCGACAGTCTTTCTTTCACTATAAAGCCATGAAATAGTGCAAACGAAAAATTAACAACAACCCAAGCTAACATGCTCCGAAAAAAATTTGATGAGGCACATCAAAACAATACATGATTGCAATCACAATTAAACCAGCAGCAGGAATCCCCAAGAAAATCTTTTTTTCATAATTTATAAAAAAATTGTAACTCATAGTTCATTCCAACATATTGTTAAGTAAAAATTAAGGGACAATTCATCAGCTACCACTTAACGATAGATTACAGATTCACCTACACATTAGTTACAAGCTTTGTGTTTATTTTAGATCATGATTGAGCTAGATTAAGTCTTCACAATAAAATGATTGCGACCTAGTAAAATGACCTTTCTCATAAAACTCAATTCACCGCTTATCATGGCTATCTTTAGCCTTAAGCCAAAGTGTTGAAATAACAGTCAACGGTACAAGAGCAGCGCATGAATATACAAAAAAATACGCATACGCCTTTAACCGTAAAACATCAAGAGCCGCAAAGGCGTAAAATATTCCGAGCGTTGTTGAAAAGTAAACTAACGTAAACAGGTTTAAAATCAATATTTTTAACATGATATGTTTTTTTAAAAGCATATAAAAAAGGCCTACTTATTGAAGCTAAATTTCAAATAAAGCCAAGCAAGTTATAGCGCTAGTACAACTCATCATACAGCTCCTTATAACGACCATACTGCTGGTATGCTTCCCACATATATCCAGCTGACTTTTTGGTAAAATACCCAGTTACAGACAAATATTTTACAAACGCATTCTTTTGAGCAGCGCTAGATGAATACTGGTATGCAAGTTTCAGCGAATGACCGAACATCTCTTTTAAACCTCATCTAACTATTACTTATTAAAAACATGGTATTTTCATCCCTCGTTCTGTAACCCCATCAGTTATAAACTTTATTCACAACTCTTTATCATCAACTTCAAACGTCGCATCACTAAAGTAATTAACAATTTCACTTTTTAATAACTTAATTCTATTATGCTGGAATTTTGGGTAATAATCTAAATCCACATAAATCTGATTAAGATCATTAGGGATTTCACCATTTTTACACCAATGTTTTGTGAGCAATTAATTCATCTCCATCTCATCTGAAGAGAAGCTAGATCTCACTTCCAACGGCGGCGCCTTAGCAACACAAAGTACCGGAAATAACATAACAAAGACTAATAGCACCTTATATAACACAAACACATATCCAATAAACAATTACTTTTATAAGAGAAGTAACTTTCATTCCTTCATTGTTAGCTTTCATTATCATTGTTTGATTCTGTGGCAACTAAGTTATAAAAACAACTAAGTAATTCTATTAGATATCACAATTTAGAGCTTAAACTTGTCGAAATAATAGGTTAGAGATATATAAAAGATTTTTATGCTACTTCGTTCTCTACCCCCCATATAAATACTGTTCTTTCAACCTTACAGGGGGCTTACTAAACACAGAGAGAGTGTTACTCTGTTGATGAAACTTTACAACTGAGCATAGTCTAAGAGTAAATTAAAATCTATTTAAAGACCGAACAATACTTTCCCCGAGCTTGAAAAAACGCCTTACTTATCTGCGTTTTCCATCATTTCAAAACATATACTTACTGGAAATAAAATCACAAATATTATAGGAAAAACAAAGAAGCTGAACAGCCCTAACAGTATTTTACTCATCTTATTATTGATTCTTTTTGAAACAACTTTAAATACTCTCATCATTAATATCAACGCACTAATAGCTATACTAATGAATATATGATAGAGGCTATCATATATTCATTTAGTACATCTCCATTCTCCCCCCAAGCTATTTGATATGCATAAACGCCAATTAACACATATAGAAACAAGCTAACTTGAATCTTTACTTCTTTAGTAATCATACTCTACTCCACCACCAAGCATATAAAAGTGATTAGCATATTCGACCCTTCTTCCATCATCATACATTTCTAATACGTTCTGCTGAGCTGATTAACTAAACGAGAGCTGCTTCTATCAACTCGTTACATCATGCACACTAGATAAGAACTGCCGTTTGAATTTCTTTTGATTTCATCGCATGCTGATACCCTATTTTTGTTATACGCATTGGCGTTACTGGCATGCCATAGAAATCTTTTTTCGCCCCCAGTACTTCTGCACCGATCTCTTTTACAATACTGACTGTGGTATCGCGAGCATCGATTAAAATTTCATCTTCTTCTGCGAGCATGTTACCTAAAGAGTGATGAGCAAGGGCCTTACCAATTCCAAGCCCTCTAAATCGGTTGTCTATCACGAAACGTCCCCAATGCCATACCCCACTCTCTTCCCAACAGGCGACGGCCCCTAAAACATACTCGCCTGAACGTGCAATCCACCACTTTTGAGGAATATCAGCTGAAAGTGGCACTAAATGCTGTGGAATACTTTGCTCTCCTGAGAATGTATCATTTATCAGAGCGTCGATTTCAGCACTGTATATAGGCGTTAATTCTTCAATTTGAACTCGTGCTTTATTATTGGTCGCATTTTTACGGAAGGCACTCAGCCTAAGCGTTCTTAAACCATGAATAACGTCTTGTATTTCTTCTGAATCAAGTAAACCTAGCATTTGAGACACTTCAGTATTGGCTGCATTGTCGGCTTCTTTTAGCCTATCTAAACCCTCAGATCTTAACGCTAAGATCTTCTGGCGCTTATCACTTGGGCTTGGTAGCACCTCCACATATTCTTTCTCTACAAGCGTATTCAATGTTCTGCTAAGCGAGGCTTTTTCGATACTTAGCTGAAGAGATAGCTCCGAAAAAGGTGTTTGACCATTTTTCCGTAAATAGGTTAAAAGGTGTACTTGCGTAAGTGACAGTCCTGAATTTAAGCAATTCTTATCAAGCAAGCCTAACTCTCGGACTAAGTAACGTAGCTCGCTCCTAATTTGTTTTACTGATGACATTAACCCAACCCAAGTTTGTTGATAGTATCAACAAGTTTGCACGTAAAGATGAAAATATCAACTCCACCGCACTATTAGTATAATTTTCAACCATAAAAAAAGGACCTGACAAAGTCAGATCCTTAGAGTGCTATCAATCTAGATTAGTGCAAACGCGTTAGTTAATTAAAAAATGCCTTTCTTTTTAATCTTCTGGACATGCGCTAGTCGTTCATTTAAGTCGATAACAGGTTCAGCCTCTTCTTGCACTGAATTTGCTTTAGTACCAACCGTATTTTTCGATAAATTTCTTATCAACGTCTGTTGAGAGGCCAACATCGTTTTTAACTCAGCCAGCTCTTTCGCCTGAGAATCAATCATATTGATTAACTGGCTATTTTGTTCTGCCGTCGTCGACATCGCATCAGAAACTGCACCAATAACATTTTCAGTTTCAATCAATAATGATGAAACAGGCGCCGAGCCAAGCTGCTCACGCGTTAAGGCTGACTCGTCTTTAACTTGCTGACAAATAGAATTTTTAAGCATCTCAAACAACTCAGCTTGAGCGGCATTACCTGCTGCTGAATCACTGCTTGCACTGTTATACCCCAAACCTTTAAGTGTGTTACCTAAGGTAAATTCGGTTACTTGTGCTTCTGTTAGCTGCGCACTCAATTGCTGTGACAGCTCAGGATTCAGCAAATGTAAAAATAACCCACTTAAGTACACTTGCTTATGTACATGTGTCGCATTGTGTAAAGCTACGCTGTTTTCATTACCTGTTGCTGCGTTTAGCCTCGTTAATTCTTCTGCCCACTGATGTAGCACTTTACTGGCGTAAAGATCTGCTGGGTTATTCAGTGGGTCTAGAAAAATCGAATAGCTAATACGCTTTAGACGATTAGACATTCACCGCCTCTTGTTCTGGCATGTTTACCGCTTCACCATCGGCATGGTACAAGCAAAGTTCGCGAGCCAACGCTTCTTGTGGAGTGTCGACTAGCACAACGCGATCACCTAGGGTTTCATAGGCTTTTTTCACCGCTGGATAAATTAAGCTTGCGCCACCACCAACGAGGTATACTCGGTTCGGGTTTTTCGCAAATTTCTTCGCTTCATACGCAACCTGCTTGCCAAGTTCATCGATTTTAGTTTCAATCTTCTCAAGAATAAGCGGTATCTGGCTTTCATCATTTACAACGTCTCGTACAAAGTCGAGATTTCCACGTTGTTTTATTAATTCGTTCGCCACTAGGTAGCTTGAATCACTGTCTGCTACAGCAAGTGATTTGCGGGCCACATCGGTCACCATAGAAACGCCAATTTCGTTATTGCCGTATATAGCGGATACATCATCGAATTCACCGACAATCACCCCCATATCGAGTGTAGTGCCACCGATGTCGACGACTAACGAACGGTTAAACTGACTAACAGCCTGCATGGTAAGCGTTGAAAGGACAGCTGGTAGGCTTTCTGGCATTACTTCAACATCAATAATGTCGAACAGTTCGCCTTTATTTAATTCGATTTGACGCATAAGATTATCACGCTTACGAGCAATTTTATCTTCGTTTTTCTGGCAATCTTCAGCGTTGTAATACTCAGTAATTGGCAGCGTGACCACCAGCTTGACCGGTCCTGGCTCAACCCCTGTTTGTAGCATTGCATGATGTACAGACAACAGATTCAAGTCATCGTACTGGTAATCAACGTGTGTCGTTTCCAGTGCCTTGTCGGATGTCATGTCGTAGGTATATTTGGTTGAGCCAATCGTGTAGTTAAAGATCTTCTTATCTTTTCTTAACGCAGCGCTCTTCCAGTTCTTACGAAACGAGTTCGGGGAAATAACGGTATGTAGTTCACCATTTTCAATCCAACTCACTTTAACGTTGGTTGAGCCGTCATCAACTGCAAATTTACGTGGCGTCATCGTGATCCTACTTCTATTCTCAATGCGATAAATACTTGTCTGCGCGGACGTTAATAAAAACCTAGCCATGATGGCAAACCCAGTACTTGTGAATTGAAGCGACACAGCAAAAAGAAAATATTCTGAATTTTTATTTAAGTCTGAGTTAATTTGGTCGATCTGGCTTAATTAATAGCAATTAAATGTCGCCAAATACGTTTATATTTAGCCGAGACAGTAGAGTGAAGGCGCTGCTTCCTTGCAGCTTTTTTATTTCCCTTTCTACACGTCATGTAGTCGGTGTTAAATTACTTAGCATTAATAATGCATCTTAATCAATTGTTGTATTAGCATCTTCCTGCTTTAAATCTTGCCATTACAGTCATAACTTTATATACATAGATTACTATTTAGTCAGTCGCAAAAATGAAATATCACTGAAATTAAATCTTAATGTATTCACCTTACTTTGTGAGCCAGATAATTATGAGGTGTGTATGTTCATTAATAAAATTAAAATGCATAAAACTGCTTTATGTGTGATGACGGTTTTACTTGCAGGTTGTAATTCTAGTTCTAACTCAACAGATGATAAAACCACGCCGACTGGTCGTTGGATGACAGGTGATTTACACGTTCACAGTACGGTTTCTTCAGATGCTCGCGATACCATGATTGATATTCTTTATCATGCCTTTGATGAATTTAATCTTGATTATGTTTTCTTCTCAAACCACATGCGTGATAGTAGCCAAGACCATCAAGATAATAATATTGGTAAGCAACTCTATTACGAGGCAATGCGTGACTATGAATTACCTGAAATTAAGTATTTGAAAAACAGGCTCTACGAAAATAAAATAATAAATACCACATTCGAGTGGGATATGCCGGGGCACGAGCACTACAATATCGGCCTTATCGGCTCACCAGAACAACAAGAAACAATCCTTGAAGCCGTTAAACTGTTTGAATACAAGTTTAGCTATCAAAACAGCATTGACCTTTTTGACTCTGCAGACATTGCAAGGTGGAATGAATTAGGTATTAAACGCTACAACGGTGAAGATAAAGACCAAGCAGGTAAACATCAAGATGCGATTAAAGCACTTGCATGGCTACAAGAAAACTATTCAGATTCTAGCTACGGATTACTAAACCACCCTCTTCGTTATGAAAACAGCTATACCATTGCAGACATTCGCGACCTAAACAGCGCTGCACCTGATGTTTTCTTCCTTGTTGAAGGAATGGTTGGGGGGCAATTTGGTAACGGCCGTGGTGATTACTCCCTTTCAGGCGGAAGCGCTGGTGTCTTCGGTGGCGTAGACCCAGTAGTCGCTGAAGTGGGTGGTTGGTGGGATGCTCTGCTAAGTGAGGGCCGTAAAATCTGGAATGTCGCCAACTCCGATCATCACTTCAAAATTCGTGAACCCTATACCAGCAGTTACTATCCAGGTGAATACGCGAAAAACTACACTTTCGTAAAAGGTGAAAACGAACAAGCAATCCTAGAAGGTCTTCGTTCAGGACAAAGCTTTGCTGCCTACGGTGATTTAATCAATGCCTTAGACTTTACGATTAGCACAAATGGTAAGCAAGCATCAATGGGAGACGAGGCTCACGCATCTTCTGGCGATGAAGTGACTATCACTGTTCGTTTCAAGAGCCCAGAAAGCAATAACCTAGAAATTTCAGCCGGTGATGGTTACTTTGGCATAGGTGATAACCCAGGCGTACACCATGTCGATCTGATTGCAGGCGCTGTGACTGGTATGATTGATGCCAACTCGCCTGAATACGATAGTGCCAACAATTCAGATGCTAAAGTGGTGAAAAGCTTCACAGAGAGTGACTGGAAACTGGATGGCGACGGTTTCTTCACAATGTCGTACACATTTGAAGCTGCTCGTGATGAGTATTACCGCCTACGAGGTACTGCATTAGATTATAACGTTGACGGACTCACTGTTGATGGAGAGCCACAGAAATGGCTTGGCCTAGATAAAGGAACAGATGAGAGCGATCTCGCATTTCGTAATCGTGTAAATAAACGCACTTATCAAGATGTCTGGTTCTATAGTAATCCTGTGTATTTATCATTGATGTAGCCCACTGCAATAATAAATTATGCGATCTTGATTCTTCTCGAACAAGATCGCTTGTTTCGCATTCACCGCCACCCAAAATAAGCTGTAATACATGAAAAAATTGATTATCTTTTTCTTCTTTGTCGCTTCATTTCAAGCCTATGCTTGCCTTGATGAGCGATTTCACGGTGACTTCCTTTCCCCACAAGGAATGCCGCACAATACATCACTTCATGTGCCAACCTTTGTTGAAGGCGAGAACGGAAGCGTTGAGTTTGATATTCAAATTGAAACACACCGGAAAATCGATTCACTGGCAATAAAACTAGTACCAAACCCTAGAGTTAAGATTGAAGGCGACAATACGTTACTCGTCATCGACCAGTTATCGCATACCGTAAAAGCAACCGTGAATGAAGGGCAACGCGGAGCAATCCGTTTGTTAGTTACTGGCAGTATTGATGGAGTAGCGTTTCTTGAAAACCGCTTTATTATGGTTATGTAAGGGCTTAAGATGTTTATTCCACACTGAGCATGTCGATAATGCGAGCCCGTAACACATGTTAGGGCTCACTTCGCCTACGATTAAGCGTCTACAACAATAACTTCACCCGTAATAAAGCCATCAACCGAACGCTCAAAGGCTTTACCAACTAGCGTACTCGATACAGGCTCAAATCCAGGCATCATGTCGCCGTAAACATCCCACGCTTCTGCTAGAACCGTTGGGTTTACCACATTGATTCGAGTGTTTCTTGGCATTTCATAAGCAACACATTTAACGAAGGTATCAATCGCACCGCTTGTTGTTGCATCAGCAATGGCGAACGGTATTGGCTTAATATTCAAAATGCCACTGATTAGCGTAAACGAACCACCATCGGCAATGTACTTTTGACCAATGCGAACTAAGTTAATTTGCCCCATCATTTTGCTCATGACTGTTGTCATCCATTGCGCTTCTGTCATCTCGGTAAAATCAGCGTATTCACAAACGCCAACGGTATTAACAACAGCATCAAAGTGCCCTACTTTTTCGTACAGCGCTTCAATGGATTTTTCGTCGGTAATATCAACAATGTGGTCTACATCACCAGAACGACCAGCGGTAATAACCTTATGATTACCAAGGCCTGAAAGTGCTGCTTGACCCATTTTACCTAGAGCACCAATTAAAATTACTGTTTTCATTTTTCTCTCCAACCGCTGAATTAACTTGATGGAAGAATCTTAGTCATTCAGCCTAACAAAAAGAAACAATCATTATTTGTTAGTGATACAAGTTTTTATTGTTAAGCTGTTTAGCTAACAATGCAGGTATCAAAGTAGTGATGGATAATGAGTAAATTAGACCGATTAGACATGAAACAACTGAGGGTTTTCCAAGCGTTGATACGTGAAGAAAATGCCTCGAAAGCCGCTAATCAACTTGGATTAACACAACAAGCTGTGAGCGAGCACCTTAAAAAGCTCAGGGACGTGTTTGATGACAGGTTGTTTATTAGAAAAACCAACGGTTTTGTTCCCACACCATTTGCTCAGGAGTTATCCATCAGAGTTGATAAGTTACTTATTGATTTCAATACACTGTTGTCACCAACAACGTTTGAGCCCGAAAAAGTTAGCGGTACTTTCGTGATTGCAGCCACCGATTATGCTCAACAGGTTGTTTTGCCAGCCTTGATTGCAAAACTAAGGGTACAATCGCCGAATTTAAAACTCATCGTCAGAGACTTTGAAATCGATAGCCTTCATGAACTGATGCAAAGCGGTAAAGTCCATTTAGCCATTGCCTTCCCCGATTACATCCCAAATAGTTATCCAATAATAAAACTGTTTGAAGAGCACCATGTCTGCGTTGCATCAGTAAGTGCATCTATATCGCAAACCACGCCTTCATTGGCTGATATTGCCAATTACCCAACGATCATTGCTTCACCATCTCGCCCAAACTTTAAGGGCTCGATTGATGATTGGTTCTCGACATTTGGTTTGAAGCGAAACATTGTGGTATCAGCACCCTGCTTCTCTATTGTCCCTATGTATCTTGAAACAACCGACTCGATTGCTTTTCTACCATCGAGAGCGATTAAAGGGTTAGACATTGTTGAAATTCCACTAGAAAAATCACCTGATAGTTTTGATGTTATCGCAGCTTGGCATCCTCGCTACAATGACGACCAACTGCAAAAGTGGGTTATATCGTTACTTGATGTCGAATAAAGGCATCGGCGTATTTACTGCTGCAGAACGCCTCTAAACAATCCGTTGGATCTGATATTTATCGCATTGATTAAATTGAGCAAACGCCGAGAGTTCGTCTTCTAAAGCGGTGAAAAATGGTTCTTTTTTTCTTAATGTCGATTCTAAGAAAAGATTAAGCACCTGCAATGTCGAACTGTGTTTGTCTGCTTTACAATCTGCTCGGGCGACGAGCTTCCCATCCCATAAAATGGGTAGACAAAAGTAACCATACTGACGTTTGGCTGCAGGTAAGTAACATTCCAGCAGGTAATCAAAATTAAACACAGCTTGTGCTCGTTTACGCTGAATCAAGAGGTTATCAAACGGGGATAATATCTTCGCTTTTTGGCGGTTTAAGCGTTCGTTAAGCCTTTCGAATGCCCCTGTATATGTGTAATAAACCTTGTCATTCATTTTAAATTGCACGACTTTATCGCTTCCACACAATTCATTAATGGCGGCTTTGACGAGGGGTTTAACACCTTTGAGTAAATATGAAATTTCCGACAAATCACCAAAGCCATGAGCACGTAAATAGCGTAACACCAAAAAATGTGCATATTCTTTCTCTGTCGGCACCGATACATCAATGTTGTTTGGTAGTACCCGTTCAGTAAGATCATATACCTTATGAAAATGCTTACGATCGGCAATCATCAAATCACCCTGCATGTATAAGTTTTCTAATGCTTGCTTGGTTGGTTTACTGCCCCAACCATTACTCTTTTTACTTTCAGACGTAAAATCTTTTGCCATCAATGGCCCTTCATCCTCAATACGCTTTAATACATCACGCATCAACTTATGATCACGCTGAAACCAGTGATTTTGCTTACCTTCTTTTAGTGCTAATTTACGTGGCAAGCTATATCGGTAATCTTGCATGGGAAGGTATGCAGCGGCGTGTGACCAATATTCAAAAACCGATTTATCTGCCACTAGTTGATTAAGCAATGATGTTTTATAACCGGGGTTACGGCTCCAAAGTGTATGATGGTGAGCCCTTTGCACCGTTGCGATAGTATCAATCTGTACATACCCTAGCTGTATTATCGAGGCCAAGGTTTCAGACAGTGCATTACCTCGTTGAGGCTTCGCTGGTAAACCTTGTGATAACAAAGCGAGCTTTCTTGCCATAGGTAACGTGAGTGACTGCATAATAGAAACGAACCACCTTTTAAATTCAACCAAGCAAGCGGCTAACGATATCGCTTGCAACTTGATTTAGCCTTTATCCAGAATAACTAGCCCAACCTTATACTTCAATGATGAAGAAAGCAGGTATCGCCTTACCGTTATCGTGTTAGCAACGCGGTAATCGTGTAAAACACGTGCTATGTCAATAATCGCAAAGCCGCACTTTCATAAAATGGTCAAAACACTGCTATCTATTTAGATTATGAGCCAAACCGACATTCAACAAACTATCGCCAGTTTCACGTCAATTGAGCAAGCTCTCGATTATTTTGATATTGGCTTTGATAGCCGCTTTATCAATGAGCATCGTACTGAGTTAGTAAAACGCTTTAATGGGTATTTGATCCTTGAAAAGCCTGATGATTGGTTTTCAGGTCGACGAGCTCTTAAAAATGCCTATTGTAAAATACAGCGAAGCCAACTCGATAAGCACACGCGATCTGCTTGCCGTGGGTGCACCTCTTGCCAACGTCGATAAAGCCTTCAGAAGAAAATTGAATCAACACGATTCATAACCCGATTAGTCCGTAAACTGAATACCTGATTTAATACTGATGTTGAGATTTGTCATTCTCTATTCTCTCATATTCAAGGTATATAAATGTTTGCAGTTGATGATCTAGTCGTAGCAACTAAAGGGGTTGATTTAGGCCAAATGGTTGTTACAGGCACGAGTGGTGGTGATTTTTACGTACACGTGAAAGCGGGCGATAAAAAGCTTACTTACCCAGCTCAAGATTTAAAAAAAGCATAAGACATTGCTGACTAATCGCTAAAAGGTAGCTAACGAGCTACCTTTTTATTATTCACCTATTATCACTCTTTTCATCCTCCACCAGCCTGTCTAAGCACGTATTTCCCAGTTGATAATTCAACTCAATATTGTCGTATAATGACCTATATACATTTATCTGTATTACTCATAATGTCATTAAATAGAGGCATTCATTGAAAAGTTAGGATAACAGCTTAAGAACTATAAAATTTAGCCGCTATTACATCATTATCCATATTCTAAAAGTCGTTTAATCACACGGCTTTTGTATCAACTACATGACGTGTAGAACGGATATAATTAAGCTGCAAGGAAGCAGCACATAACCTCACACTTTGATTAAACCTCTCCTTTAATCAATTTACCTATTCCTTTTACTCGCTATTCAATTGATCAGAATCAATTTTGTTTAACTTAGCTTTATACCCTAAGAGCTTAGAGTATGACAGCTAGCCTTAATCTGGTTAAAATACATACAATGCGTATTCACCAACCCGTTAGGTAACATGACTTGTTTGTGATTTTGATGCACTGATTCCAATTAGTTTTATTCATTGTTTAAAGGAGTAATCATGAAAAAGGTAAAACTAGCTGCTTGCCCGATATGTGAGTGTGAAGATATAGGTAAGCAGAAGCAATTGGGTATTCTAACCGACGATTTTGTTTGTAGTCATTGTCACTACATAAGTGAAAAACGTGAGTTTTTAAATACTTACAAACAGATCCACCGCTAAGAATGAGTATGCTAATAGCATAAAGCAATGACGTTCCTGAAATGGTCTATTGCAGTCAGAAGGCTACACCATTCTGACTGTATACATTGCTAATACAATAGTTTTAGTCATGATTTACAGAAGCTGCACTTACAAAAAAGAACAACTTAACTATTCTTTTTCTTTATTTAATTGCTGCAACAAACTCATAAATCGATGCTTACCTTGCAAAATATGATCATGCATTGCTTTGGCAGCTCGCTCACAATCACCATCAACTAAATAATCGATAATCTGGCAGTGTTCATCCGTCGAGTCATTGACTGAAGTACTTACCTTGAAGCTACGTAAACAACTAAGTGTTTGCTTTTTATTTAGGTCATCTAATAATTCGACTAACAATGAATTATCACATAGTGAGTAAATAGCTCGGTGGAAATCCCAGTTTTGCTGCATAGCATCACCAGGACGATCGTTATTAAAAGATTCGATCATCTCCTGATTTTTTCGCTTTAACTCTTGAGCGATTTTTGGGCTTATATTTAATGTAGCCTGCTTAACCGCCATTAGTGCTAAGTGCGCCCTTAAATCAAACATCTCAAGGGTTTCGGTAAGGCTATAGTCACGTACAAATACCCCTTTATGAGGCACAACTTGTACCACACCCGTCTGCTCAAGTAACTTGAATGCTTCTCGGATCAACCCTCTACTATGGCCAAGTTCTTGAGTAAAGCGAACTTCTTTGAGGTGTTCACCGGGCTCAAACTCTCCGGAAAATATTCGCAATTCCAAATCGGCTACTAACGCCTGTAAGCGAGTCGATTTTTGTTCTGCAACCACCCTAACCCCTTTTTAAATAGTCACTTTTTAGCAACTAATATATCGCGATGGGATTAGATAGCAACCTGATTTAGTTTATTCGTTATCGCGTCCCAAACCTCATCAAAACTATGATTACGGTTACGAACGCAAACTGCCGCCATTTGCTCACACAATATGCAACATCTTGGTGATAAATTAAGCTCACTTCGACCAACAGTAATACCTTTACTGTTTATCAAATCAAAGTCCGCCAGACGCCCTAAGGGGTCGTGCTGTTCAATCTCAACAGTCATTCGTTTCAACTTTGCGCTGGGCGAAGAAACTACCCACATAATGTAGTTTCCATCAACAGAATCCGCTTCTACTTTGGCTGTTACCTCAATATTTTCACTCTCTAATTTAGCTTCAAACTGCTGAGATAAACGTTGCAGCGCCAATTGGCTTTGGGGTGGGTTTTTATTTGTGCCCGGAATATTTAGCGCTAAACAAATAACACAGGAATTATAACGCTTAGCTAAGGATAAACGTTTATTCCAACGCTGTTCTCGGGCGTCTAAAATAGCTGAGACAATTCTTTTTTCTTGATTCATGCATTCTCCAAAGATGCCGGTAAACACGCGTTTACCGGCTTTGATTTAGCGGTAAATCTGATCAAGGATAGAGCCATCACGGTACTCGACCGTAGCAATATGCTGCTGCCCCTGTTTGCGTAGTTCAGGCTCTCCTGCAATCATCACGGCTTTTTTACGTAATTCCTGCATCGTAAATACTGGCAGACCTGCATCACGGCACATCATTGCTAGTTCAGGACGACGAGGGTTAGGAGTAATTCCATACTCTGTAATCAGCAGGTCGACAGTGTGGCCTGGTGTACTGATCACCGATACTTTATCGACAACGATAGGTAAACGAGCGCGTAATAATGGTGCGACAATAATCGTCAAGTCTGCACCTGCGGCAGCGTCACTATGCCCTCCGGAGCCGCCGATAAGGATGCCATTCGAATCGGTATGAACGTTGACATTAAAATCTGCATCAATCTCAGTTGCCCCTAGCAGTACTGCGCTTAACCCTGCAGTAAAGCAAGACTTACGTTGTGGGTTAGCATATTGGGAGGCCGTAATTTCATGATGGCGAATATTCTTAGCCAACGAGTTTACTGCCGCTAAATCAAAACACTGAACATCATAAATGTCTTGGAATAGCCCTTCTTCCAACATATCGACAAAATAGCCTGTTATACCACCGAGTAAATAGCCCCCTTGCACCTGAAGCTGCTGCATGCGCTCTCGAACAAAACTGGCAGCTGCTAGCGAGGCGCCTCCGGCCCCTGTCTGAAAATTAAATCCATCTTTAAGCAACCCAACGGCTTCTATACTTTTTGCTGCGTATTCAGCAATAACTAACCCTACAGGGTCTCGAGTAACTTGTGTGGTACCAGACACAATACCTGCTGGATCGCCAATACGGTCAACTTCGACCACAAAATCAATATTAGTATGCGATAACGATATATGTTCTAAGGCGTGATCAAGTAGATTATCCGTTATTGCCACTACGTATTTGGCATGCTCGGCATCTGCTTGTGGATACCCTAAAGAACCACAAGCAGAAGGTCCCTGCGCCCCCGATGCATTACCATGAATATCAACCGTTGGTGTGGCAATAAAGGCAACGTCTATGACTAACTCACCCGACTCTATTGCACGGGGACGCCCCCCATGAGTACGGAACATTACTGGTTTGCTCAGTACTCCTTGTGAGACTGCTTGCGCCATTGGACCGCTGATATAGTTAGTATCAAGTCCTGTCACCACACCTTGCTGAGCCATCTCAACTAATACATGGTGAGCACTAAACACTGAGCTTAAAGCTACTTTTAAATCTTTGATCCCTAAAGCCGCGATTTCTTTCATCACTAATTCAACCACATAATCGCCATTACGTAGGTGATGGTGAAAAGAGATCGTCATGCCATCTTCCAAGCGGCTAGCTAGAATGGCTTCACGAAGGGAGGAAATTAATTTTTCATGCATTGTGAGGTCCTTTCTGCATTTTCAACGCTATTTAATATACGTAGAGCACGCTTCACAATAGGCCCGTCAACCATGGCTCCATCAACGGAAAACGCGCCTTTCTTATCATGCTCAGCTTGTTTCATTGCGATAACGATACGCTTTGCCCAGCCTAACTCCTGCTCTGAAGGAGCAAAGACCTGATTAACAACTCGAGTATGTAACGGTGATATCAGGGCTTTTCCGGTAAAGCCCATTTGTTTCGCCAGCTCAGCGTCCTGTCGTAGGTTGTCTAAATCATCAATAACAGTAAATGGCGTATCGATAGCATCAATACCGGCAGCTCTTGCCGCATTCACCACACGGCCACGTGCATAAGCAATCTCCTCACCGCTTAAACTGCGTTTAGCCATTAAATCTGCCGCTAAATCTTCCGCCCCCAACAGTAAACCTGTCACCCTAGGGTCACTGCACGCTATCTGAAATGCATTTTCAACGGCGAGTGCACTTTCAATAATGGGTAATATTTGTATTGAATTTAGCGCTAATCCTAAACGCTGCTCTTCTCCGAGAAGAGCTTCGCTGAGTTGTTCAACCACTTGACGACTATCGCACTTAGGTAATAAGACCGTGTCGATCCCAGCGGAAACCACAGCCCGGAGATCGTCTTGCCAAAACGGTGTATCAAGGCCATTGATTCGGGCTATACGCTCTAAACCTCCACATTCTAACGTTCGATAGGCTTCGCGAACCAAAATTCTGGCTGCATCTTTCTCGCTGTGGCTAACCCCATCTTCAAGATCAAAAATGACAGAATCAGCTCCAAGTACTGGCGCACTGATCAGCATTGCTGGCGTGTTGCCTGGCACAAATAACACCGTTTTCCGTTTAAACATGATCACCTCCAGCCCGAAGAATTGCCGCTTCAACTCGCGCCCTTATAACGCAGTCTAACGCGCCTTTATCTTGTATTTTTATTCGGGCCGCGCTAACACCAAACTCAGTACATACACTATATACTGTCGATTTTATCGCCTCTCCAAATTGAGCAAATACGATACTTTCGACTGCGATATCAACTTGATTTCTTGCGGGGTAAACCGAAACTAAACAATCGTTTGACTCCAATGAGCCAACCATTGCTGATTGCACTAATTTCATTTTAAATTCCTTTATATAACGCCGTCAGGCCAAGCCTGATGCTCCATAAGATAAATAGCACTACTCAAAGCAAGTAGGTCTGCGCAGCCGCCTGGGCTAAGACGACGAGCTAAACACTGCTGTATCAATAAGTTATAACTTTCCAGTCCACTTGGGCTAAAAACCGAACCTTCCGATAGAACATTCTGAGCTTGCTGTTGCAGCCAACGTAACCCTTCAATACCGCCTCGGTGAAGTACTGTTGTATCTTCAACTTTTGCTATTAGGCTTAACAAAGTATGTTGCAAACTACGCTCAAGATTACCGCTTTGCATTAATCCGACCTGCAAAGCCGGGAGGGCGTGATAAATGACCGAGGGCAAACCGCCTTCCACTTCGCCACGGATCCCCTTAACGCCATATTGCTTATATAAACGCTCACCGTAGCTGCGGGGTTCAGGGTTATTGTGCAACTCGCGTTCACAGAGTCCTGAAGTCATATCAGAAATACCTTCTGCAATATCTAGCGCATAAATTTTTCTATTATTTACTGATTTTTGAGCAGCTGCCGCAGCGGCGAGGCTTCCAACAAATAACATCCCGCGATGAGTGTTCACCCCTCTTGTCGCGAGCATTAATCCCTGTTCCCAGACCGGACCGTGTTGTCTCAAGGTCTCGAACAAACTGCGGTCACATACTTGAGCTTGCTGACCGATTTGTGCCGCTTGGTAAAATGCCGGCAGCATTGCAGTGGAGCCAGAGATAAAACTATGAAAATTCATGTCATCGTGGGCACCTTGGCTCTCTGGGCAAACCAAACCAGGCTTGTTACTACACGCAACTTCGTGCAATACACCTTGATGAAGCAAACTCGATATATGCCACGCCTGGGCATTGAACTCAGTACTTGCTGAACGTTGAGTTGTGTTTAATTCTTCCATGCTCTCTCTCCTTTTTACTCAGAACCTCTAACAGATAAAGCCTTAGCTGCTATGGGGTGAAGCGGTACTGAGTAGTTGGATAAAGCATGTTGGTATTCCTGCATCGACTCGCCCGCCATACCTTCTATAACAAACACTTTTTTGACGTTCAGAGCGGGTACAATTCGTTCAGCAAAAACAGCAGCAGCAAGCTGGCTATGTGCCAAAGCGTGATTTTCGATACCACAGAAGTAATCCGGAAATAAATCGGCACTGAGAACATACGCTGAAGGTGCTATTAGTTGGCAATTAGGCAAACCATCACAAGCTTGCTTCAATTGTTGATATTGGTGAGTGTCTGTCAATTCCCCCTCAGCCAACACTAGCAGTTGCTCACTGCTGGCGGCAGCTTGCTCGACAACACTGAAAAGCGCTGGACAAAAATCGGCGATTCGTAATCTCAGGACTGCTAGATTTCTATCACTCATAGAAAATTGCTGCTGCAAACCCTCAAGCCAATAGCCAATATCAGGCCAGCCGTATTCAAACATCGAGGCTTTGTCACTATTTGCCACACAGCTAAAACCCAACTGCTCAAACTGACGATTTTCAGGTTTACTAAACAGGAACATTTGATCGTACCCTGCATCGATGGCGGACTTGAGTAATTCAGTTATCAAGCGGCCAAGTAATTGCTGGCCTCGGTATGCCTTCGCGATACAGATACCCAATATCAGCTCTCTTCGACGATGACCAACAGCCACCATCTTTACTCCATCAAAAAATCCAACGGCGATGTCTGGACTGTCTATCGGTAATAGTGCTTCGCATTCAAGTAATGCGGCGGCATCGCTAAAGTCTTGCTCAGTATTTAAAGTTCGAAGAAAAAGTGGCTGCATGCCGAACTCCTTATAGGCAGGGAGCATCGCTCCCTGCAAATACGCTAAAACAGGAAGGGTACTGTCACGCCAACAATCACGAGGATCATTGCGCCACCAATTCGAGATGATATTTGTGCGAAAGGAATAAGTTCCATACGGCGTGCAGCCGACAATACTGCTATATCACCAGTACCGCCCATATTCGCCATACATAAACCCGCACAGAGTGATGACTCGATAAAGTAGAAACCGACCAATCGACCGCCAATACCTGCGCCGACAATCGCCCCTACGATAACCGAGATAACTAACAGTACGTTTTCAAATGTTACAGCGTTAATGACCATTCCCAAATCGGTATAAGTAACACCGACACCCACAAGCAGAGGCGTTGTCAGGTATTTCGCCATGAATGAAAACCAAGTAGCACAAGCATCTTCGATCAATTTAGGGAAGAAATTACCCACTTTAAGAATCGCAACGGTAATGATCATCAAAGCGTAATAGTGGACACCCGGAATAATCAAGTTCAGTAACCGCCCAACCAGTAACAATGAGCAAGCGGTAAATATCCCAATAGCTAATGTTCTAAAGCTTAATTCCCGATCCTCACTTTTGACGTCATCATTCTGCTGAGACACCATAAGTTGACCATTACCAGTAAGCGATGGATGCCTGTTGCCTAAGCGGTATAACATTCCACCCGCAACAATCGAGGCTACATTACCTAACGCCATTGCAGGGATCAGTAGTGACAAAATTTCATCTGTTTCCATTGCTATGGCATTATTAAAAATTTCAGCAATGGGTAAAGCACCAGCACCTAGGCCGCCTCCCATGATTGGATAGGTTATAAAGGCCACACCATTACCCGCACCATATCCAATAAGCATTGCCACCATTCCGCATAGCAATACGGCAAACAGTAAGCCCATTACTACAGGCACGGCAAAGCGTACACCCGCTTTAATGAGTAACTTTGAATCAATACCTAAAATCGACCCAACAACCAACGATGCAATGTAGAAAGTTAGAAAGCCCCCCCCTTTCATAAAGTCATCAATTACGACTTTAGTGGTGTCAGGCATAATGCCCCAATACACCAAGGCTGCGCTTAAAAACATGCATACGATTGGACCACCACCCAAGTAGTCTTTCACTATGGGTGTACGGTCTCCTACATGTTCAAATAGATAGCCCAGCGACATCATTATCGCAAAGCCTCCAACTAACCCACTGGGCAGTTTTCCTAACAAAGCGGCACTACAGCTAATTGCCAGAAAAATCATAAAATACGGTAGAGGGATATCCTTTATGTGAAGCTTGTTCATGAAAGTCACTCCTAGACTCACTAAATAATATTGAAGAGGCTCGCCTCTTACATTGAACTACACATTTATAGATTGTCCTACAATCTTATGAGCGACAACTTAACTTGTTAAGAATTTGTATACTGATCACAAGAAATATACAAACAATGATTAAATCAAGGATCTACATCACTAGATCGATATGAATAGCCCGAGGTTCATCGTGGACTTTATCATGGGGTATGGCATTGCTATTTCCGTTAAGACGTAGCTAACTTCTGTTTCACAATCTCTGATATCATCAACACCATCATCTAATTACAAGCAGCTGCTAGCGACGATGGAAATTAAGATATTCAACAAGGATTAAATAACAATGAATTTTGAAACGATGTCAGATACCGCGCTGTGGGATATCGCTAACCCACTAATGGATAACCTGATAGAAGGATCGACGGAAATCAATCATGCAAAACATGTTCACGATTTTACCCAACGCATGCGTGAGATTGTTTCGCCAGAGTACTTCGACATGATTTGTAAGCAATATCAGCAAGAAAAAGGCTTTTTCACTCATCGAGAGCCTGTCGCTATTTTCAGGCGTCCAGACTCTGTTGCCTTTATATGGAAGCAATCATTTACCAAAGTTCAAGGGGAGTTTGTTGCGGAAATCGTGCTAGTTTATCGTAATAATCGTTTACTTATTGACCATACCATGATTTTCTAGACTCGATTATTATACTCCCCCCTCAAATCACCCTATATTATTAGCGATAGAGGACATCGATGGTTTGTTCAACGCTATCTTTTTTAAATAAACGCTTGTTTCAACTTACCTTCTTATCAACAAGATAAACGCCATGACCGTGCCATTTTTTCCTTTCAATTTCTGAGAGCGTTGCGACCCTTAAAATTTCTTCTGCAACATCTTCTCGGCTTATGCTTATTTTGGCATGCTTGAGAGGAAAATCATCTTTGTTTAATCCTGTAATATCAAAGCTATAGCCGTAGTTTCTTTTTGCTGGGGCGTCATTCAATGCTGCAGGCCTAAAAACAACAAACTTCAGGCCATCATTCGCAGCATGGCCGAGAAGGCTTTCACTTTCAGTCACATTTCGATAAACAGGAAAGATATGGGGAATAATGTTTGCGATTACATTGTAGTTAGCAGGCCAAGCCGTGATAGATCCACCAGGAATACCTTCAGTACCGACAGAGCTATGGTAGAACGTCTCTACCCATCGGCTTTTCTTCATCCCTTCAATAAGCGCGCTAATAGTATCGGTGTAAACACAATAGCGAGTACTCAACATATCTTTGAACTTCGTAACACCAACAAAGCAACAGACAGCATCAATAGTGCTATCTTGCGTAAGAATAGTCTTGTAAGAACCTGCGTTTAATATACTTATATTAGTCGCTTTTAATTCACCTTTCTTTTCAGACGGTATAATTTTACTTTCTGTTAGTTTCGTGGTTTTAAGTATTTCATTCATTCGCTTTAATGCATCATCATCACTATTCGCTCTACACATTGCAGTTACGCTATGACCTTGCCTTAAGGCATTTTTGATGAAGATCCGTGCTCCTCTTGATGTAGCAGCGATGACCAGAAAGTGACGCTTTTCATTATTCATAACATACTCTATAAAATAAAATTTCACATACTTTAAACTATCCCCCCTAGGACAGAGTCAACAGCAATATCAATGCTAATATCGATAACTAACAATATTAAATATAAATATGAGCTTGATCTAATTTATTCACTTTATTGCATTGACTTAGAGCACACTCTAAGTTTTAAGCTTCCCTCTAGTTTAACAAGAAAATTTAACCGGGAAATTAAACATCAGAGGCAAAAGATGAAAACAAAAACACTCGGTAATACAGAAATGAACATATATTAACCTGAACTCGGGATAAAAATAGAAGGGAACTAAAAGCTGGTTCAGTGATCAGATCTTTCGACCAAGAAGGACTCATCACTTAGGAACCAGCTATGGATAAATTAGTAGACTTATTTTGCCATGTCGATGACTTTTTGTAAGGTTTTCCTACCTCAGTGGCAAAAAATGCAACTGGAAAGTGGTGAACGTAAGCGCAACCGTAAAGGCCGGATGTCTGAAAGTGAAATAATGACCATCATTATTGCCTTCCATATGTCCCATCAACGTGATTTCAAAAACTTTTACCTTGGTCTTATTCATCGGCATTATAAAAAAGACTTTCCCACATTACTCAGTTACACCCGCTTTCTTGAAGTGATGCCATCAGTACTTATTCCATTGAGCTCCTTCTTTACATATGTCAAAGGAGAGCCGACAGGCATTGAATTTATTGATTCTACAAGTATTAAGGTATGCCATAACCTACGCATTCCACGTCACAAGGTGTTTAAAGAAACCGCAGCACGAGGTAAAGGCACCATGGGCTGGTTCTATGGTTTTAAACTTCACATTATAACCAATCATCTTGGTGATATTGTTGCCGCCAAGCTAACCCCCGCGAACACTGATGACCGAAAGCCCGTTCGAGAGTTATCAAAAGGGCTACTCAATAAGCTTTATGCTGATAAAGGTTATATCAGTAAAGCACTGACTGAAGATTTAAAAGAAGAGGGTATAACCCTAATTACGACTCATCGTAAGAACATGAAACCTAAGGTGTTAGCCGCTTGGGATAGAGCAATGCTGTCAAAACGGTTCATCATAGAAACCATTAATGACCAGTTGAAAAACATCTCTCAGATAGAGCACTCTCGGCACAGGAGTTTACATGGATTTATGTTGAACTTGCTCGGAGGGCTAATTGCTTATTGTTTGAAACCAGAAAAGCCATCACTAAACATCACAAACACTGAGAAATCAGGGTTGATGGCGATGGCTTAAACCGATCTGAGGTTATATTAGCTATTAAGCCCTCTCAACGATGCCTCGTGGTTATATATGTCTTTTTTAAGATAAAAAAAACAGCCACCGATATGGTGGCTGCCTCAAAAAATGGTGGGTTAATTTAGTCTTTAGTCATTTTTAGCTCAATACGATCCCATTCAAGTAGCTCAGTGGGCGTAACATCACTTTGTGAGTGACTTGAAGCATAGTCTTCCGATGTACGATAAGTCACAAATGGCTGTCTTGTTTCCCACTCGCCATCATAGAAAGAAAACTTATCTAAAGCTGACTTATCAACCACTGTATAGGTAATAAATCGACTTGTTGGGCGGCCCAATGAACAATAGTCACCCGTGTCGAATGAAGATGCTTTCTTCTCTTTCCCTAGGTTGGGTAGATTCGCAGTATTTACTGATGTAGAGCAACCTTCATAACGCTGAACATAAACCCGAACATCTGCATCAATCTTTCGTCCAATATCAGACACATTATCCACTGACTGCATGCCTACAGAGAGAGCAATCCCTTTGCCATACTTTTGTAGTTCTTCATCCGTTGGTTGTAGTACCTTTGTACCAGCAAAACTAATCGCCGTTTTTTCATACGGGCGCTTAACGTAATCCACCGAACTTTCTACAGGCCTAAAGACAGGTGTCAATGTGAGATCGCGTGTTGCACTGCCTTCTACAGGCGGTGTTATTTTCACAACGCCTGCAAGCGCTAACGGTAAATCGTAATAGAGTTCACTCTGCTCTTCAGTTATATAAATATCTGACTTCTGCACTGCAAGGTAGTCTAATATGGTGAATTCACCTGTATTAGGGTTCACAGCGATATCACCATTATCATAAGTACTATAGGTACGAGAGCCATATGATTCAGAGTAATCGAGTATCACTTTTTTAAACGGTTCATACGCATAAGCAGCCCTTACAATCTCTACCTCAGGGCGCTCAGTTTTTCGAACGAAAGCACTCACTTCAAATGTTCTCTGCTTATAGTGAGCTGTTTCCTCAGCAGTGACTTCAACAGTAAACTCACCAGTAGAGCGAATATTAAGCGCACCATTTACATCCAAAGTAACAGGCGAAGTCTGCACATTCTGTAGTCTATAACTTATCTGACCTTTTGCATCTTCAATTACAGGGGAAATCACGCCACCTACCAAGTATTCTGTATGCGGATATGATACCAATACAGGATTGTAGGCTTTATCAATTGTGACAGTAAAATGCGTAGATGCTGGTTCATATTGCTCATTACCAGCATCTGTTACTTGAACAATTGCACTA
This sequence comes from Photobacterium minamisatsumaniensis, assembly GCF_050336695.1. Classification (NCBI taxonomy): domain Bacteria; kingdom Pseudomonadati; phylum Pseudomonadota; class Gammaproteobacteria; order Vibrionales; family Vibrionaceae; genus Photobacterium; species Photobacterium minamisatsumaniensis. Next base: position 1,954 of record NZ_JAKJSI010000050.1, on the reverse strand, counting down.
CCAACATTTACTAATGTCATTTCACCTGTAAGGCGATCAATGGTAATGACATTCGAATCACTTTGATCATCCACGATATCAAAACTCAGATGTCCAGTCCCCCCACCGATTGTTGGTGGTTGAATTATGGTTTCTTCTTCTGAATATGGACGGTACACATTCCCATTAGCATGCAAACGCGAATCAGCAGGGTTAATAATAACATTCAATCGCTTGGAGCTAGATGCTTGATAATTTTCGCTCTCTGCACGAACAACGTCAAAACTCGCTGTTCCGCTGCGTTTAACCATAAAACACTGGTCGGCTGCATTATATTCAGCAATCTCATTATCAGATGATGTAATAGGAGTGACATTTATTGCCCCCACAGTCCCGCTTATATTGGCTTGAACGCAATAATCTGGGAAATATGTGGTTGTAATGTCTTCAGCAGTAAAATCAGGGTGCGCAGCTTTTAAGACGGTTACTTTTAGTGATGTCGGAGACGATGCTAGATAATTATCACCACCATCATCATAAACAGATAAGTTGGCAGTACCCGCTTTCAACACCGTAAATTTATTGCCTGATAAGGAAAGAACATCAGTATCACCGGTTATAGCAAGTCTACCTAGCTGGCCTTCCATCTCAGGTGTAACAATCAACCCTTCACTATAGGTATACGTATCTGTTTGATTTTTTAACCCAGGGTGGACAGCAGGTACAACGGTGATCGAAAACCACTTCTCACTCGGATAGTAATTATCGTTTTGATCATCTGTTGCTTTTAACTCTGCATATCCAGCATTAATAATACGTACAAGCCCTGTTTGTTCGTCAACTTTTACAACATTTTCCCCATAGATAACCTCAAATCGTACTGCTGCAATGTTGTTATTCACTGCGGGTTGATAAAGAAAGTCTTTAAGGTAAGCTAACTCACTATCGGCAATACTTAGTTCAGGTCGCTCCCCTTTCATAATCTGAACAGTAAAGTAAGCCGTTTGCTCTACATCACCATATTCAGCACCCAATTGCTGAGTCACTTTAATTCGAACAGCACCGGTTTTATTTACTGTCATTAAACCATTCGTTTCACCAATGGTGAGCACATCGCTATCTTTGTCATCAAGCTCAAAATAGTATGTACCGCTATCTGTACCACTAACCTTTATTGGGCTTAATGTCATCCCTTCTTTAAAGGTTCGATCGATATAGGAATACATCAAAGTATTGGGATCAACAGCATCAATCGCTAAAAGTGCCGTGACACTTTTCGAACGATAGTTACGATCTCCACTATCTATTACCGTAACCTCGACTTCGCCAGGAGTACCTGTTGACCAAATATGACCGGTTTCTTCATCAAAATTCACCATGCCTTCAGGCTCAAAAGTGTAGCTTAACTCACCTTTGTTCCCTTGAATTGGCAAAAACATCTTATTACTTTCAATCGTTGGCAAATCAACAGTCGATACATTGAAATCACTATTATCAGTTTGATCAACAGTTACGGTAAATATCGTTGAAGAAGTCCGATAATAACTACTTTTATCTTCAACCAAAACTTGTGTTTCACCCGCGGCAAGGAGCCTCATCTCACCAGTGTAAGGGTCAACCCAAACGACATCCTCAGCCGCACCATCAGCAATTTGGTAGGTAAGAATGCCATAGAAATCTGAAACTTGCGGATAAGCGATACCATACTCTGAAAATGTAAGAGAAAGGTCATTGGCAGATAACGTAACACGCTCTTGTTTGTCTTGGTGCACTGGCTTTGTAACATCCTCATTTGATCCACCACTTCCACCGCCACACCCTGAAATTAATATACTTAATATTAATATGGTTGTTTTAAATAGTCTTTTCATATAGTCCCATAAATAATAACCACCACTAAAGTAGTAAGTAGGCAATTGTTCAGTGTTTTATTTTTGTAGATTATATATTCAGGTTGCATTCAGCTTCAATAGAG
>NZ_JAKJSI010000014.1:0-210875 GCF_050336695.1 Photobacterium minamisatsumaniensis | reverse complement strand
CACCAGGCATTACCATTTCTACGCCTTCAGGTAGTTCGATAGTACCTGTTACGTCAGTTGTACGGAAGTAGAACTGTGGACGGTAACCTTTGAAGAAAGGAGTGTGACGACCGCCTTCATCTTTAGAAAGAACATAGATTTCTGAAGTGAAAGTAGTGTGTGGAGTGATTGAACCTGGCTTAGCAAGAACTTGGCCACGCTCAACTTCGTCACGCTTAGTACCACGTAGAAGAACACCAACGTTCTCACCAGCACGGCCTTCGTCAAGAAGCTTACGGAACATCTCAACACCAGTACAAGTAGTWGTRGTAGTKTCTTTGATACCGATGATTTCTACTTCGTCACCAACGTTGATGATACCTTGCTCAACACGACCAGTTACAACAGTACCACGRCCTTGGATTGAGAATACATCTTCGATTGGAAGRATGAACGGTAGATCGATTGCACGCTCTGGCTCTGGGATGTAGTTATCTAGAGCTTCAGCTAGTTCAACAATCTTGTCTTCCCACTSTTGYTCGCCGTTTAGMGCGCCWAGAGCAGAACCCATGATTACTGGGCAGTCATCACCTGGGAARTCGTACTCAGAAAGAAGTTCACGAACTTCCATCTCTACTAGTTCTAGTAGCTCTTCATCATCAACCATGTCACATTTGTTCATGAATACGATGATGTAAGGGATACCAACCTGACGACCAAGAAGGATGTGCTCACGCGTCTGTGGCATAGGACCATCAGTTGCAGCAACAACTAGGATACCACCATCCATTTGAGCAGCACCAGTGATCATGTTTTTAACATAATCGGCGTGTCCAGGACAGTCAACGTGTGCGTAGTGACGAGATGGAGTATCGTACTCTACGTGAGAAGTAGAGATTGTGATACCACGCTCGCGCTCTTCTGGAGCGTTATCGATAGATGCGAAGTCTTTAGCGTCACCGCCGTATACTTTAGCAAGAGTAGTACAGATAGCTGCAGTTAGAGTTGTTTTACCGTGATCGACGTGGCCGATAGTACCAACGTTAACGTGCGGTTTTACGCGTTCAAATTTTTCTTTAGACACAATCGTGTTCCTTCCTAGTTAAGATACGCCCCCTACTAGGTTAGGGGACGCGTCCGAAGTTGCTATTTTATGCGTCAACCGAAATTGACGCAATATAGATATAAAGATTAACCGCGTTCAGCAATAATCGAATCTGCAATATTCTTTGGGATTTCAGCGTATTCACTGAACTCCATTGAATATGAAGCACGACCTTGAGTTGCTGATCGTAGGTCAGTTGCGTAACCAAACATCACAGATAGTGGTACTTGAGCACGAATGATTTTCAGACCCGCAGGGCCGTCATCCATACCTTCGATCATGCCTCGGCGACGGTTAAGGTCACCAACAACATCACCCATCCAATCTTCTGGAGTCGTTACTTCAACTTTCATCATTGGCTCTAGGATAACAGGGTTAGCATCAAGTGCGCCTTTCCTGAAAGCCATAGAACCGGCAATCTTAAATGCCATTTCGTTGGAGTCAACGTCATGGTACGAACCATCGAACAATGTTGCTTTGACATCCAATACAGGATAGCCAGCAAGCACACCATTGTTCATCTGTTCTTCGATACCTTTAGAAACAGCACTAATGTACTCTTTCGGTACCGAACCACCGACGATTTCATCCACAAACACGAAGCCTTCATTTTGTTCTGAAGGTTCGATTTTCAGCCATACGTGACCATATTGTCCGCGGCCACCAGATTGGCGTATAAATTTACCTTCCACTTCCGTTTTGCCACGGATAGTTTCACGGTAAGCCACCTGAGGTTTACCCACGTTGCATTCCACGCTAAATTCGCGCTTCATACGGTCAACGATGATATCTAGGTGAAGTTCACCCATGCCTGAAATCAGAGTCTGTCCAGATTCCTGGTCGGTTTCGACGCGGAATGATGGATCTTCTGCCGCTAGTTTACCTAGTGCAATACCCATTTTTTCTTGGTCAGCTAGAGAACGAGGCTCAACAGCGATTTGAATTACGGGCTCAGGGAACTCCATACGCTCAAGGATAACGCGGTTATCTTGATCACAAAGAGTATCGCCTGTCGTTACGTGCTTCAAACCGATTGCAGCTGCGATATCACCTGCACGGATTTCTTTAACTTCTTCACGTTTGTTTGAATGCATCTGAACGATACGTCCAAAACGTTCGCGTTTTTCCTTAACAGAGTTGTAAACAGAATCACCTGTATTAACAACCCCAGAATAAACACGCATGAAGGTTAAGCTACCAACGAATGGGTCGGTCGCGATTTTGAACGCTAGCGCTGAGAATGGTTCATCATCGCTTGCATGGCGCTCAACTTCGTTACCGTTTTCGTCTTCACCACGAATCGCTTTCACTTCCGTTGGCGAAGGCAGGAATTCAATGACTGCATCAAGTACAGCTTGAACACCTTTGTTCTTAAATGCTGAACCACAAGTTGCAACAACGATTTCGTTAGCTAGAGTACGCTGACGAAGACCGCTCTTGATCTCTGCTTCGGATAGTTCGCCTTCTTCAAGGTACTTATCCATTAGCTCTTCAGAAGCTTCAGCCGCAGATTCAACCATGTTCTGGCGCCATTCCTCTGCCAAGTCTTGCATATCAGCTGGAATATCTTCATAGGTAAATGACATACCCTGATCACTTTCATTCCAGTTGATTGCCTTCATCTTGATCAGATCGACAACACCATTAAAATCTTCTTCAGCACCAATATTCAATTGAATAGGTACTGGAGTCGCCCCAAGACGGCTTTTGATTTGGTCGACTACGCGTAGGAAGTCGGCACCAGCTCGGTCCATCTTGTTGACGAAAACCATACGTGGAACTTCATATTTATCAGCCTGACGCCATACAGTCTCAGACTGAGGCTCAACGCCTGAAGAACCACAGAACACAACAACGGCACCATCAAGTACACGTAGAGAACGTTCTACTTCGATAGTGAAGTCAACGTGTCCCGGTGTATCAATAATGTTTACGCGGTGCTCTGGAAACTGTGCTTCCATACCACGCCAGAATGTTGTAGTAGCAGCAGATGTGATAGTAATACCACGCTCTTGCTCCTGCTCCATCCAGTCCATGGTCGCTGCGCCGTCGTGAACTTCACCGATCTTGTGAGACAAGCCTGTATAAAACAGGATACGCTCGGAAGTCGTTGTCTTACCGGCGTCAACGTGAGCAACAATACCAATATTTCGGTAGCGCTCGATAGGCGTTTTACGTGCCACAGCGGTATCCTCTTACTAAGGAAATCCTTAGAGTATGGTTTTGGCGCAGCAAGCCAAAAGCTTGCTGCGCCGATTTTTTTATTACCTGGAGGTAAGTGATTACCAGCGGTAATGTGCGAACGCTTTGTTCGCGTCTGCCATACGGTGAACGTCTTCACGTTTCTTAACAGCAGAACCTTTGTTGTCAGCCGCATCAAGCATTTCGCCTGCTAGACGCTGAGCCATAGATTTTTCACCACGCTTACGCGCAGCTTCAACTAACCAACGCATAGCTAGTGCATTACGACGTACTGGACGTACTTCTACAGGCACCTGGTAAGTTGAACCACCCACACGGCGAGATTTAACTTCTACCGCTGGACGTACATTTTCAAGAGCTTTTTCGAATACAGACAAGTGTTCTTCACCAGAACGCTCAGCCATAGTTTCTAGCGCAGAGTAAACAATTTTTTCTGCAGTAGATTTTTTACCGTCAACCATTAGGATGTTGACGAATTTTGCCAGCAGCTCAGATTTGAACTTAGGATCTGGAAGGATCTTACGCTGACCAATTACGCGACGACGTGGCATGGAAATCTCCGTTGTGTCTTCAGGTTATCCAAAACTTTACAGTTTCTTCAAAATTAAATAATTTTAGTGTTTGGCCTTACTTAACGGAATCCATTAAGACTTAGGACGCTTCACACCGTACTTAGAACGACCTTTCTTACGGTCGTTAACGCCAGCACAGTCAAGTGCACCACGAACGGTGTGGTAACGCACACCTGGTAAATCTTTAACACGACCACCACGGATAAGAACAACTGAGTGCTCCTGAAGGTTGTGACCTTCACCGCCGATGTATGATGTTACTTCGAAACCGTTTGTTAGACGAACACGACATACTTTACGTAATGCTGAGTTAGGTTTCTTAGGAGTAGTAGTATATACACGAGTACATACACCACGTTTCTGTGGGCACGCTTCTAGTGCAGGCACGTTGCTTTTTACAACTTGCTTTGCACGTGGCTTACGTACCAACTGGTTAATAGTTGCCATTAAATAGCTCCTGAAATATTACTTTCGTAAAGATGAAAAATCTGCCTCCCAACAACAGGAGGACGCGAAATTTTATGCATCGCACCCAAGGGTGTCAAGATGTAAGCAACGATCAATCAAATGATTATTTCTTAGACACCCTAAATTTAGCTCAATTTCTTAATGTTGAAGTGGGTATTTAGCCCCATTTCATCTGTGTTTCATGCTCAACCGTCAACGATACAAAACCTTTGTAATCAATGAGTTCTACATCTAAGCTTGTTCTTCCACCTAAACCTCTGGCAGATAAATCAGACACTAGTAAATAAATTTTTACGCCTGATTTTTTTATTCCATCCAGACTCGAATTTTCTCCGACTGCAGCGACTACAGCGTCCTGGATCAGTAAAATTGCATCATTTTGAGCAATTAGTGGTAAGCATTGTTGGAAAATTTGGCTTTGAAAAGGAGAGCTGGAAATGATGTGCAACATAATCACCTCAATAAGTCAGAACGCGTTGGCAACCATGAAGGTGCTGTGAAAATGTGTGGGGATCGCAAACCATCACCTCGATCAACAATTCTGACGCTGTTATCCCTCGCTCTTCTAACGATTGCGAACAGACATAGACATTCTCAATATCGTATAGCTCAAACATTTTAAATGTCTGACTATAATCACGGGATAACACCTTGGCTGGCTGTTGTGTTTTTAACAATTGGAAAACGCCATCTCCAATAAAAAACACGTGAATATCTTCACTATAGGCAGAGGTTGCTAATACAGCATCTAATCCTTCACGCCCAGCGGAGGTGCCGTGAGGCATAGAACGAAAAATAAAGCCAAGAGATTTCATAGTACTTGCCCTAAAACTGGATGACACGATCGGCGGTTAACATAGCTTCAGCCAAACCACCGAGTCCTGCTTGCTCAAAACCAGTGGCAAGATTATGGCCTGATAATTGATTTTGTTCTGCTTCTTGCTCACTGACAACACCCCGACGCAATGCTGCCGCAACACACGTTTGTAGTTCAATATCATGTTGCTTGGCTAATGCTTGCCATGCCGCGACCAAATCGAATTCATCCGAGGCTGGAGCGGTCAACGATGAGCCATTGTAAACACCGTCTTGATAAAAGAAGATACGTGACAGGCGATGCCCTTCTTCGAGTAACGCCTCGGCAAATAAATAAGCGGTACGTGCTGATTGATCACCGTATGCCGGCCCTTCAATGACCAGCACGTAGTTTAAGCTCATTTTTCGCCGTCCTCGGTTTTACGCTGGCGAATATAGAGATATACCGTATGTTTTGAGATATTCAGGCGGTCAGCAACACGATTTATCGCATCTTTAATATCAAAAATGCCTTTGTCATATAGCTCCATGACAATCTGACGATTCTTGGCATTATTCGATACGTTTTTATCAGCGTTGATCTCTTCAATTGTTCGTTCGACTGTCTGGTCGACTAGTTCATCAACGTCACTTGCAAAGTTCACGGTTGATGCCGCTTGTTTCGCTTCATCTGTTGGCATGAATGATTGCAGTATTTGTGAGAAAGGCGCATCAAGGTTTACGTTGATACACAACAACCCAATAATGTCATCGTCACCGTTACGAATGGCAATGGTGATCGACTTCATTAAATCGCCACCTTTCGCACGCGTAAAATACGCCCTTGAAAAGTTACGCTCAGACCCTTCAATATCACGTAACATACGCAATGCAAGGTCTGTAATTGGCGACCCAACTTTACGTCCCGTATTTTCCCCATTCGCGATTTTAATCGCAGATGTATTGAGGTCGGCTAAAGAGTGCAACACGATTTCACAAAAAGGGCCAATCAATGCCGCCAGTCCGTCTACGACAGCTTCATAAGAACGTAAGATAATGTAGTCATGCTCACTAAAAGCACGCGGCTCAGTCAGATCGTTCTCTATCATGACGTCAGAGCCAAAGTTTTCTGTAGATACCACTAGTCTTTCTTCCTTGCTCATTCCCATTGTATTTAGCTTCAGCCACCAAGAGGGAATATTGAAAATAAATAGAATGGGCTATCGCTCGTTACTCAGCAGGGCCAATATAAAGCGCGTTATAAAAATTAAAATCTTGATAGCAAGTTTATCAGATTAATGACAACAGCTAGAACATTTCTCGTTGCATATCCAGCGCAAAAAATAAAAAAACCCAGCAAAAGCTGGGTTTTTCATGCGATTGACGAATACTGAACAACTCAATTTTTTTTGAGTTCTACTCGTCAAATTCTAAAAAATACAATTTTTATTGTACTGCAGCGTCTTGCTCTGCTGACTCTTCTGCTTTAACAATTTCTAGTAATTCAACCTCGAAAACCAATGTCGAGTTTGCTGGAATACTTGGGTTCGCTTGTGAGCCATATGCTAGCTCAGGTGGGATAACAAACGTGAATTTCGAACCTACAGGCATTAGCTGTACGCCTTCCGTCCAACCAGGAATTACCTGATTCAATGGGAAAGTTGCTGGCTGATTACGCTTGTAAGAGCTATCAAACTCAGTGCCGTCAGTTAACATACCTTTGTAATGAACTTGCACCGTGTCTGTTGCTGCTGGCTTATCACCTTCACCTTGTGTTTCAACTTGGTACAGTAGGCCTGAGTCAGTTTTAACAACACCTTCTTGTTTTTCAAACTCAGCACGGTAATCATCACCCGCCTTGATGTTTACTTCGGCATCGGCTTGGGCTTTTTGCTGAACAATTTCAGATACACGCGTATCAAGATCTTGTAATGCTTGCTGAGTTTCTTCTGGTGTTAAACGGCTCTTGTCCGCAAATACATCGCTGACACCAGCCAATACTTGTTCACGATTAAGTTCTAAGCCCAGCTCTTTTTGCTGATCAAGGTTTGCAGCTAAGTATTGTGCTAAAGATGCACCAATTGCATACGCTGCTTTATCATCTTCAGAAGCAAATGCCACTGGCGCAGCCTCTGCTGCGACCTGCTCTACTTTTGCAGGTTCTGCTGGCTGTGTTTCTGCCGCTTTTTCATCTTGGCAACCGACAGCAAGCAAGATTGTTGCAGCCAAAACAGACATCTTTAGAACAGGTTTCATGTATTTCTCCATCATATGCTGAGGAATGCCTCATTTTTTATTTGGCTTTCCATCTGTGTTATGAAAAGCGCTTAAATTCAATATACTAATACAGACTTCATTAATTAACGTTAGCAGGCTAATTAATAAAGTCATACCGACAATTTTAGCAAAACCAAGCGGAACTAAAACTTAATGCAAACCAAAAGATACGTACCTTGTTGCATTGTGGCACTTCTCCTTCTTACCGGCTGCTTTTTTTCTGGTTCAGAACAGCAGCGCTGGGTATTAGCCCCTGAGGGGGCAACTAGCCTCAGCTTAAGCCGAGATGGCCGTTTTGCACTCTATCATTCGGCCCTACAAGGTATCGTGCTCTGGGATTTACAGCAAAACAAAAAGTTAGCTGACTTCGGTTCTCAAGATCCACATCACAATACGGTCTTAAATGGCAAGATTTCGGACAATAGTCGCTATGCGATTACGGCTACAGCACAAAATTTTGCCATTTGGGATTTAGCCTGGGGCCAATCCGATGGTTTATGGTCAATCTCTGACGGTATTATCCGGGATGTTGCCTTGGCGAATAATGGTCAACATGTATTACTCGCCCTTTCTAACGGCAAGGCTCTGTACATCGACTTGGGCAGCGGAAGGCGCTTAGAGTTCCTTGCACACCGAGAAAAAGTTAATTCTGTCGCTATTTCACCCAATGGGCGCTATGCCTTATCGGGAGGGAATGATTATTTTGCTTACCTTTGGGATACGCGCAGTGGCCAAATACTCCATGCTTTTGAACGTGAAAGCCGGATCAGTAGAGTCAGCTTACAGCGAGATGGTAAACTTGCCATGATTGCAGATGGTGGCAATGACATTACTATCTGGGATCTAACAACAGGCAAGCAACAATCTTCACTGGCGATTCGGCTACGTCAGCAAAATCTATCCAGCGCTCGATTCTCTGATGATGGTGCACAGCTAGTGACGGGGACTCCCTCAAGGCGCGTCGAGCTATGGGATAGCATGACAGGTGATAACATTGGCCGCTGGGAAGCTGCGTCACAACAAGATACTCGACCACCCGCTGCGGTGGTGTATGATGTGACCATTACACCTGAGGGGCTTGTTACCTCCGGAACTTCAGCTGGTATCGTCCAACAGTGGACAACGGAATAAGACAATGACAGACATCGAACAACTACAGGCCCGTATTGACGAGCTAGAAATGAAGCAAGCATTCCAAGAACAAACGATCGAAGATTTAAACCAAGCGTTAACCAAGCAGCAATTTGTTCTGGATAACGTTCATACTCAAATGAAATTCATGGTTGGAAAAGTAAAAGGCATCGAGCCCTCGAACCTTGCTAGCGAGGCTGACGAAACGCCACCGCCACACTATTAATTATCCACGATGATAAGTAATAGTGATAAACGGAATTTCAGACATAAAAAAACGGGAAGCTTAGCTTCCCGTTTTTTTGACTAATCAATGATTAGTGTGAGCAACCGCAGCCGCCTTCACCACAACCACCTTCTTCTTTATGGTCATGACCGTGCTCGTCGTCACAGCTACCACCGCCACAACAACCACCTTCTTGGTGAATGTGACCATGAGCAACTTCTTCTTCCGTTGCTGCACGCACGGCAACAACTTCAGCGATAAATGTTAGTGTTTGGCCAGCCAGCATGTGGTTGCCATCAACAACAACGTGGTCGCCATCGACTTCTGTTACTTCTACAGGGATTGGACCTTGGTCAGTATCCGCTAGGAAGCGCATGCCAACAGTAATTTCGTCAACACCTTGGAATACGTCTGCAGGAACACGCTGAACCATTACGTCCATGTGCTCGCCGTATGCGTCTTCAGGAGCAACAGTCACTTCAAGTTTTTCGCCAGCTTCACGGCCTTCAAGTGCATTTTCCAGACCTACGATCAAATTGTTGTGACCGTGTAGGTAGTCAAGAGGTGCTTCAATCGTTGATTGGTCAACAACTACGCCATCTTCTGTTTTAACTTGGTAAGCAAGGCTTACTACGATGTCTTTAGCGACTTTCATGTTTGCTCCAATATTGAACTGGGTATCAAAGGATTTCGCCCGCATGATACCGGATAAAGGCACTACGATGCCAATATTCTGTCGCGATCTTATTCGTCAGGCTTGAAGATCCCGATAACCTGTTGTTTCGTTTGTGGCGAAAGTTGCTCTGCCTGCTCAACCGATTGAGGTGCACGTATATCAGTATGATCACATGCTACGCACTCAACACGCTCCACATCATTTTCTTGCCACCAGCGCAATGTGTCCTGTTTTTTACAAGAGGGACAAATTGCACCAGCAATAAACCGTTTCTTCGCCATTTTCGCTCCTTGCCATTTCCTGATATCACACTTATGGCTAATCCCAGCCATTGTGCCGCTCTCTCTCTCCACGCATTTCACGGTCAAAGATATCTTCCAACTCTTTGCGTGCTTCCTTCGCCCGCGAGGCTAAATGTACATCTTCAGAGTGCTGCGGTAATAAATCTCGCAGTGCTGTGGTATCAAGCTTTCGAAAATGCGCTTCAGCCCGTTTAGCCTTGTACGGGTGCATGCCTAGAGATATAAGGGCTTGTCGCCCCAAATCAAGGGCACCTGCAAAAGTTTCACGCGAGAAACTATCAACACCATGACTAAGCAGCTGATGTGCCTCAACGCGGCTTCGGGCACGAGCTAAGACTTTAAGCTTAGGGAAATACTGTTGGCACAGAGCAACGACTTCCATCACTTCATCTGGCTCATCAGTACAAATAATGATTGCTTCTGCTTTATCTGCTCCCGCCGCCCGTAATAGGTCTAACTGCGTGGCATCACCATAATAAACTTTATAGCCGAACTTACGTAAAAACTGAATTTGGCTCGGGTCTCGTTCAAGTATCGTGACGCGGATTTTGTTCGCAAACATCAAGCGCCCCACCACCTGACCAAATCGGCCAAAGCCCGTAATGATCACCCGAGGTTCACGGTTAATCACATCACTTTCCAAAGCGTCTTCGGCTTCTGCTCTGAATGTATGTAAAAACCACTTATCCTGTAACAATAGAATTAGCGGTGTCGTCATCATTGACAAGCTCACTACAACCAACAAGAAAGACGATAACTCTTTACCCAATAGACCCTCGCCTAACGCGGCAGTGAACAAGACAAATGCAAATTCACCACCTTGGCTCAAGATCGCCGCCATCTGACTGCGTGACTTAGCACCAATGCCAAATGCGCGGGCAAGGCCGTACAACAACAGCCCTTTAACCGTAATTAAACCAAGTACTGCGGCTAGGATTTGCAGCGGGTAGGCCAATAACAAACCAAGATTAACCGCCATTCCCACGGAGATAAAAAACAACCCCAGTAGCAAACCTTTAAAAGGTTCAATGGCAATTTCTAATTCATGGCGGTATTCACTTTCGGCCAACAACACCCCAGCTAAAAATGTGCCAAGTGCCATGGATAAACCCAGTGACTGCATGCCTAACGCAATCCCAATCACCAATAATAGTGCGGCAACATTAAACAGCTCTCGGACTTCGCTCAACACCACCCAGCGGAACAGCGGGCGTAATAAGAAGTGTCCGCCAACCAGTAACACAGCAATGCCGCCAATCATCCAAGCAAAATCAAACCAGCTACCGCCCCCCCCCCCCGCCAAGACAGGCAAAATAGCCAACATCGGGATCACGGCAATGTCTTGGAAAAGTAAAACCGCAAACCCCGACTGCCCAGTCTCACTGCCATCAAGGCTCTGCTCTTCAATGACCCGCAATGCTATCGCAGTTGAAGACAAGGCAAGCCCCATTCCAACCACCAGCGCATCGCGCCATGTAATGACAGGGAACCAAGTGCTGAATGCCAACACCACAGCTGAAATCACCAAAGTGGTGATCACAACTTGGCCACCACCTAATCCAAGGATCGGCTTTCGCATTTGCCACAGCTTTTTCGGATTAAGCTCTAAACCTATCAAGAATAAAAGCAGCACCACCCCAAACTCCGAAAAGTGCAGGATGGCGTCCACATCAGAAATTAAACGCAATCCCCATGGGCCTATAGCAATGCCAGCCAACAGGTAACCTAACACCGAGCCAAGCCCTAGCCGCTGAGCAATAGGAACAGCGACAACTGCGGCAGCCAAAAAGACCACGCTCACCGACAACACATCATTCGCCATGAGTCACCTCCTGAGATGGCAACGGCATTTCCAACCACTGCCGGTAATCTTTCGCATGCTGCAGCCGCTCTTGTTTAGGCACCCTACGCGCCCAATGGAGTACCAAAGGCTTCATCCACTCCATACGACACAAGGCTGCCGATAATTCAAAGGGCTTTAAAATTTCATCGATAGAGCAGCGGTTATAACCGTCAGGGGTATAGGCCTCTGCCGCCCCACCAGTGGTGATCACCGAACGCCAGTACTTTCCTTGCGTCTGGCGGCCTTCACCATGGGCAAAACCTTTACTGAGTACCATATCTATCCATTCCTTTAACAAGGAGGGACACGAGTACATATATAGCGGGTGCTGAAACACGATGACATCATGCTGGCTCACCAGCTGGCGCTCTGCGGCAACATCGATAAAAAAGTCGGGGTAGACGGCATAGAGATCATGCACGGTAACATGAGGGAGATCGGCAATTTCCACCAGCATTTCACGATTAGCCACTGATTCAAGGGGATCAGGATGAGCATAAATCACCAAAACACGTGGGCATCCTTTTGTTGTCATAGCATTCCTTTTCAGCCTATAGGTATCGCTAATAGGCTGATATTATTCATCACATTATTACGCTGGTATATGCACATAATACATAACTGGCTGTAAATAGGATCGTTTATTCATCATGAGTTCATTACCAATTAGCGGTATTAGCAGTCAACGTCGCTTTGGGTTAGACTGCCGCACAGTTTCTGGCATTTTGTATTTGCGGAGCGGGGCTTCCCCGACATAGTCGATGATCACGTTTTCTGATATCCAACTTCTTCGAGGCGGTAAAGTCCTACTCGACCAAGCAACAGCAACCATTCATCCCGGTGATAAGGTCGGCCTAGTCGGTAAAAATGGCTGTGGTAAATCGACCTTATTTGCCTTGTTGAAAAACGAGCTCAGTGTCGATGCTGGTAACTGCCAATTCCCCGCAAACTGGGAACTGGCTTGGGTGGCACAGGAAACCCCTGCGCTCGCACGCGCAGCATTAGACTATGTAATTGATGGCGACCGTGAATACCGCCAGTTAGAAGCCGATTTACTCGCCGCAGAGCAAGCTGACAACGGTAATCGCGTTGCTGAACTCCATGGCAAGTTGGAAGCGATTGGCGGTTATAGCATCCAAGCGCGAGCCGCAGAATTATTGGATGGTTTAGGCTTTTCACAAGAGCAAATGCAATGGCACCTCCACCAATTCTCAGGTGGTTGGCGTATGCGCCTCAACTTGGCTCAGGCGCTTCTGTGCCGTTCTGACTTGTTGTTACTCGATGAACCAACTAACCACCTCGATCTTGATGCCGTCATGTGGCTTGAAAAATGGCTGCAAAACTACCCTGGCACATTGGTGTTGATTTCGCATGACCGTGATTTCCTCGATCCGGTGATTAACCGTATTTTGCATATTGAAAACCAAACCATGAATAGCTACACCGGTAACTATTCATCGTTTGAAACTCAACGTGCCGAAAAGTTAGTGCTGCAACAGGCGATGTTCCAAAAGCAACAGAAACAAGTCGCGCACATGCAGTCTTATATTGACCGCTTCCGCTATAAAGCCAGTAAAGCCCGTCAAGCACAAAGCCGGATCAAAGCACTCGAGAAAATGGAAAAGGTACTGCCAGCTCAGTTCGACAACCCATTTACCTTTGAATTTCGAGAACCAAGTGCACTACCGAACCCAATCTTGATGATGGATCAGGTGGCGGCAGGTTATGACGACAATTTGATCCTTGATAAGATTCGCTTAAACCTTGTTCCGGGAAGCCGTATTGGCCTACTGGGGCGAAACGGTGCCGGTAAATCCACACTGATCAAATTGCTTTCGGGAGAGCTTTCCGCGAAGGCGGGAGAATTGGCATACTCTCAAGGCGTTAAGATTGGTTACTTTGCTCAACACCAATTAGAAACCCTATATTTAGATGATACTCCAGTACAACACATGGCGCGCATTGCCCCACAAGCGACAGAGCAGCAGCTACGTGATTACTTAGGCAGCTTCGGTTTCCTTGGTGATAAAGCGCTTGAAAAAGTCGGCCCATTCTCTGGCGGCGAAAAAGCCCGTTTGGTACTGGCTTTGATCGTATGGCAGCGACCTAACCTGTTGCTACTTGATGAACCAACCAACCACCTTGATCTCGATATGCGCCAAGCACTGACATTTGCCCTGCAGTCCTATGAAGGGGCAATGGTTATCGTGAGTCACGACCGTTACTTACTGCGTGCGACCACGGATGACTTGTACCTCGTACATGACCGCCAAGTTGTGCCATTTAACGGTGATCTCAATGACTACCACAAATGGCTAACCGAGCAACAGCGTAACGAGCGCCGTGAGCAGCAAGCTGCAAAGCCTGAAACCAACAAAGAAAACAGCGCAGCATCGCGTAAAGAACAAAAGCGCCTTGAGGCTGAATTCCGAAAAAAAACCGCGCCATTACGCAAGCAAGTCGACAAGCTCGATAAGCAAATGGAAAAGTTAAGCGCCACCCTTACTGATGCAGAATCACAACTTGCCGAAGCCAGCATCTACGAAGCTGACAATAAAAAGCAGCTCAACGAGCAACTGCAACGTCAGGCGAAGGCCAAGTCTGAGTTAGAAGATATCGAGATGGAATGGATGGACTTACAAGAGCAGATTGAGGCTATGGAAGCCGAGCATAATATCTAGTTTCGTCATTTCATCGTATTAAGCACATTGATAGGGACGTCAATTAATGCCACAACACATTGATAGTGAAAGCTTCTGGCAATTTTGTCTGTACCACTATTCACAGGCTGGTGTTCAACCAGCCTGCTTAGCCTTTCAAGATCATTACCAAGGCAATGTTAACCTTGCCCTATTGCTGCATTGGCTTGACCAACATCAGCTAGCCCTCGCTCCCCCCCATGGGTACAAGGCATTACTCGCCGCACTCACTGAAACTGATACGTTACTTACCCCCTACAGAGTGCTACGTAAACAACTCAAACCCAATATCACTCACGAGCAATATCAGCAAATGCTCTCCTTTGAGCTTTTGCTTGAACGAAGGCAGCAACATCATTTATTAACCTGCCTAAACCAATATCCGCTTTCCGCTCATGCATGCCCCAATAACCTCGTTACTTATGGCCGTCACCTTGACGCTCCCCTATCGCTTATTCGCCAATTACAAGCAATCACATAGCCGAATTGACCTCCGACGACGTCGTCACCTTGTCTGTGCTAGGATCTAAACCTCATGACCTTTCGTAACTAGTGGGATAGTCCCTATACGTGCCATGAGGAATTTCGATGACTCCATTTAAGCCTGCAAGCGGTTTAAGCAATGCCCATGTTCAAACCTTATTACCGCGCTTCTTGCGTCGTAAGCCACTATTCACTCCAATAACACAACGCATAGAAACGCCTGACGGCGATTTTTTAGATTTAGCATGGACTGCCGCACCAGAAAATAGTCATAAGAAACAGCCCGTCATGATTCTATTTCACGGTTTAGAAGGCAGCTTTCACAGCCCTTATGCACATGGATTACTTAACGCTGCCCAGCAGCAAGGTTGGCTCGGGGTCATGATGCATTTTCGTGGCTGCAGTGGTGAAATAAATCGTCAGCCTCGGGGTTACCATTCTGGCGAAACCAATGATGCCCATTTTTTTATTCAGTGGCTGAGGCAACAACTGCCCACTCAACCTTTCCTTGCTGTCGGGGTATCGCTTGGGGGCAATATGCTGGTTAATTACCTCGCAGAAAAAGGGCACCAGTCTGAATTGGCTGCGGCACAAGTGATTTCTCCCCCACTAGACTTGGCTGCATGCTCAAGTCGGATCCAGCAAGGGTTCTCAAAGATCTATCAGCGGTACCTATTGGCATCGATGAAGCGTAACCTCGGTAAAAAAATTAGCGCACAGCCTGAAGCAATGCCACTCAAACAAGAACAAGCCGCAAGCATTCGTTCCCTTTGGCAATTTGATGAGGAAGTCACAGCCCCCCTACACGGCTTTGACGATGCT
This sequence comes from Photobacterium minamisatsumaniensis, assembly GCF_050336695.1. Taxonomy (NCBI): domain Bacteria; kingdom Pseudomonadati; phylum Pseudomonadota; class Gammaproteobacteria; order Vibrionales; family Vibrionaceae; genus Photobacterium; species Photobacterium minamisatsumaniensis. Next base: position 195,295 of record NZ_JAKJSI010000014.1, on the reverse strand, counting down.
AACGATTATTACCAACGGTGTAGTGGCTTAACCAAATTGGCTACCGTAACCATCCCGCTTCGGGTCATTCACGCCAAAGACGACCCTTTCATGACTGCAGATGTTATTCCTTCCCACCCCTTACCTGCACACATCGAATATGACTTGTGTCACCATGGCGGTCACGTGGGTTTTGTCTCTGGCTCTTGGCATAAGCCTGATTTCTGGCTTGAACACACCGTGCCAGAATGGTTTGGTCAATTCATACCGCTCTACAAATAACAATAATAACAATATAATTGGCTTTTCATCCTTTGAGTAAAGAGCAGCCCATTATGATCATTCCTTGGCGTGATATTGACCCCGACACCCTAGTCAACTTAATCGAACATTTTGTGTTACGAGAGGGAACAGACTACGGTGAACAAGAGCTCAGTATGGAGCAGAAAGTACAGCGGGTCCGCCAGCAACTTGATAAGGGTGAAGCCGTTATCGTCTTTTCTGAGTTGCATGAATCTGTCGATATCAAATTACGCCGCCATATGGGGGAATAAGCCCCCTACTGCGCTAATTTATACAATTTTGGCGACTGCACTCACGTATCATTTTTGGCCTCCCGACTTGACCTTACCTCACTACCCTGTTAATAACTCTTTCCGTTAATGTTAACGACAGGGTTTGTCATGTCTGCAAAACATCCAATAATTGCAGTAACAGGGTCTTCAGGGGCAGGTACATCCACCACCTCAGAAGCATTTCGTAAAATGTTCAATATGATGGGCATTAATGCTGCCTGGCTGGAAGGTGATAGCTTTCACCGTTTTACTCGCCCAGAAATGGATGTCGAAATTCGAAAAGCCAAAGATCAAGGTCGACATATTAGTTACTTCGGCCCTCAGGCTAACGATTTTCCCCAGCTAGAAACCTTTTTTCGCCAATATGGTGATGATGGAAGCGGCCAATTTCGGCGCTACCTGCATACCTTTGATGAAGCCGTACCTTATAACCAAATGCCCGGTTCATTCACACCATGGCAGGAGTTACCAGAAAACACCGACGTATTGTTCTATGAAGGACTTCATGGCGGTGCTGTTGATGGTGAAACCAATGTCGCTCAGCACGTTGATTTATTGATCGGCATGGTACCAATCGTCAACTTAGAGTGGATTCAAAAGATTGTACGGGATACCCGTGATCGCGGTCATTCACGCGAAGCCGTGATGGAATCAATTGTGCGATCGATGGATGACTATCTCAATTATATTACGCCTCAGTTTTCTCGTACCCATATTAACTTTCAGCGCGTACCAACCGTTGATACTTCAAACCCATTCAGCGCCAAAGCCATTCCAAGCCTAGATGAGAGTTTTGTTGTGATCCGTTTTCGTGGGATCAAAAATGTCGACTTCCCTTATTTGTTATCAATGATCCAAGGATCATTCATGTCACGCCACAATACATTGGTGGTTCCGGGTGGCAAAATGAGCTTTGCCATGGAGCTAATCATGCGCCCGTTGATCCAAAAACTGATCGAAACAGGAAAGATTGGTTAAATAATACAATTCAAGCCCCTTTCAGGGGCTTGGGTCTCTCGCGGCCGTGTCGAATTAAGCGCAGTTCACTTCATAAGAGTGCGTCATTTCAACACCTTCACCAAGCATCAAGCACACCGAGCAATACTTCTCTAGCGAATCAGCAACAATTTTCGCCACTAGCGCTTCATCGAGTTCATGACCTGTAACCACGAAATGTAGGTTTGCTGAGGTAAAAATACGGGGGGCTTGCTCACGGCGCTCAGATGAAATTTGCGCTTCACAACCCGTAATCTTCTGCCCTGCTGATTTCAATCCATCAACCACATCAACCGAGCTACATCCCCCAGCCGCCATCAATACCATTTCCATTGGGCTTGGCGCTTTTTCTCCGCCATTGCCATCCATAACCACACTATGGCCAGAATTTGACTGACCTAAGAAGGTCATATTCTCGACCCATTTCACTCGTGATTGCATTTGTTTTTCCTTACTACTTATAGGGTAATTAGTGACAATATAGCAACTGTGTGATCATGTGCACACTTATGACTACTAAATGACCATTCTCGATAGATCAATATCAAGAAATGCATGCTGAAAAAAGATAAACTTTGAACTAATTATTCACGTGAGCTTGCAGCCCAGCTGTTGACTGAATATCCTAAGCGACGAACACCAAGTATAGGCCCAGCCCTTTTTTGATGGACGTCGTTGTTGGGCAACAAACACAGAGGAAGTTAGTAATATGGTTCCAGGTAAACCTCAAACAGATCCAACTCTAGAGTGGTTTCTTTCGCATTGCCACATTCATAAATACCCGTCAAAGAGTACTTTGATTCATGCGGGTGAAAAAGCTGAAACGCTCTACTACATTGTTAAAGGTTCTGTGGCTGTCCTAATCAAGGATGAAGAAGGCAAGGAAATGATCTTGTCTTACCTAAACCAGGGTGACTTCATCGGTGAGTTAGGCTTGTTCGAAGAAGGCCAAGAGCGTACCGCTTGGGTTCGAGCAAAAACCCCTTGTGAAGTAGCAGAGATTTCTTTCAAGAAATTCCGCCAGCTTATTCAAGTTAACCCTGATATTCTGATGCGTCTGTCTGCTCAAATGGCAAACCGTCTTCAGGTTACAAGCCAGAAAGTAGGTGATCTTGCTTTCCTAGATGTGACTGGCCGTATCGCTCAGACACTTCTAAACCTTGCGAAACAGCCAGATGCGATGACGCACCCTGACGGTATGCAAATCAAGATCACTCGCCAAGAAATTGGCCAGATCGTGGGTTGTTCTCGTGAAACTGTTGGTCGTATTTTGAAAATGCTGGAAGAGCAGAACCTAATCTCTGCTCACGGTAAAACTATCGTGGTATACGGTACACGTTAATTTCGCGTGCCATCATTGATAATAAAAAGCCGCCTCAGGCGGCTTTTTTGATCCGGGAATTCATACCAAAATGGTATTTTTGCCGTATTGCTCACTTTTTCTTTCTTGTATCCTCACCATCAAGTGCTACATTGTGCATATCTGGCGTAAGTGATAATACGTCATTCACATGGATAAAATTGATATGGATCTCGAACGTTTTTCAGCAAATGGCTTTCCTGCAAGCAATACGAGCGTTATTGCCCCCCTTCCCCCAACAGTTGAAATGACAGGCTTTAGCGGGCGTCGGCACTATTTTGAACAACAAACGACTTCGCCATACCATAAAGGGCAACTTGCTAAGCATGAATTTGGGATCACACCACTTGATAGCCAGTGCCATTAGTCTACCCCAAACACGTTTGACTCTTATCGCACACGATAAACCCACCGTATTTCATAACAGTGGGCTATGGGGTTAATCTCTTTTCACGCCAGAGAATTTAGCCTTTCTTCGCGTGGGTGCTTTCAAAAATTTTATCCGCTGACGCTTCAACAAAGCCACGATATAACTCACCGTCTGGTGTAGCATAGCGCTTAGCAAATTCGTAAAATCCCCCCGCGATACTAAACACACCATCGGTAAAGCCAACATCAACAGTATCGGCAATCGTCGCTGATTGCTCTAGCATTACCTCTGGGCTACCTTTCACATCGCCCCCAGATTCATTAATCGAAAAGCCGTTATGGCGCAGTAAATGATTAACCTCTTCGACCTCGGTAAATTGCTCGAGCTGATTAATATTGACCGTAAAATGGTTGGCACCAAAACCGTGCGCGGCTAACCACCCTGCGTATTCACTTTCTGCTACCAGCAACTCATAAGTGGCATAGTCGAGGTCCCAACGCCGCCCACCATACAAGAAGGCTGGATCACGCATCGCCGCTTCAGGTACTTGATCGACAAGCTCTCGAACGGTTTGCTGTAGCAACGAGCTAAACTGCCCTACTAGCAATTCACTGATAAAGACTTTCGGTGCATCTGGATTTGGATGTTCAAAGTGCTCAGCATAAAGCTTCTTCGCTTCAAAGTGATACTTACCACAAGGTTTATAACCCAATGCAATAAACGGCGCCGCTAGCCTATCTAGGCCCACTTTAGGTAAATTGAACGTCCGTAACGCAATGTGGTCATTCAGCAACGGCTCATCTTCAGTGAGTAAATCATGCACCTGTGCAGCAGAGGGGCATAAACGCTGAGTATAGTCTTGCCATAAGCCATCAAATAATTGCACAACCCTTTCCATGAATATCACATCCTCTTAGCTGGTCGATAAAACGGAATACCTGAAACATGCTCTACATACGGATCCCTGGTGACAACTGTGCTGGCAATTCAGGTTGATCACCTTCCATTGATGCCATTGGGTACGCACAGTAGTCAGCGGCATAATAAGCACTTGGCCGCAAGTTGCCAGAAGCACCCGGCCCACCAAAAGGGGCATCCCCACTGGCACCCGTCAATTGACGGTTGCGATTCACAATGCCTGCCCGAATATGATCGATAAAATACTGCCATTCATCGTCATCGGTTGAGATCAGCCCTGCAGATAAGCCATAACGGGTATTATTTGCCTTCTCAACGGCTTGTGTTAAACCGTCATAACGCACAACCTGCAACAAGGGGCCAAAATATTCCTCATCCGGTAATTCTGCGATAGTACTCACCTCAATGATCCCAGGAGTAACGATTGCTCCTTGCCCGCGGGTAGCGACCAATAATGCTTCACCGCCAAGACCAATAAGCTGAGACTGGGCTTGGAGAATGTTATCTGCAGCGGCATTAGAGACTTGCGATCCCATAAAAGGGGCTGGCTCATCAAACTGACCACCCACGCGAATAGCCGATGCAAGCTCAACTAAGCGAGTAAGTACACGATCCCCTTTCTCGCCTTTGGGTAAATACAGGCGACGAGCACAAGTACAACGCTGACCCGCGCTAATAAACGCTGACTGAATAATAGTGTAGACAGTGGCATCAAGCTCGCCATAATGCTGAGAAATAACCATCGGATTATTGCCCCCCATTTCAAGTGCGAGCATCTTCTCTGGCTGACCAGCAAACTGGCGGTGCAGGATCTGCCCGGTATTCGCGCTACCCGTAAAGAGTAGGCCATCGATACCGCTGTCACCCGCTAATGCCTCACCCGTTTCACGCGCACCTTGGACCAAATTTATCACCCCATCAGGCAACCCAGCCTGTTGCCAAAGCTTCATGGTTTCTTCTGCAACTTTCGGCGTAAGGTCTGATGGTTTAAACACGATAGTATTACCGGCCAATAACGCAGGCACGATATGCCCATTTGGAAGGTGGCCCGGGAAGTTATACGGCCCAAATACCGCCATGACACCTAAGGGACGGTGACGTAAAATTGCCTGGCTGCCCGCCACGTCTTTTTGTCTTTCGCCAGTACGTTCATGATAAGCCCGCAGTGATATGGCAATTTTTCCCACCATCGCGCCTGCTTCGGTACGCGTTTCCCATAATGGCTTACCGGTTTCTTCGGCAATAACCTTGGCAATCATCTCACTGTTATCTTTTACCAATTCAGCAAAGCGCTCCACAATAGCTTGTCGCTTGGCAAAATCACAATGACGCCATTTTGCCAACGCAGCACGAGCACTACTCACCGCCGACGCGACTTGTCCGCCTGTTGCCGCCTTTCCCTGCCAAATGACCTCTTCGGTAAAAGGATTGAACGATTGCATAACCGCCCCCTCTCCAGCCAGCCATTCACCTGCGATCCATTGAGTCATTGTCGAATTCCTTATTGGGTGATCAGGCGAACTTGATCGCCATGTTGTACTTGAAGGGCTTGTGCCATTTCAGCAGAGATAACGGCGGTGTCGCCCTTAATACCAACTTTACCGGTCACTGCACGAAACTGACTGAAAGATGTATTACTCACAATACAATCCTGACTTTTCGCAGGCAGGCCCACTTCCACGTAACACGATTTTGAATGACGAACCGATTCAATGTTTCTGATGTCACACTCAACTGTCGGTCCCGCATCAAAAATGTCGACATAACCACGACAGGTAAACCCTTCTTTCTCAAGTAAGCGTAACGCCGGACGTGTTTTTTCGTGTACTTCACCGATAACAGCCTGGGCTTCTGGGCTCAGTAAGTTAACGTAGATAGGAAGCTTAGGCATTAAATCCGCAATAAAGCCTTTTTTACCGATACCCGTTAAGTAATCCGCAAGGGTAAAGTCGATAGAAAAGAAGTGTTCTTTTAACCATTCCCAAAACGGTGAGTTGCCATCGTCATCGGAGACGCCACGCATTTCGGCAATCACAGTATTATCAAACCGCTGAGGGTGCTCTGCCATCATCAGGAAACGACATTTAGACAATAGGCGGCCATTGGCTCCCTCTCGCCATTCAGGCCGCAGAAAGAGCGTACAGAGCTCACTCACTCCAGTGTAGTCATTACCAAATGTCAGTACTTTTACCGCATTATGAACGTTCAAACGTCGAGAAGAATGCACCACCGTGCTGAGATGGTAAGTATAGAAAGGGTTATCAAGGCCAATTGCCGCCTCTATCGCCGTCGTCCCTGCAATTTCTCCAGTCTTGGTATCTTCTGCAACCATCAGATACCCCTCAGAGCCAGCTCGGCTCACTGCCTTGGCAAAGCTTTCTTCCGAATGCTTGATCCGATTCGTTAATATCTCTTCATTAACCGGCAAAGAAGTAAAGCCATGCCCGGACTCTTCGGCACACTGCATAAGCGCCGGTAGGTCGGCAGCCTTAATAGGACGTATAACCAGCATCGAATTCCCTCCTGATGCAGGTTGCAGCAAAGCACTGCAACCCTAAATGTCTGATTCTGACCTCGGTCAGAAGCAGCAGTCAGGCTCCTGCCAACTGCTGCATGATTTGAGTGGATACTTAGTGGTAAATTTTGGCAATCGCGCGTTCAAGACGTGCCATACCTTCATCGATATCCGCCTTACTGATCACGAGCGATGGCGTGAAACGAACCACATTGGTACCCGCGACCAACACCATCACCCCTTCTTCACCAGCGGCAACCAGAATGTCACGGGCGCGCCCCTGCCATTCATCATTCAAGGCTGCGCCTAACAGCAGCCCCTTACCACGAACTTCGTCAAAAATAGGGTATTTACTGTTAATGGCGGCTAATGCCTCACGGAACCATTGTTCACGCTGCTTAACACCCGATAAAACCTCAGGTTTAGTCACTTCATTCACAACTGCTTCAGCGACAGCACACGCGAGTGGGTTACCGCCATAGGTCGAGCCATGGGTGCCAACTTTCAAATGCTTTGCCAATTCAGAGGTTGTCAACATGGCAGCAATTGGGAAACCACCCCCTAATGACTTTGCGGTACTCAGAATATCTGGTGTAACACCTAGCCCTTGGTAAGCGTAGAAGTCACCCGTTCGGCCATTGCCCGTTTGTACTTCATCAAAAATCAACAGCGCGTTGTGCTTATCACACAACTCACGGACACCTTGGATAAACTCACTGGTTGGTGAAATGATGCCACCTTCTCCTTGAAGAGGCTCCATCATGACGGCACAAGTACGTTCTGACATGTGCTCGGCCAGGGTCGATAAATCATTGTATTCCAGGTGGGTCACATCACCCGGTTTGGGACCAAAACCATCGGAATATGCGGCTTGTCCACCAACCGTGACGGTAAAGAAAGTCCGGCCGTGGAAGCCTTGTTGAAACGCAATGATCTCTGACTTTTCTGGACCAAATTGGTCAACAGCATAGCGACGAGCCAATTTCAGCGCAGCTTCATTCGCTTCTGCACCAGAGTTAGCAAAGAAAACTTTATCGGCAAAACAATGCTCGGTCAGTAATTTAGCAAGCCGTAATGCAGGTTCATTGGTCAGTACATTACTGACATGCCATAACTTCTCAGCTTGCTCTTTGAGGGCATCAACCATCACAGGATGACAGTGGCCTAAGCAACTCACCGCAATCCCACCGGCAAAGTCGACATACTCTCGCCCTTCTTGGTCCCATACTCGGGCACCATCTCCCTTAACAGGGATAACTTGCATCGGTGAATAACAAGGCACCATGACCTCATCAAAAAGCTGGCGTTCTACGGTGTTTTCCTTTGCCATTGTCGTTTCCTTCTAGGTTTATTGCCTTAAGCATAGTATTTACATTTTATTAACCAATTCCAATAGCATAATATTTTTTATTGCTTATTCGCATTAGGTTAACCATCGGTTTAAAACATATTTATGCGTGTCATTGGCAATTTTATTAACCCCCAAATACAGGAAAGTGTTTTTCCTACTAGGAAATAAAAGCCAGCATGGTAAAAAAGCTGCATAATATTTCCTTAATTGCAAAAACAAGAAAAGATACAAAAATGTTAAAAAAGGTGACTAGGATCGCGGAGGAATATACAGAAAAGGCGGTAAAAAGATCCAGAAGCAGTAAACAGCTAGCGCTATCAGCCAACCAAGATCAGATGATTAAGACAAAAAGCAGCATAAAATGCTGCTAGACAGTTGAACCTATTGGCTACGGCGAAGAAAGTTAGCCAATAGCTGGTGACCTTGCTCAGTCAGAATACTTTCAGGGTGGAATTGTACACCTTCAATCGACAATGTTTTATGGCGAATACCCATAATTTCATCACGCTCACCATCTATTTCCGTCCACGCTGTCACTTCAAAGCATGAAGGCAGGGTCTCGGCCTTAACAACCAAAGAATGGTAACGGGTGACGGTCAATGGGTTATTTAGCCCAGTAAAGACACCGTTATCAGTATGCACGATGGGTGAGGTCTTCCCATGCATGACCTGACGGGCACGTATAACATCCCCACCAAACACCTGAGCAATAGACTGATGCCCGAGGCAAACCCCTAAAATCGGCAATTTACCTGCAAAGTGGCGAATAGCCTCTAGCGAGATCCCCGCTTCATTCGGGGTACATGGACCAGGAGAGATCACGAGGTGAGATGGGGCTAATGCTTCAATGCCAGCGATATCGATTTCATCATTGCGGACGACCTTCACCTCGATACCCAATTCACTAAAGTACTGGTAAAGGTTATAGGTAAACGAGTCGTAATTATCGATCATCAACAGCATGGGTACATCAGCTCCCTGAAAATTCAGCGTCCTATTTTGCTACAGGACGGGAGAAAGGCAAGTTATAGCGAAAAAAAACCGGCTAATAGCCGGCTTCTTTTCGTTACACGACGTGTTGCGCTTATGGGCGAGCTACAAACCCAACCGCTTCAAACGCTTTTTTCAACGTTACTGCAGCACGCTCTGATGCTTTCTCGGCACCGGCTTTCATAACGGCATCCATGTAGGCACGATCTTCACGAATTCGTTTGTACTCTGATTGGATAGGCTCAAGCATCGTAACAATCGACTCACCGACATCTTTCTTGAATGGCCCGTACATTTCAACACCTTGGTATTGCGCTTCAATTTCTTCAAACGTCTTACCTGATGCAGCCGAGTACAAACCCATCAAATTCGAGATACCCGCTTTATTTTCAATATCGTGCACAATGCGTGGTGGTGTCTCGGCATCGGTTTGCGCCTTATTGATCTTCTTAAGGATAGACTTAGGATCTTCCAGCAATGTGATCACATTCTTACGGTTATCATCCGATTTCGACATTTTCTTCGTCGCATCCTGCAAGCTCATAACGCGCGCATTGACGGTCGGGATATAAGGTTCTGGAACCGTGAAGATTGGGCTTTCAGGGCTGTAAATATTATTAAAGCGAGTGGCAATATCACGCGCTAATTCTAAGTGTTGCTTCTGATCGCTACCCACAGGTACTTGATGCGCACCGTACAACAGGATATCGGCAGCCATTAGTACTGGGTAACCAAACAAGCCAACATTCACATCATTTGCATGGCGTTGAGATTTGTCTTTAAACTGGGTCATGCGGCTTAGCTCACCCATCTGGGTGTAGCAATTAAGCAACCAGCCTAGCTGTGCGTGCTCAGGTACATGAGACTGCACAAACAGCGTACTTTTCTTCGGGTCTACGCCCACGGCCAAACAAATCGCCAATGCATCAAGCGTTGCTTCATGCAGGGCTTTGGCATCTTGGCGTACGGTGATCGCGTGAAGGTCGACTACACAGTACTGACAATCATAGTCATCCTGCATCTGTTCCCACTGACGCAGCGCACCCAAATAGTTACCAATACTTAATTCGCCAGAAGGCTGGACGCCGCTCAATACAATGGGTTTAGTCATGATGAGAATTTCCTATGTCACTCAAAGAAACAGCGGCAATTAAGCCGCTGATTGAAATTAAATTGATTGTTAACGCAAAGCTAACCGTACTAGCTTCCTAGTTTAACGGTTTCTGCCAGCAGGCTAAAGTGATCCAACACAATATCGGGTTCACTTGCGCTAATTGGCTGGCCATAGTTGTAACCATACGTTAGTCCAACAACATAACATGTTGCCGCTTTTGCCGCCAAGATATCATTACGCGAGTCACCCACCATCAGCATCTCGCTGGCTGCAAGCTGGTGCTTTTCCATCAGCCAATGCAATGCATAAGGATCAGGTTTTTTTAGTGGAAAAGTATCGCCACCAATAACATCCACAAAGTAGTCTGCGATTTCATGCTGCTCAAGCAAGTGCGGCACAAACTGCGCGGGCTTATTGGTTACAATAGCCATTGGGATCCCAGCTTGATGGAATGCTGCTAATGTCTCTTTTACCCCATCATAAAGGGCACTTTTTTGGTGGCCGCCTTCTTCATAAAAACGATCAAAAAGCTGACGAGCCTGCTGATGGAGTGTTGGGTCAAGCTCTGGGTCAACCTCGATACTCTGGCTAAGGGCACGGCCAATTAGAATATCGGCGCCATTGCCAATCCAGGTCGTTACCTGCTCGACCGTTACGCGAGGACGTCCCAACGCCTGCATTGTTTTGTCTGCTGCTTCCGCCAAATCAGGCACACTGTCGAGCAGCGTGCCATCAAGATCAAAAACAATAAAATTAATGCCTTTGAACGCTTTCATTAACGTTCAACCTTTGCCAGTTCAGCACGCATTTCATCAATGACGGCTTTATAATCTGGTTGGCTGAAAATCGCAGAGCCTGCAACAAACATATCAGCACCCGCTTCGGCAATTTCACGGATATTATCAACTTTAACGCCACCGTCGATTTCCAGACGGATATCGTAACCAGATTCATCAATACGCTTACGCACTTCACGCAGCTTATCCAAGGTGTTCGGAATGAATGACTGACCACCAAAACCTGGGTTCACCGACATCAACAAAATCATGTCGATTTTGTCCATTACGTAGTCTAAGTGGTGCAACGGCGTCGCTGGGTTGAAAACTACCCCCGCCTGACAGCCACACTCCTTAATAAGTTGTAGCGTACGGTCCAAATGTTCTGTCGCTTCAGCATGGAACGTAATCATGGTCGCGCCCGCTTTCGCGAAATCAGGAATAATGCGATCAACTGGCTTAACCATTAAGTGAACATCAATCGGTGCTGTAATACCGTAGTCACGCAATGCCTGACAGATTGGTGCGCCAAAGGTAAGGTTCGGTACGTAGTGATTATCCATCACGTCAAAGTGCACAACATCGGCACCTGCTGCTAATACTTTCTCAACATCCTCGCCAAGACGAGCAAAATCTGCAGATAGGATAGATGGAGCGATCAAAAAGTCCTTCATGTTCAGCCTCTATACGGTACAAAACGGTACAAACGAAAACGTTATCGTAAATCGGCGCAATTCTACCCGATCCAATTCGTGATGTCTTAGCTAAACTAAAAAACGGATGTGACGGCAACAGGGAGAGCTAGATGCAAGATCAAAGTAACGCGACAAAACGTACAGAAAAAACGAAGAAAAGGAATGTATTGCTGAGTGTGGGGGCCGCATTTTTGGGTGTGCAATCGGATCAGAACCGCCATCGAGACTTTAGCCAAGTAACGCCTTGGCCTTATATCATTGGCGGCATTTTATTCATTGTTCTTTTTGTTGTTCTGCTGATTATGATCAGTCAATGGGTGACAAGCTAAATTGTTGATTCGCCGTCAGCCTGAAATAGCGCTAATAGCTCATCGACTTTATTACGTCCGCTGCCATTACGGCTAATCGTACGCTTCACTTTAACAACCGAGAGATCGGCGCCGTGATATAAACGACGGGTCAGCGTGGTGTCATGATTTGAAATCAAAACAGGAATATCGCGTTCACGGGCAGCTTTCTCTGCCATATCTGCCAGTGCTGCTTGATCATCTAAGCTAAAGCCATTACCTGCATATGACGTAAAATTAGCAGTCGTCGATAATGGCGCATAAGGCGGATCACAATAAACGACACAGCCCTTACGAGCACGTGAGAATGTTTGCTGATAGCCTTCGCAAACGAATGTGGCTCGCTTGGCTTTTTCAGAAAAGTAGTTGATTTCGGCTTCAGGAAAATAGGGCTTTTTATAAGAACCAAATGGAACATTGAAGCCACCTTTCTTGTTATAACGACACAGGCCATTAAAGCCATGTCGATTCATGTACAAGAAATACAGCGAACGCAGGTAAGGGTCATTAGTGCGATTAAAGGTCTCGCGGATCTCTAAGTACGCTTCTTTACGATTATACTCTGGCGTGAACAGTGCTTTACTGTCTTTAATATATTGGTCAGGTTGGTTTTTGATAATGTTGTACAAGTTGATCAGATCAGGATTGATATCTGCTAACAAGTACTGTTCAAAATCAGTGTTCAGAAAAACCGAGCCAGCACCAACAAACGGCTCAACCAATTTCCGCGCAGGTGGTAGGCGACGTTCAATTTCCTCAACTAGGGAATATTTACCCCCAGCCCACTTCAGGAATGCACGATGCTTTTTCATTCAGCTGACCACCAATACCGACTTTGTAACGAAAGGTGGCGGATTGTACACCATTTTATACCGCTACTGATACCGTTAACCCGGAAATATCTCTATCAATAGCGTTATTTAACCCGCTCAATTTCAGTGTGGATCTGACGATAAGATTTCACCCACGGTTGAAGCGCTTGTAGCTGCTTAGGCAAACCTGTTTCAGCCTTGCGTGCAGCAACAACATTTGGGTAATCACCCGTAATAATAATAAACCATGGTACACCGTTACGGCGGGTTTCATAAATATTAGAAAGTGAGGCAATATCATGTTCAGCCACAAACTTTTTGGCAGCAGTCAAAGACTTCATCGCAGCTAACTGCAGCGCGTAATGACTTTGATCAACCCGCTTTAGTTCGGTGCCTAATCGATCAGAATCCGATTCAGCATCGGTATTAAGAGGTTGGTCATTCTCAGGTAGTACGGAGGCTGAGTTGACTTGCGCTGATCCATCTTCTTCAGCCACATTCATGCTATTCGTTTGTACTGCTGGCGATTGCGCTTCAACGGCTTGCTCACCCGAGCCACCGATATCTTGGTCTGATATCATGGCATCAACGACTTCTGAAGGTACAACAACGCGTTGAGACGTTTCATTACGCCCAACAGTTAACCCTTCAATTGATACTTCTGGTGGTAGGTTTTTGGAATCATCAAGACTCTCATCAGATTCGTCTAAGACTATCGAGTCAGCACTTTGAGAGCCATCCTCAGTGATAGCCTCAGTCTCTAGCTTGAGCGTTTCTTCCTGCGCGTCAGCCAACGCCCGTTCAAGCTGTGCTTGATCGATTCCGTCAGTGGCTAATAACTCACTTTCAGGTTTAGAAAGAGAGAACCAACCGACAGTCATCGCAATGAGGACTACCGATAATATCGTTAGCACCACCCAAGGGGATGGCTTCTTTGAGGCTTTACTCGACATATCCATATGCTCTACCTGCTCTAATTTCACTAACTCGCCCGGTCGCGGTGCAACCTGAGCCGCTTTTTCTCGAAGTAGCCGACGTCGCTGCGTATCTAATGCCTCATCGGCAAACATCTGCTCAACAAACGTCTGAACTTCTTGCTCCGTGAACGGTGGTATTTCAACTTCTAGCGGTAATTGCCCTTTCCCGTGGGCAACCGATGCGAGGTATTTATCCAACCGGCCAGTATGACTGAACAATAATACATTCACCTGCCAATCAGGAGCGGCCTGAGCATGCTGTATCAACGCCCACAACTCAGCAATAACCACCGAACTAAGTAGATGAGCATCATCAATAACAAGCGAAAGGTTAACAGGGTACTGATTCAAGATCCGTTCGATACTTTGTAGTAAAGGATCATGTTCATTAAACACCGCATTTGGTGCTAACTGCTGGAGAATAATTGCCCGATGCTGTGCATCTGCTTGGCTGGGGTGGCATAACACTAAAACCTGTTGTTCAGCATTCGCCCATGCTTCAAGGTAACGTTGTGCAAGCCAAGTTTTTCCCGCGCCTTCATCACCTGTGACAGGGATAAGGTTGGAGCTAAAGCGGGTAAGAAATTGAATTCTAGAAAGGAGTTGGACTTGAGAATCCAAGTCCAATGACGCTACATGCATGCCACTGCTCATCATGGCCTACATTATTGTTCAGTGATCACTCGTTGCAAGACCGTTTCGGGTACACCTGCAACGACTTCAGCCTGACCGACACCCGTCGGTAATACAAGACGAAGTTGACCTGACAATACCTTTTTATCACGCATCATATGCTTCATGTAGCACTCGAATGTCATTCCTTCGGGGCCTTTTACAGGTAAATTAGCCCGTTTTAATAACTGAGTAATACGTTCAACATCTTGCAGTGACATCAAACCTTGATAGTGAGCGGTCAAGGCCGCCTGTACAGTACCAGCAGCAACGGCTTCACCGTGTAACCAGTTACCATACCCCATCTCAGCTTCAATCGCATGACCAAAGGTATGGCCAAGGTTTAGCAATGCCCTTACTCCCGTCTCTTTTTCGTCGGCAGCAACAACATCTGCTTTGATCTGGCAGCAGCGGGCAATAGCGTAGCTCAGTGCATCATTATCCAATGCTTGTAACTTCTCAAGATTATTTTCAAGCCAACTAAAAAAGTCAGCGTCGGCAATAATCCCGTATTTGATCACTTCCGCCATACCGGCAGCAAACTCACGTTCTGGTAAAGTGTTGAGGCAGTGGTTATCAATGATCACTGCTTTAGGCTGGTAAAAAGCACCAACCATATTTTTCCCCAAGGGGTGGTTCACCGCTGTTTTACCGCCGACAGATGAATCCACCTGAGACAGCAAAGTAGTCGGTACTTGGATAAAATCAACACCTCGCTGATAGCAAGAAGCAGCAAAGCCCACCACGTCACCAATGACACCACCGCCTAAAGCAACAATAACCACATCGCGGCCATAGTTCCCTTCAAGGAGGAAAGTCATAATTTGATTGAACGTATCTAGGGTTTTGTACTGTTCGCCATCTGGCAAAGAAAGGAGTGCGACGTCGCATGGTAATGAACGGATAGTCCCGATAACCTGTTCGGCATAGAGCGGGGCTACCGTTTCATTGCTGACCACAACAACACGTCGATCTGCTGGTATTGCAGAGGAAAATAACGCCGGGTTATTAAATAACTCGGCGCCGATGGATATTGGGTAACTTCTGTCACCGAGATTGACGTTGATCCGTTCCATGGCCAGCTCTCTGTTCTAAATTAACGCTCTTCAAGCATCTTGATGATTTGGTTTGCGACAACTTTCGCACTCTGATCATCAGTACGCACCACGTAATCAGAAACTTCTTCATACAGTGGATTGCGATCATCTGCTAGTGATACCAACACTTCACGTGGGGTATCCGTTTGCAGTAGAGGACGCTTTTTATCGCGCTGTGTACGAGCGAGTTGCTTCTCGATAGTCGTCTCTAGGTATACAACGATACCGCGAGCAGATAGACGGTTGCGGTTATCTTTGCTCTTCACAGAGCCGCCACCCGTCGCCAATACGATACCTTGGTGTTGAGTCAGATCGTCAATTACCTGTTCTTCACGAACACGGAAACCTTCTTCACCTTCAACATCAAATACCCAGCTAATATCTGCACCAGTACGGTCTTCGATTACTGAATCAGAATCAAAGAACTCCATATGCAGTTGCTGTGCAAGGTGTCTACCAATAGTACTTTTGCCGGCACCCATTGGGCCGACCAGGAAAATATTTCGTTTTTCAGCCATTTTTAGCAATTTTACGCGCGGTTAATAAAACGACACCGCCCGCAGGCTTTCATTAGATAAGCCCGAGGCGCCAACTTCCTCACATTTAATTCGTGATAAGACCGAAAATTATCTCAGGTCTTGACGGCCTTTGGCAATAGCTATAACCGTTATTTATTCCATTCATGCTATATTGACGCCAGCCTGAAATGGTACTTATTCACAACTTAGTCGCCATCGTCTGCAAAAAAGCACGATTTACCCTATTGGTGAACAATCTTCGGCGTGACAAAAATCAACAATTCACGCTTAGCTAATTCTTCAAGTTTATGGCTAAAAAGTGTTCCTAAGACCGGTAAATCCCCTAATAAGGGTACTTTACGCACTGAATTATTGATGGTGTGCTGGTAAATTCCCCCTAACACAACCGTTTCACCATTCTCGACCAGTACTTGAGTACCAATCCGCTGAGTATCGATAGCAATAGCTTCACCGGTCCCTGTATTAACCACCGAGCCGGGTTTATCTTGTGTTACGACCAAGTCCAAAACCAATTTACCATCTGGCGTAATTTGTGGCGTTACCATTAAGCTCAACACCGCTTTTTTAAACCCAACAGATACCGCTCCACTCGATGAGGCTTCGAGGTAAGGGATCTCTGTACCCTGTTCAATATAGGCCATCTTTTTGTTTGTTGTGACTAATCTTGGGCTAGAAATAATTTCAGCTTTCTTCTCGGACTGCAGAGCAGACAATTCAAGGTCAAGTAATACATCGCCTATTTTCGCTACCTGGAAGGCAATACTGGATGCTCCACCTTTTGTTGCGGCTAAATTTACATTAAGAAAATCATTAACGGTTGCTTCATCTTCCAACAAACCAACAGAGTTTAGGTTGCTCTCGATTGAGCCGCCAACAGTATTGTTACCATTACTCGATAATATTCCCCAGCGCACCCCCAGCTCGTCAATGTCACCTTCATTAACTGTCACGATCCGGGCTTCGATCTGCACTTGCTTGACCGGCACATCCAATGCCGACACGATGTCGCGAATATTATCCAATGTATCAGGAATGTCATTAATAATTAAAGAGTTGGTTCTTGCATCCACGTGCAACGAGCCACGTGCCGATAGCATACTCACACCATCATCTCTCCCTCGCAGTAACTCACCAAGTTCGGTCGCTTTTGCATAGTTCACCTGAATAATTTCAGAACGCAATGAAGCCAACTCTTCTTCTTGCCGTTTGGCTTCCAAGCGATGCCGCTCACCTTGCGCTAGCTCTTCTTTGGGCGCGATCAAAACCACAGAACCTTGCTCGCGTTTATCGAGCCCTTTTGCTTTCAAAATGATATCGAGCACCTGTTGCCAAGGCACGTCGTCAAGACGTAGCGTTAAATTACCTTGGACAGAATCGGAGACCACTAAGTTAAAGTCATTATATTCCGCGATAAGTTGTAGCACGTTACGTACAGGTACATCTTGAAAGTTAATCGAGATTGGCTTGCCGTCATAAGAGATCTGCGATGGTTCGGTATGCACCTTGGCCGCATTCACTGCCTGAATAACGACTTCAACGGTGTTACCTTCGCTATCATAGTCATAACTAAAGGCACCATTCATTTTTAGCACTAAGCGGACACCTCGCTCAGTTTTGAATATCTCGACGGTGTTTACCCGAGTCGCAAAGTCAGCAACATCTAACACATACACCATGTCATCGCTAATCCCTGTGTCATGAATATCAATATAAAGCTGCTGCCCTGACTGTCGCATATCAACTAGCGAACGGGCTTGTGCCAATTCAATCAATAGCAGACCATGACTCTCTTTGGTGCGTTTAAAATCGATTTGTGTCACTTGATTGTCTGCTGCCTGTACAGACCATGCCATGCATAAGGTCAACAGTCCTAGCCACCTCATCATATTGATAACGGGAACCATAACCGCCTGCCACTTTGTTCGACTCGCTGCAATCCTTGCCATAGTTTTTGTCTCTTCTTATACTGCGGAACCATGCTTAACAAGGGCGAGCGTGGTTACTCTTTTTAACCAGCACCCCTCGCCATCAGGCAAAATTTCTTCAATTTCTACTGTTTTTTGATCAACCATTTTTACTTTTCCATGATTGAGTCCTAAATAGTGCCCCTCCCCAACCTTAACGAGCTTGCCTTCAGGGGTATAAATAAGGGCCCAAAGCTGTTCGTTATCCCCCATCACACCACGCATGCTCAGTTGTGTTAGTGGGTAACGCTCAAGCGGTGATCTTTGCGCTCGTTGCTGTGGCTGCCAGCATGCTTGCTTCACGCCCTCTCTCGCCTCACCAAGTTCAGGGTGAGGCCGCAAAAATGGAGCTCTGGTACTTGTCATCACAAACGATTCAGCAACAAAGACGGGCTGCTCTTCTAATGGTTCTACATTTGCCTTGGCCTGTTGGTGGGTATAGGTAATAAATTGCGCGACAGAATCATCATTTGCCCGACACCCCACCAACCCGAGTAGCCCCAGCACCAACACGCCTAACTGCCAGTTCATGCAGGCCCCTTAACCGAAGCTTTGAATCGGTATGTTGTTGCAGAAACTTTGAGTGACAATAGCGCTTGCTGACCTTTACGATCCGATCTTTCCAAGCCAATGTTTTTTAAGGTAACAATGCGTGAGAGCTTGGCAATGTCTTCGACAAAGAGCCCAATATCTTCATACTTTCCAGTAAGTACGATGCTCATTGGAAACTCATAGTACAACTCATGCTCAATACGAGATGCCCATTCAATACGTTGGAATTCAAGTCCGTTTCGTATGCCGATATCATTCACGTTGGCCAACAAGCTTGCCAGTTCGTCTTCTTCTGGTAATTGTTTGACCACAAACTGATAGCGGCCTTCAAGCACCTCAATTTGCTGCCTTACTTTAGGCAAGGCTGCGACTTGATTAGCTCGACGAACCAGTTGCTGGCGGAGATCGGTTTCAGTCTGCTTTATTTGCAGCAATTCTTCATGCTCGGGGATAATCCAATACCAATATCCAGCTGCCGACAGAGCCACCGCGAGCAATGCCGCGATAACGCATTGGGCTATCAATGGCCACTCCGTAATTTCATCAAGCTCAAGATCACGCCAATCAGTCATTCACTTGCTCTCCTTGATTTTTATTACTCACTACCAGCGCCTCTTGCGGTGTACGCAACACAAAGGAAGCCCTAAACTCTGTCTGTTCTTGGTTTCGACTCTGCTTCTCTTTCATTAATACGATTGAGTGCATGTTCACACTACCGATCCACTCCGACTGCTCAGCATTCGATAATAGTGTGGCTAGCCGACCGTTTGAGTCGCCAACCCCGTTAATTTTTGTATGGCTTCCAGTCATTGCCAGTGTGTTAAGGTAAACACCTTGCGGCACAACGCTCGGCAATAAACTCAGTAATCGAGTTATGTGGTTACGGCCTTTTTGAATGTCAGTAATAACCGCTAAACGCTTATTTAGCGCTTCACGTTGTTGATCCATCTGAGGTAGCAACGATAACTGCTGCTCTAACGCGCTTATTTCTGCCGTTAATTGATTATTCCGCTGCGCTTGAACACTTTGCTGCTGGTTGAGAAAACTCGAAACCAGCCATAACCCGCAAAGGACCACACCAGCGGCCGCCAAAAGTAAGGCATAAAACCGTTGCTTGTGGTGACGCTTTCTTTCTTCTCGCCAAGGCAGTAAATTCAGTTTTGCTATCATGCAGTACTTCCTCGAACTGCCAGCCCTGCTGCTACCGCATATTGACCAAGCCGACCTTGCTCCATGGCGATATCAATTTTTTGATTGCGCTCAAATATCGCCAGTGGGTGCATCCATCGAACCTCCAACCCAAGCATTCGCTGGAGCATCTCTTTCACCACAAGAGATTGGCCACCACCGCTCACCCACAACCCTTGTAAAACAGCACGAGGATGGGTCGAGTTATAAAGCTGAAGCTGACGCTTTAAGTTATCGGCCAACTGCTTGGTAAACAGCTCTTGCGCTTCGGATGATTCAGCAGCAACTTCTGCGCTAATGCCGAGCGGACTAGGTTGATTGCCAGACGCCTCGGTACCAAATGCGAGTTCACGGTGATAAGCAGCGCTGTTTGTCGGGCTGGCGCAAAATGCAGTCCGGCACTTGCCAATATCAATAACGCCCCACTGCCCGCCAGCATCATGCTGCTGTGTGACAAGGGCTTCTAGCCACAACAAAGCATGTGTTTGCAGCTCGATGACAAAGGGCTTTAAACCCGCTTTCCGTAGCACCTTAATACGGCTTTCAACCGTTTCCTTACGTGCGGCAAAAACTTGGTAAGGCAGCGTCAATGCAGGTTCAGAGAATGACTCCGCAGACAAAGGAAAGAAATCCGTTCTTAACTCTTCAACGGGGAAGGGGGATGAAGCACTCAATGCCTGTTCAACGGCAAATACCGCTTCATCTTCATTTAGGTTGGCATCCAGCTGGATAACCTTGCTGATCACCGCGCTATCAGGCAGAGCTAACACCACTTTTCGCGCCCCAAAAGGCAGCGCCTTTTTTAATTTACGTATCGCTGACAACAAGGAAGGGGCATTCACGCTATGCTGCTCATTGATCACAGATGCTGATAATATGACCTCTGCAAATGCGACAAGCTCTAGCTCGGTTTTCTTCTGTCGTAACACCACCGCCTTGACACTGTGGTGGCCAATATCAATCCCAATTGTTAGTGGGTTCCGAAACATACCGTGCTATGCTCCCTTGTAAGCGGAAAAGCAAATGTTTAAAAACAAACACCACGTTATGGCGTTAATTTTAATGAAGTTATCTTTATACTATCGGCAGGTAGATATTGAACGCTCGAATGTTGATGTAACGGGAATTCTCAAGTGAAGTTCATAAAGCGATTACTCATACTTGCAATGATTTGCATAATTCTTGGAGTCAGTACTATTTTTGGCTTTTACTTTTATGTGAAGCCAGAACTGCCAGATGTTGCAACATTGAAAAATGTTGAATTACAAACACCTATGCAGGTTTTTAGTTCTGACGGCAAACTCATTTCCCAGTTTGGCGAAAAACGCAGGATCCCACTCTCTCTTGATGAGATCCCCCCACAAATGATTAATGCGATCATTGCTACCGAAGACAGCCGTTACTATGCCCATCCCGGTATCGACCCGATAGGTATTGCCCGTGCCGCTTTTGTCGTCGCGACGTCTGGTTCCGCCAAGCAAGGGGCGAGTACAATAACCCAGCAGCTAGCACGAAACTTTTTCCTCTCTAACGAGAAGAAGATCATGCGGAAAATCAAAGAGATTTTCATTGCGATACACATAGAGCAGCTGCTCACCAAAGACGAAATCCTTGAGCTATACCTGAATAAGATTTACCTCGGCTACCGTTCATATGGTGTAGGAGCAGCGGCACAAGTCTACTTTGGTAAAGAAGTTGGCCAGCTAACCCTTAGTGAAATCGCGGTTATTATGGGATTACCCAAAGCGCCATCAACCATGAACCCAATTTACTCACTGCGTCGTGCTACGACACGCCGTAATGTGGTACTTGGCCGGATGTTGTCAGAAGGTTACATCACGCAAGCAGAGTTCAACCAAGCTCGCTCTGAAGAGATTGTGGCTCGCTACCATAGCGCCGAAATCGAACTCCGCGCGCCTTATTTTGCTGAGCGTGCCCGCGCTTGGATGGTTGAACGTTACGGTGAAGAGGCTGCCTATACCTCTGGTATGCGCATTTACACCACGGTTGACCCAACGCTGCAACGAGCCGCCCAACAAGCGACCATCGACAACCTACTCGGCTATGACCAACGCCATGGTTTCCGCGGTGCCGTCGCAACCCTTTGGGAAGCAACGCAACCTACTTGGTCGACCGAGCAGATCAACAGTCACCTCAACAACCAACCAACTTATGGCCAGTTATTGCCAGCCATTGTGACCGCAACTGACAGCAAGACTGCATCAGTGGTTATCAAAGGGGGGCAGCAGCAGACCTTAGAATGGGATGGTATGAAATGGGCTCGCCGATTCATTAGTGACAAACGCCAAGGTCCGGCACCCAAAAGCGTATCTGATATTTTTGCTGTTGGACAACAAGTGTGGGTACAGCAAAAAGACGAGCAATGGGTACTCAGCCAAGTGCCCGATGCCAATACCGCTTTTGTCGCGGTATCGCCACAGAACGGCTCAGTGAAAGCCATGGTCGGAGGATTTAATTTCGTCCACAGTAAATTTAACCGCGCCACCCAATCCATCCGTCAGGTCGGTTCGAGCATTAAGCCGTTTATCTACTCTGCGGCGATTGATAATGGACTGACACTTGCGTCACTGGTAAACGATGCCCCGATTAATCGCTGGGATCAGAGCATGGGTACGGCATGGCGACCAAAAAACTCGCCGCCCACCTATAACGGCCCAACACGCCTTCGTATTGGGCTTGCTCAATCGAAAAACGTAATGGCTGTACGTGTTCTACAAAATGTAGGCCTCGATGAAACCATTAACTACCTAACGCGCTTTGGCTTTAAACGCAAAGATTTGCCGCGTGCAGAAGCGATTGCGCTTGGCGCCGGTAGCTTAACACCTCTTGAAATGGCGCAAGGCTTCTCGGTGTTTGCCAACGGTGGGTACTACGTTGAACCTTACTTTATCGAACGCATAGAAGATCCATATGGCGAAGTTGTTTATCAAGCAAAGCCAAATATCGTTTGTAATAGCGAATGCCAAAGAGAGCAGCAACAATCAGGTAATACCGTAGCAGCCAGTACTGCTGTACTCAA
Organism: Photobacterium minamisatsumaniensis; assembly: GCF_050336695.1. Classification (NCBI taxonomy): domain Bacteria; kingdom Pseudomonadati; phylum Pseudomonadota; class Gammaproteobacteria; order Vibrionales; family Vibrionaceae; genus Photobacterium; species Photobacterium minamisatsumaniensis. Next base: position 172,468 of record NZ_JAKJSI010000014.1, on the reverse strand, counting down.
CGATATCGCCATTAATGAACAAGAGCTGGGTAATACTCAACGTGAAAACGGCCAGCAAAGCGAAAGCTATGCACCACAAGTCATTTCAGAACAAAACGCCTTCTTAGTACGAGAAATGCTTGAAAGTAATATCTGGGGTGGTGGTGATTGGCGTAATGGTACAGGTTGGAATGGTACAGGTTGGCGAGGACAGAGCCTAAAACGTCGTGATATCGGTGGTAAAACGGGTACCACAAACGGCTCTAAAGATGCATGGTATACGGGCTTTGGCCCTGGTATTGTTGCCACGGCTTGGGTCGGTTTTGATGATCACCGCCGCGAGTTAGGCAAAGTTGCATGGAACAATAACCTCGACAAAAACCAAATTTCTGGAGGGGAAGCCGGTGCGAGAACCGCTCAGCCTGCATGGGTTGGCTTTATGGATAAAGCACTGGAAGATGTTCCTGTACAACGCAAACAGCTACCAGATGATATCGTTAGAGTTCGTATCGATCGTGAAAGCGGGAAGCTGAGCAGCCGTAGTGATTTCACGTCAATGTTCGAGTATTTCGAAAAAGGTACCGAGCCAACGGAAACCGTAAGTGAGAGCTCTCAGGAAAGTATTTTCTCAGAAGACAGCTCTGACGAATTATTCTAACAGTACCACGACATTGAAAAGAGCACCGAAAGGTGCTCTTTTTGTATACACACTACAGCGTTTTTTCAGCCGGTAGTATGTTAGCAATATGCTGTTGAATCAGCTCTGATAGTTTCTCATAGCGCGCCTTGAGTGGTGAGCCCGGACGGTAAGCTAAGGTTATCAATCGGGTCGGGACAGGGTTTTCTGCTGTGATGTAACATACCCCGTCGCGCTCGCGCTCTTTGGGTGTTGCCAGTTTAGGTAACAAGGTAATTCCGCTGCCTGCCGCCACCATATTGCGCAGCGTTTCCAAGCTGGTTGCTTTAAAACTGCCATCTTCAGTCGCACCCGCGGCAAAACAAAACCCCATCGCCTGATCACGCAGGCAGTGACCGTCACCAAGCATCAATACCGTTTCCCCACTCAGCTCCAGCATATCGAGGCAATCGAGCGACGACCAAGGGTGATCTTCCGGTACTGCTAGTATCATCGGCTCGTGGTAGAGGGGTAACTCGATGAATGGCTCTGTCTCCTCAACGGCAGCCAAAATGATGCAATCCAGTTTTCCTTCTTCCAACTGCTTAACCAACTGATGGGTTTGCGCCTCGTGTAAGAAAAGCTCAAGTTCAGGGAAACTCGCTTTTATTTGCGGAATTATATGTGGCAACAAATACGGGCCGACAGTCGGAATAAACCCGATATGTAACGGCCCCGACATGCTTTCTCCCTGCTGGCTCGCCAATTCAGTCAGTACCTTCACCTCTAACAGTACTTTCTGCGCTTGAGCGACTAAGCTCAATCCAGCATCAGTAAAGAGAACCTTACGACTGGTACGTTCCAACAAGGCGACACCTAGCTCATCTTCCAGTTTGCGGATCTGCCCACTCAAGGTTGGCTGACTCACAAAGCATGCTTCAGCCGCCTTACGAAAGTGCTTATGCTCAGACAGAGCAACTAGGTATTCAAGATCACGGATATTCATCGCTAACTACTTTGATAGATATAAACTATCAAAACCATAACAGCAAACGATTAGAACTATCAAGCGAGAAATCGCATAATCATCACATCAACAGGGAGCAATAAGTATTATGCTCCGGTTGGGAAAACAACCAATTTAACTTTGAAAAATAAAGGAATAGTTATGTTCGCATCTAAAGAAGGTCAAGCAATCCCTCAAGTCACTTTTCACACTCGCCAAGGTGATCAGTGGGTAGACCTAACAACTAACGAGATTTTTGCTAACAAAACAGTGATTGTTTTCAGCCTACCAGGCGCATTTACACCAACGTGCTCATCAAGCCATCTACCTCGCTATAACGAGCTAGCACCTATCTTCGCTGAACACGGTGTCGATGAAATCCTATGTGTATCTGTCAACGATACCTTCGTTATGAACGCTTGGAAAGCTGACCAAGAAGCAGAAAACATCACATTCATTCCAGATGGTAACGGTGAGTTCTCAAAAGGCATGGACATGTTGGTCGACAAAGAAGATCTAGGCTTTGGTCCGCGTTCATGGCGCTACAGCATGCTGGTGAAAAACGGCGTGGTTGAAAAAATGTTCATCGAAAACGACGAGCCTGGCGACCCGTTCAAAGTATCTGACGCTGACACGATGTTGAAGCACATTGCACCGAGCCACCAGCTACAAGAATCGATTACTGTGTTCTCAAAACCTGGTTGCCCATTCTGTGCCAAAGCAAAACAAAACCTTATCGACAAAGGCCTGCAATACGAAGAAGTCATTCTTGGTAAAGACGCAACCACAGTAAGCCTACGTGCCATTTCTGGCCGTAGTACGGTTCCACAGGTCTTCATCGGTGGTAAGCACATCGGTGGTAGCGAAGAACTAGAAGCTTACCTAGGTTAAGTTCGGTAATAAAAAGAACAAAGGCCCAGTATCACGCTGGGCCAATAGCAAGATTTGCGTGGAGATAACAAATGAAAACTTTGAATGTTGATGTGGCCATCATTGGTGGTGGTACAGCTGGACTTGGTGCTTACCGTGCAGCGAAAGCCTATACCGATAGTGTTGTAATGATTGAAGGTGGTCCATACGGCACGACTTGCGCACGTGTTGGCTGCATGCCATCAAAGTTATTAATTGCCGCCGCAGAAAGCGTCCATCAAATTGAAAAAGCGCCAGCGTTTGGTATTCACCCACAAGGTGAAATTGTGATTAACGGCCATGAAGTCATGGATCGTATCAAACGCGAGCGTGACCGTTTTGTTGGCTTCGTTTTAGAGGGTGTCGACGAGATCCCAGCCGAAGATAAAATTGCCGGCTACGCCAACTTCGTTGATAACAACACCCTACTGATTGATGGCCACACCCAAATTTCTGCTAAGCGCATTGTTATCGCAACAGGTTCGCGCCCAGCTTATCCTGCGGTATGGAATGAATTAGGCGATCGCCTGATCATCAATGATGATGTCTTTGATTGGGACGACCTACCAAATTCTGTTGCCGTATTCGGTCCAGGTGTTATTGGCCTTGAAATTGGACAAGCTCTAAAACGCCTCGATGTCGATGTGGTAATGTTTGGCCTAGGCGGCCAAGTCGGCCCGCTGACCGACCCTTCAGTCATGGCTTATGCCGATAAAGCTTTCAACGAAGAGTTTTACCTTGATGCCGATGTGAATGTCGAAAGCATGAAACGCGATGGCGACAGCGTCAAGATCAAATACCTTGATAAATCAGGCGTGCTGCAAACCATCAATGTTGACTATGTGCTGGCAGCCACTGGCCGCCGTCCAAATGTCGATAAACTAGCAATTGAAAATACTCAGGTTGAACTTGATGATCGCGGCGTACCTGTTGCTGATCACTTCACACTGCAGACATCGGTTGATTCCATCTTTATTGCCGGAGATGCCAGCAACCAACTACCACTGCTACATGAAGCCGCTGACCAAGGCCGCATTGCTGGCGATAACGCAGGTCGCTTCCCCGATATTCGTGCAGGCCTGCGCCGCTCAAAAATATCTGCGGTGTTCTCTGATCCGCAAATCGCAATGGTGGGTGAAACCTACAAGGAAATCACCACTCGCTTAGGTACGTGTGGTTGCTTTGAAACAGGTGCTGTCTCTTTTGAAAACCAAGGCCGTTCGCGCGTCATGCTGCGCAACAAAGGTATTTTGCATGTCTATGGTGAGCATGGTACCGGCCGATTCCTTGGCGCGGAAATGATGGGTCCCAATGCTGAGCACCTTGCGCATCTATTGGCATGGGCACATCAGAACAAAATGACCGTGGCAGAGATGCTTGATATGCCTTTCTACCACCCAGTTATTGAAGAAGGTGTCCGTACAGCATTACGAGATTTGAACGCGAAACTTCACCTTGGCCCTGAAATGGTCAAGCACTGTCTCGATTGCGGCCCAGGCTGTTAACAGTACATCGCCAACTTATTACCCTTGCACTACCGACCAGCCCTCTTTGTGAGGGCTTTTTTATTTGAGGCTATATGGAATAGCCTGCTACCATCGGGGATTCGAACGACAAAGAAAGGCACGACTATGAGTTGCCATACCTGCACCTCTTCACGAATAAAACAAAAGCTTGGTCGCTGCCGACGCTGCGTAATCCAATTGCTACTATTCGTCCCTGCCAGCTGGGGGGCATGGTGGTATTTTTACCGGACAACCCCCACAACAGTAGAGTCACTCACCCTGCTTTGTGCCGCAGGTATCTTTAGCCTATTACTTTGCCTTCATGGCCTTTCCGCACTCAAGATCCACTATTCTCACTCGTCAAAACACAAAAAGCCCGGCAATTAAGTCCGGGCTTTAATGGTTCAATAAACGCTAAGACGCAAAACGCTAAGCAACATTTACCGTAGGGATAACTTGCTCTTGGTCTAGGCGCACTTCCAGTGCCACTTCATCACAAGCATGCTGACGAGGGCAGCGGTCACAGTCTTTCATCACTTTCTCTGGCAACAATGACTTCGAGGTTGGTATGAAGCTTTGTTTCATGAAAAACTCGGGTACACGCGTTAGCACAAAGACTTTTTTAATCGCCATTTGGCTGGCTTTCTCGATTAAGTGATCAATAATCGCTTTACCCTGCCCTTGCTGCTGCCAGCCAGCCTCAACCCCTAAAGAGCGTATTTCGGCCAATCCTGAATCATACACATACAGCGACGCACACCCCGTGACAGTCCCATGATGCTCTGCTACCGCAAACGAGCCAATATCACGCACCAGTTCATTACGCAGCCTTGGTAGGTTTTCACCCAAGCCAGCCCAGTAAGTCACCATGCCCTCAATCGCATCCAGATCAGTGAGTCGCGCACCACGCACCTTCACCCCAGGGGAATAACGCTTCTCTAAACGCTTCTCGGCCTGCCCAATCGCATAGTCCACCTGATTTGGCGCTACGCCACCTAGCGCACAACGTTTATCCAAACAGGATTCTATGGTTAATATTGGGTAGACGTCACTATCGATGACTTCCGAGAAAACTTTCATTTCGTCAAGAGACAGCTCTTCGAGCGCACAGCCTTTTGCGATAGCGGCAACCACTGCAACCCCGACAATATGGTGCGCTTCACGGAATGGAATGCCTTTTGCGACTAAGTAATCAGCAAGCTCTGTGGCATTGGAGTAGCCTTGCATTGCCGCTTCTAAAGTCCGGTCTTTGTTTACTTGAATACCATCGAAGCACAATGCGGCCATTTCCATGCATTCATACCAGCTATCAAGAGCATCGAACAAGCCCTCTTTATCTTCCTGCATGTCTTTGTTGTACGCCAACGGCAGTGCTTTGACTGTCATCATCATGCCTGTCATCGCACCATAAACCCGGCCACACTTACCACGGATCAGCTCAAGCGCATCCGGATTTTTCTTTTGTGGCATCAACGAAGAGCCAGATGTCACGGTATCCGCAAGCTCGATGAAATTTGATTCGCCTGAATTATAAAAAATCAAATCTTCAGCCATTCTCGATAGGTGCAACATTGAAATAGAGGCTGTCGATAACAGCTCCATCACATGGTCACGATCCGACACCGAGTCCAAGCTATTACGCGTCGCGCGTTGGAAGCCAAGACTGTGTGCCAGCATCTCTCTATCGATAGGGTAAGCCGTACCTGCCAACGCACCAGAGCCCAATGGGCAAGTATCAAGTCTGTCCATTGCATCTTGCAGACGCGAGTAGTCACGTTCGAACATTTCAACATAAGCCAAGCACCAATGAGCAAAAGTCACAGGCTGAGCACGCTGTAAATGAGTGTATCCTGGCAGTACCGTACCTTGATGTTCACGAGCAACCGTTACAAGCTGGTTTTGCAGCTGATCTAACATCAACTGAAGTTGCTGCCCTTGCTGGCGGCACCAAAGCTTCAAGTCTGTCGCGACCTGATCGTTACGTGAACGACCGGTATGTAACTTCTTGCCCAAGTCACCCACTTTACTGATCAACTGCTGTTCAACCCAGCTATGGATATCTTCAGCGTCTGAACGCAAGATCTGCTCAGGATCTTCCATCACAGCTAGCTTGAGCTCGTTAAGTGCGAGCTCCAGCCTTTGTTGCTCTTCATCCGTCAGAACATCCACCTGACGTAATGCCTTTGACCAAGCAATCGAGCCTACGATGTCTTGCTCCGCCAAACGGTAATCAAAACGCAATGAATCGTTGAACTGCTTAAACCGTGTGTCAGCTGCCTGACTGAACCGTCCGCCCCAGAGTGCCATGGTACTTCTCCTATGTTTCTACTCGACTTGCTTGATACTTATGATTGCTTCGATTACTTTTTCTGTTCGTTCAGGGCACGAATGCGGCTAGCTAGCGAGTACAGACGAATGAAACCACCAGCATGGCTGTGATCGTACACCTCATCCTCGCCAAACGTCGCAAACTCTTCTGAATACAAGCTGTTAACTGAACGCTTCTGAACAACGGTAGCTTGACCTTTATACAGCTTCACCACAACCTCACCGCTCACATCTTGCGCCAATTCATCGGCAGCTGCGAGTAGCGATTTGCATAACGGCGTAAACCAACGACCATCATAGATAAGGTGTGAGGCTTTAAGGCCAACGCTTTCACGGAACTCATAAGACTCTTTATCAAGTACAAGTTGCTCAACCGCACGCAAGGCTTCATTCATGATGGTGCCCCCCGGGGTTTCGTAACAGCCACGCGACTTCATCCCAACCAAACGGTTCTCGACAATGTCGATACGACCGACACCATGCTCGGCACCTTTTTCATTAAGGTAAGTCAGGGCATTAAACGGTGACATGGCTTCACCATCGACGGCAACAATTTCACCCTTTTCAACCAAGATAGAAACGAGCTCCGATTGCTCAGGTGCTTGCTCTGGATCTTTGGTCCATACCCAGCACAGTTCATTTGACTGATTCCACGTATCTTCCAATACACCGCCTTCGGTTGAAATGTGCCATGCATTCGCATCTCGTGAATAGATTTTTTCCAACGATGCCGTGCATGGAATTTTACGATCAGCAAGGTAATCGAGTAGCGCTTCACGGCTACGTAAATCCCACTCACGCCAAGGGGCAAGCACGGTAAGTTGAGGGGCTAGTGCAGCATAAGCACTTTCAAAACGCACCTGGTCATTACCTTTACCCGTACAGCCATGACACAGTGAATCGGCCCCGACTTCCAGCGCACATTCAACTTGCGCTTTGGCAATAATAGGGCGCGCCATGGATGTACCCAGTAGGTATTTACCTTCGTAAATAGCACCCGTCTTAAGGCTTGGGAATATATAGTCTTGCACCATCTCTTCTTTTAGATCGGCGATATAACAAGATGACGCACCCGACGCAATTGCTTTCTCTTCAATGCCTTCAAGCTCCGCTTCACCCTGACCAACATCAGCAACAAAAGCGACAACTTCACAGTCATAGTTCTCTTTCAGCCATGGAATGATGGCCGATGTGTCCAGACCGCCGGAATAGGCCAATACAACTTTAGATACCTTGCTCATAATACTCTCCTAGTAACCTGCTCGACGGTCATCCCGCTCAGGCGATTAATGTGTCCATATAGAAATAACTTGCTCACTGTCGCATAACGCTTACAGCGAAAATTTAGTACCGATGCTCTGGCCATCAAAGAGTGCAGCCAGTTTGTCGGGATAACGCCACGTTGCCACTTCAATCGGGCGACCCAACGTTTTTGCTGCCTCAAAAGCAGCACGAACTTTAACAATCATGCCGTCAGTGATCACCGCTTGGGTAATCAAGGCTTCCGCCTCAGTCTCGGTCAACTGACTGATCAATTTACCTTTACCATCCAATACACCGCTGACATCAGACAACAACACCAGCTCAGCATCTAATGCCGCCGCTACCGCTACCGCAGCCTGATCAGCATTGACGTTCATCAGAGCGCCATTACTGTCTAGGCCAATAGAGCTCACGATAGGCAAAAAACCAGATGCCATAATTTGGCTAACCAGCTGGCTGTTACCAGGCGCCGCTTTCCCCACGGCACCTAACTCAGGATCAAGTTCAGTGATCTGACAAAGGCCACCATCAGCCAGACTCAAGCCAACTGCGGCAACACCCGCTTTCTGTGCTTGGCCCTGAAGTAGCTTATTGGCCGTCCCCGCCAACGCCCCGGCGATATAGGGGATTTGCTCAGCGGGTGTCACCCTTAAGCCGTCTTTCTTAACCGTTTCAAGCTGAAGTTTCGCCATCAAATCATCAACAAGGTAGCCACCACCATGAACCAGCAAGAGTGGTCTCTGTGCTTGCTGCTGGTATTGATTGATTGCACTAAACAATTTCTCAAGCGTCTCTGTGCACGAAAGAACTGCACCGCCTAACTTAATAACTAAAGGAACCTGACTCATGGCAATACTCCTAAACCAACGCCGTTAACTGCGGGAAACCATTTCGAATATTTATGCACTGCATCGCTTGTGATGATGCACCTTTCAATAAATTGTCAATCGCCGATGTTAAGACGATGTGACCAGCGTGTACCTTCCAACCAATATCGCAAAAGCAGGTATTAACAACCGACTGGAGATTCGCGGCCTGCTCACCGAGCAACCTAACAGCATGCTGTTCACTTTGACTGTCATACGCTGCCGCCATGGCGCTTGCCACTTGCGCAGCATCCACACCGTCAGCTAACTTGGCCGTAATTGTCGCGAGAATGCCACGCTTGAAATTACCCAAATGCGGCGTGAAGATGACCTCTTGACCAAGGTGTGCTGAGATTTCAGGCTGATGGCGATGGTTAAATATGCCATATGCTTGCAAGCTTACTTCACAGAAGCTGTTCGTCATGCTCGCTTTACGCCCAGCGCCTGACACACCACTCACAGCATTAATAACAGGTAACTGGTTCGTCTCGAGCAACCCGGCTTCTAGCAAAGGCTTAAGTGCCAATTGAGAGGCTGTTGGATAACAGCCAGGCACCGCAATCAATTGAGCCTTGGCTATTTCTTCTTTATTCCACTCCGCCAAGCCATACACTGCTTCTTCCAGCCACGCAGCGTGTTGGTGTGCGAAACCATAAAACTGGGTATAAAACTCATCGCCCTTCACCCTGAATGCACCTGACAGATCAAATACCTGGCAGCCTTCTGCAAGAAAAATAGGCGCTAAGTTATGACTAACTTCATGCGCTGTTGCCAATAGAACAACGTCAGCTTGTTTGGCAACATTTTCCGGGTTATTTAAAGGTTGTAACGGTAGATCAATAATGCCTTTTAATTGGCCGTGTAAGTCACTGATCGGCTTATCTGCATCAAGACTATTTGCAGAAACATATAAGCCTTTAAGGTTAAGCTGAGGGTGAGCCTGTACCATTTTTGCCAATTCTGCGCCTGTGTAGCCGCTGGCACCGATAATTAAGGTGTTCAACATAGTAAATCCGTTTTTGTATGTGGGTATCGTAGGTAATCAAATAGCAGTAAAACTGCTGGGGGCGCACGAGTGCACCAAGCGAGTGAGACTTAGCGTCGTCGGAGGGAATTCAGATTTTGAATATTCGCTTGGTTCATGTTAACAGCTTCCTATACAGCTAGAGTCTATCCATTACTCAGAATAAAAAGTGTGGTTTCATTTCACAAAATAGTGATTAGGTTTTTATTCATATCTTTTGAATTAATATGTTTACCGATTAATCTTATGCCTGTCAACTAGAAGTAAGAAAAAAGTGGCAATTAAATGCCTAAGACTAAATAAGTGCATATAAGCCAACCAGCAGTAAAAGATAATCTTTAGCCAAAAGCTCTGTCAATCACACTGTTACCAACCAGTTAAAGAAGATCATATCATTTATAAGTCAGCCTGCAGTTAACTCAAACAATAAGGTGGTAAAACACGCGATTTTTGTGCTTCATATCGCTATTTGATGAAACTTTGTTACAAGTTCAGTTTCATATCATGACAAATATCAATGTAGTGTCGTTTTCTTACCGCGAAATACAATCCATGTTGACCTCAAAGCAGGTTCGCGGATAGATTGTAGCTATACAGCAAAGTATTTGGATGTAACAAACTTACGAGATGGATGCGATATGAACGAAAAGTACAGCGCGCTAAGAAGTAACGTTAGTATGCTTGGCCACCTGCTAGGCAATACCATTAAAGATGCACATGGTGATGATTTTCTAGGAAAAGTAGAGACCATTCGCAAGTTGTCTAAATCTGCCCGCGCAGGAAATCAAGATGATCGCGCCAAGCTGATCAACGAACTGCAAAATTTACCGGATGAACAGCTACTGCCGGTTGCACGTGCCTTTAGTCAATTCTTAAACCTGACCAACATTGCCGAGCAATACCATACTGTTTCACGTCATTGTGAAGAAAATATCTGTAGTCCTGATTCGATTGATGCATTATTTGGTAAGCTCAGCAGCAAAGACGTTAGTCAGTTCGATTCCATTCAAGCCGTTCGCGATCTCAATATTGATTTAGTGCTAACCGCACACCCGACTGAAATCGCTCGTCGAACCATGATCCATAAGCTTGTTCAAATCAACAAATGTCTATCCAATCTAGAGCTTAGCGAGCTTTCAGAAAGTGAGCGTCAGAAAGTCGAACGTCGCCTTGAACAGCTTATTGCTCAAGCATGGCACTCGGATGTGATCCGCAAGCAAAGACCCACCCCGCTTGATGAAGCCAAGTGGGGGTTTGCCGTCGTTGAAAATTCACTATGGCAAGCTGTACCAGAATTCCTCCGCCAATTTGATGAAAAGCTCACCAACCACCTGGGCGAAGGGCTGCCAATTGATGCGGCGCCAGTGAAGTTCTCATCTTGGATGGGCGGTGACCGTGACGGCAACCCGTTTGTCACTTCTAAGGTCACCCGAGAGGTACTCTTACTGTCACGCTGGAAAGCCGCCGATCTTTACCTTGGTGATATTCAAGAGTTGGTCAGCGAACTATCGATGGTAAAATGCAATGACCTCGTGCGTGAACTGGCAGGTGATGAACACGAACCCTACCGTGCGATCTTAAAGGACTTACGCACAAAGCTGACCAATACTCGCGATGTGCTAGATGCCAAAATCAAAGGACTCGATGTCCCTAATTTCGGTATCATTACCGAAATAGAACAGCTTTGGGATCCACTCTATGCCTGTTACCAATCGCTGCACGAATGCGGTATGGGTATCATTGCCGATGGCCACCTGTTGGATGTTCTACGCCGTATCAAGTGTTTCGGGGTTCACCTTGTTCGTCTTGATATCCGCCAAGAAAGCACGCGCCATTCAGATGTGATTTCAGAGCTGACCCGCTACCTTGGGCTTGGTGACTACGACCAATGGAGCGAGCAAGACAAAATCGCTTTCCTTGTGCGTGAGCTTTCCTCTAAGCGTCCATTGCTTCCACGCGACTGGGAGCCATCTGACGACGTACGTGAAGTGATTGAAACCTGCAAGGCAATTGCCGAGCAGCCTCGTGAAGCGCTTGGGGCTTATGTCATTTCAATGGCCCGAACAGCCTCAGATGTACTTGCTGTTCACCTGTTACTGCAGGAAGCAGGCTGTCCGTTCCGCATGGATGTTTGCCCACTGTTTGAAACACTGGAAGATTTAAATAATGCTGAAGATGTTATCAAGCAATTGATGAGCATTGACTGGTACCGCGGCTTTATTCAAAACTACCAGATGGTGATGATTGGTTATTCCGATTCAGCCAAAGATGCCGGTGTAATGGCAGCAGGTTGGGCGCAATACCGCGCCATGGAAGCCTTAGTATCAGTCTGCGAAGAGGCCAATGTTGAATTAACCTTGTTCCACGGCCGTGGTGGTTCAATTGGTCGTGGTGGTGCGCCAGCGCATGCTGCATTGCTTTCACAACCACCACGTAGCCTAAAAGGCGGCATGAGGGTGACTGAGCAAGGCGAGATGATCCGCTTTAAGCTTGGTTTACCTGACGTTGCAGTGAACAGCTTGAGCCTCTATGCGAGTGCAATTCTGGAAGCCAACCTATTGCCACCACCAGCACCGAAACAAAACTGGCGCGAGCTGATGGACGTGCTATCAGAAGTTTCTTGTGAAGCGTACCGTGACGTTGTTCGTGGTAATGAAGAGTTTGTTCCATACTTCCGCGCAGCAACCCCTGAGCTCGAGCTAGGTAAACTGCCACTGGGCTCTCGACCAGCCAAACGTAACCCGAATGGCGGCGTTGAAAGTTTACGCGCGATACCTTGGATTTTCGCATGGAGCCAAAACCGCCTATTACTACCGGCTTGGCTAGGTGCAGGTAAAGCGATCCAGTTCTCTATCGATAAAGGACACGCGCCACAGCTAGAGGAAATGTGTCGTGAATGGCCATTCTTCTCAACTCGCCTTGGCATGCTAGAAATGGTGTTTACCAAAACCAATATCGGTATTGCTGAATACTACGACCAACGCCTGACCGATAAATCACTGTGGCCTCTTGGCCAGCAGCTTCGCGATCAGCTACAGCAGGATATCAATGCTGTACTAACGGTTGAAAATAGTGCGCACCTAATGGAACAAAACCCATGGGGTGCTGAAGCCATTCGCCTACGAAATATCTACGTTGAGCCACTGAACATGCTTCAGGCTGAGTTGCTTTACCGTACCCGCCAACAGCAGGAACCGTCACCAATGATGGAAGAGGCGCTGATGGTAACCATCGCTGGTATTGCAACAGGTATGCGTAACACCGGTTAATCATTAGATTGCCATCGTTAAAAAGACCACATTTTGTGGTCTTTTTTTTGTTAACACATTCACCACAGAAACACCAAAGTGACTCACTAATGATACACCCTGTAACTAGGCGCATAAGCTAATGTAATTATTAACGCTGTGAAAGCAGATGAATCGAAACAGGCTTCACTGCATCAATACACACAAGCGTAAAATATATAGAACAGCATCACAATATGAGCAATTGGTTACACTAGATTTTCGCCTTAGCACTCTCTAGTGTCGATAAATAGCGCGTTGGTGTGTATGCTACGTGATCTCGATCAGGCACTGCAACGAGATGAGTGCAACAAAACGATTATAAAAACGCCAAAGAGCGAAGGGTAACGTTTGTCTGATTGATTTCTTTATTTTTGTAGTATTTTAACGGATAGAAGAGATGTCACTACCACATGTCATTTTAACCGTGCTGAGCACCCGCGACGCAACTGGTTACGATATCACGAAAGAGTTTTCACACAGTATTGGTTATTTTTGGAAAGCGAGCCACCAACAGGTGTATCGTGAATTAAACAAAATGGCCACCAACGATCAGGTAACTTGTCAACTTGAACCACAAGAAGGTAAGCCTGACCGTAAAGTTTATTCAATCACAGATCTAGGTCGTCAGACTTTGTTCGAATGGTTCCAAGAGCCAGCTCGCAACCCAACCATTCGTGATGAGTTCTCTGCAAAGCTGGTTGTTTGCAGTGTTTACAACTCAGAGCCAATGCAGCATCAACTAGAGGCTTTAATTGAAGAGTCTCATACCCTGATCAGTCATTACAGCGAAATGGAAAAAGTACATTTTGCGGACTACCAGAATATGGACCGCCAATCTCGACTAGACCGATTAACACTCCGTCGTGCCGTCCATAACCGTCAGGCTTGGATTGACTGGGCAGAAGAGGTACTTGTCGAACTAAAAGATATCGACGCGCCAAATAGCCCAGTAGCTCTCTAATCTAGTCTCTAGGTTTAGAGATACCAAAAATGAAAAAGCCGCTAGATAGCGGCTTTTCTTTTAGCTTTATCATTGCTTAAAATTAAGCAATGCCTTCTTGGGCTCGCACGCCCAGCGTATGGCATATCGCATACGTCAGCTCAGCACGGTTCAATGTATAGAAGTGGAAGTCTTTAACCCCTTCACGGCTCAATACACGCACCATATCAATCGCATTGCTCGCACCAACCATCTGGCGGCTTAACAAGTCATCATCCAAACCTTGATATTGTTTTTCCATCCAGCTTGGAATTTTCACGTTATTAATGTTTGCAAAGCGCTTCGCTTGGGTCATGTTAGAAACCGGTAAAATGCCAGGAACAATTTCAACATCAATACCCGCCGCCACACAGCGATCACGAAAACGCAGGTAACTTTCGACATCAAAAAAGAACTGGGTTATTGCTCGGCTAGCACCAGCATCAACTTTACGCTTTAAGTTAATGAGGTCAGCTTGAGCACTTTTGGCTTCCGGGTGCACTTCAGGGTAAGCCGCAACTGAAATATCAAAGTCTGCCTCAGCACGTAATAGAGCAACCAAATCGGCAGCATACATATCAGGTTTAACGCCTTGTGCAGGTAGATCACCCCGTAATGCCACAATGTCTCGAATACCGTTATTCCAATAATCACGGGCAATAGTACGTAACTCATCACGGCTTGCATCGATACACGTAAGGTGAGGTGCTGCCACTAAACCCGTTTGCTCTTTAATATCTTTAATGATTGAATGGGTACGATCACGTTCACCAGAGTTGGCACCGTAAGTCACCGAGACGAATTTAGGCTTTAGCGTTTTCAGGCGTTGGATAGAATTCCATAGGGTCTGTTCCATTTTCTCGCTGCTTGGCGGGAAAAACTCAAATGATACGTTGATGTCACCGTTAATATCAGCAATATTCTGATTTAGCGAATCCAAGTGACTTGCGTGTGAATAGCCCATACTGCAATCCTTCCTATGTTGGCCTTGTTGGCCTCTCCCTAAAGCTGACGTCTCAAATAACCGTTTAGACGTCTATATGTCTACAGAATGTCCTGTAACCAATTTAATGTCAACATGATGATCATGAATATTTTTCAACTTCACATTGCAAAAACTTCAACATCAATAGATAGCAAAAAGCCTGCTGGTAGCAGGCTTTTTCAATTATTCGCTCACAGCTAATATCATTCACTACAAAGATAGTAAGAAGTACTAATTATGACTAACAATCCATTTCAACACCGATAATATCGCTACTGAGAAATAACTAGAGCATCGTTGCTAAACGGTTAATATCAGAGAGTAAAGCACCAGCAGTTACATCACGTCCAGCGCCCGGCCCACGGATCACCAATGGGTTATCGCGATACCACCGGCTTTCAATGGCAAAGATATTGTCACATGGCAATAAATTAGCCAAAGCATGCTCTTGTGGCAAAGCTTCTACCCCAACCACAGCATTACCGTGGCGATCAAGACGAGCAACATAACGTAGTACCTTGCCTTCTTTCTGCGCTTTGGTTAATCGTTCATACAACAGCTCATCCAAGACTGAAGCCTGTTCAAAAAAGCCGTCCAACGTTAAACCTGCTAGCTGATCTGGCACCAATGTTTCCACTTTAACCTGCTCTGGCTCAAGTGGTAATCCAGACTCCCTTGCCAAGATCACTAACTTGCGCATCACATCACTGCCATCAAGGTCGTGGCGAGGATCAGGTTCGGTTAACCCTTGTTGCCAAGCTAGTTCAATGAGCTGTGAGAACGGTAGCGAGCCATCGTACTGTTGAAACAGCCACGACAATGTACCGGAGAAGATACCAGACAGCGCAATGATTGAATCACCACTTTCTGATAAATCACGTACTGTATGGTTAATCGGCAAGCCAGCCCCTACCGTCGCGTTATATAGCCAATTACGGCTACTTTTTGCAAATGCATCAATGACACGGTGGTATTGCTCACCCGATGCAGAGCCGGCCACTTTATTTGCGGAAATCAAATGAAGGCCACTTTCTGCGATTTGCGGATAACGTTCCGCCAACACTTGGCTCGCCGTAACATCTAATACAATCACATCATCATAAGAATGAGACGCTAGGGTTGATAGCCACTCATCACCTTGGTACTCAGTGGCTTCATCATCATAAGCTGATAAGGCGTTGGTTGGTTCGATGCCAGAAAAATCAATCCAGCAGCGGCGGCTATCGACCACCCCGACCAGAGTGAAGCTCATACCATGACGTTTTTCAAGCTGTGCCTTTTCTGTATCAAATAACTCAAGCCAGCGGCTACCGATATTCCCCTTACCACACAACACTAAACCAATCCGTTTCTGTGCTTGGAAAAGGCTTTGATGTACCTGCTGGATCACATCGTCGGTATTGGCCAGTCGAAGCACCGCAACAAGGCTCAACCCCGAATCAGATTCAGTGGTGAACTCAACAGGTTGTGCTTTTAATTGCTGGTTGAAGCCATAACAATGCATGGCATTATTCACCACGCCAGCACCGACAGCCGCAACCAATGAAAAGCCATCGCGTAGGCGCAGCTCTGCCGCAATACCGCTGTCTTGCAGTAAAGCCAGCACGCTATTAACAACCTCAGCAGTATAGGCGAGTTGAATCAATCCTTTATCCGGCGCAGTCGACTGCGCAAGTGGCAGTAACTGGGCACGTTGCAGGGTACGTTCAAGTTCAGTCACAATCGGCTCAAAATCATGAAAACGCGCAATATCAAGTTCAATCAAACAGACATCATCAAGCGAGGTAACGATCTTCGCTCCCCGGCCAGAAGCCAGTACCCGCTCAACACGTGTAGAGCCCGATTCAGGCTGATGACTACAACGCAAGGTTAAATCAATCGCACTTTGTGCCACTGGCTGTAATGTTCGGCTATGCAATACTGGCGCCGCTAAACGGGCGAGTTCACTCGCTTCATCTAAACGAAGTAATGGCAGTAAGCAGGCATCAACCACTTTCCGAGGATCTGCACTGTAAACCCCTGCAACATCACTCCAGATAGTCACGCGCGAAACTTCCGCCAAGGCACCAATCACCGTTGCCGAATAGTCAGAACCATTACGGCCGAGCAATACGGTTTCTCCGGCGATGTTTTGAGCCATGAAACCGGTGATAACAATACGGTTCTGGCTATGCTGAACTAGCTGGCTTTTCAGCAAGGGCCATGACAGAGCACGATCAACTTCAGGCTGTGCCGCTCGCTCAGCCCGTAAAAACGTACGTGAGTCGAGTGCCGTCGCAGTCATTTCCTGCTGAGTTAACAATGCTGCCAGCAAGCGTGCTGACCATAGCTCACCATGACCGAGCACATTCGCAACATCCGTCTCTGTCAGTGCCTGCTCACCAAGACGCGCAAGATCCGCAAGCTCAAGGTGTAGCTGGGTCAACAAGTCATCAGCAACACCATCATGTAGCAAGCTTTCAATCAAGTGCTGCTGAAATTGGCGTAATGACTGTAATGTTTCATGGGCTTGGCGGCCATCTTTACCCAATAACTCGACCCATTGGATCAGGTTATTCGTGGTTTTACCTGCCGCTGATACCACCACTAGATCATTCTCACCAGAATACTGATTGAGGATATCAACAACGCGACGATAACATTCAGGATCAGCCAGACTACTACCACCAAATTTATGAAGTTGGCGTACTGCTAGTTGGGTCATTACACTGCCTCCGTCACTTTCTTAAATGCTTGGTCAAGATCCGCAATCAGATCATCAGCATCTTCCAAACCAACGGATAAACGCAGTAAAGAAGGCTTTAAGCCCGCTTCTGCCTGCGCTTCATCCGACATTGCACGGTGAGTCATGCTGGCAGGGTGACAGATCAAGCTTTCAGTACCGCCAAGCGACTCTGCCAGTGAGAAGAACTTCAGTCCGTGAACAAACTCTTCAAGCTGCGAGTAGGTTCCTGCAATCTCAAAGCTCAGCATTGAACCAAAGCCTTTTTGCTGCTTAAGCGCAATGTCATGACCAGGGTGCTCAGGCTGACTTGGATGGTAAATTTGTCCCACAAGCGGCTGTTGCTGTAGATAAGCCAGCACTTTGGCGCTGTTTTCTTCATGCATCCGCATTCTTGGAGCAAGGGTTCGTAAGCCTCTCAGCGTCAAATAAGCATCAAACGGTGCGCCCGTTGCGCCAATACAGTTCGCCCACCAAGCAATCGTCTCGGCCTGCTCCGCTTCTTTAGAGATCAATACGCCACCGACAACATCTGAATGGCCGTTGATGTACTTGGTTGTTGAATGGATCACAAAATCAGCCCCTAGTGCAATGGGCTGCTGAAGGATTGGAGATAAGAAAGTATTATCAACCGCAACCAATGCGCCTTCTTGCTTTGCAGATGTACACAATGCCGCAACATCTACAATTCGCAGTAATGGGTTAGACGGTGTTTCAACCCAAACCAGTTTTGGCTTTAATGCCAATGCTTGAGCCAAGGCCTCAGGGTCGGTTTGATCAACAAAACGGACCTTAAAGTCACCTTTCGTCGCTCGCGTATTAAACAAACGATACGTACCGCCATAACAATCGTGTGGGGCAATAACCAGATCATCTGGGCCAAGCAAGGCCGATGCGAGTAAGTTAATTGCAGCAGTACCACAGCTGGTTACCACACCACCTGCGCCGCCTTCGAGTTCTGCCAAGGCATCGGCGAGCATGTTACGGGTGGGGTTACCAGAGCGAGAATAATCATATTGTGGAAGCTCACCCAACCGAGGAAAGCTGTAGGTTGATGTCAGGTAAATCGGCGGCACAACGGCATTGTGCTGAGAGTCTGACTCAATGCCAGTACGAACGGCTATAGTGGCAAGCTTCTTATCACTCATATTACTTTCCTTGTCGGGGCGAGCCCCTGCTGCGAATAACGTTTATGCAACAACATAACCATATTTACAAAAGACGTCAACACTTCTAGACGTCTACATGTCTTTGCTTATGGCAGTAAATCCGGCTAGAATTCACTCCTATCATATTTATTCAATCAAACATCGCTGAGAAGGTTAACAATGGCAGAGTGGAATGGCGAATACATCAGTCCATACGCGGAACACGGTAAGAAAAACGAACAAGTAAAAAAAATTACTGTTTCGATTCCATTGAAGGTGCTTAAAATTTTAACTGATGAGCGCACTCGCCGTCAGGTGAATAATTTACGCCATGCCACCAACAGCGAGTTGCTATGTGAAGCCTTCTTGCACGCATACACGGGCCAGCCCCTGCCGACCGATGAAGATATCCGTAAAGATTGCCCTGACGACTTGCCAGCCGAAGCAAAAGCGCTAATGGAAGAGATGGGCATTAAGTACGAAGACATTAACGAGTAAACCTCCTTTTCTCGTCAACAAAAATAAAAAAACCAGCCTGGGGCTGGTTTTTTTATTGGTAAGGCAACCTAAAGCAGATTAGCTTTCCATATAACCGACAGGCATCTCGATTCGAGCCACACCCGAATCAACCGCGGCTTGCGCGACTGCCTTCGCAACGCGTGGTAGCAAACGTGGATCCATCGGTTTTGGAATAATATAATCGGTGCCAAACTCTAGCTTATCGACACCAGCCGCTTTAACCACTTCCGCAGGTACTGGCTCTTGGGCTAGTTCACGGATCGCTTTTACCGCAGCCAATTTCATTTCATCATTAATTTCACTCGCACGCACATCCAATGCACCGCGGAAAATGAATGGGAAACAGATAACGTTGTTTACCTGATTCGGGTAGTCAGAACGACCTGTACCCATAATTAAATCATCGCGAACGGCATGAGCCAGCTCTGGTTTAATTTCTGGATCAGGGTTCGAACAAGCAAAAACAATCGGCTGATCCGCCATAAGCTTAAGCAGTTCTGGCGCAAGCAAGTCTGGACCAGATACACCGACAAAGATATCAGCACCTTCGATAACATCTTCTAATGTGCGCTTATCGGTATTATTGGCGAATAATTGCTTATATTCATTGATATCGTCACGACGTGTGTGGATCACACCTTTACGGTCAAGCATGTAGATCTTCTCACGCTGTGCGCCACACTTGATCAATAGCTCCATACAAGCAACCGCAGCCGCACCAGCACCTAGACAAACAATCACAGCTTCGCCAATCTCTTTGCCTTGAAGCTCAAGTGCATTAAGCATGCCCGCAGCCGTTACGATTGCGGTACCGTGTTGATCATCATGGAAAACCGGTACATGGCAGCGTTCGATCAAACGCTTTTCAATCTCAAAACAGTCTGGGGCTTTGATATCTTCAAGATTGATACCACCGAAGGTGTCAGCAATGTTCGCAACGGTATCAACAAACTCATCGATCGTACGGTGTTTAACTTCGATATCAATCGAGTCTAGGCCTGCGAAGCGCTTGAACAATAACGCCTTACCTTCCATGACTGGCTTCGATGCCAATGGGCCTAAATTACCAAGGCCAAGGATCGCAGTACCATTGGTGATAACAGCAACCATGTTGCCCTTACCCGTGTACTTATAAACATTTTCAGCATTCTGTGCGATTTCACGCACTGGCTCAGCCACACCTGGGCTATAAGCAAGAGCAAGATCTTCTACAGTATTGGCTGGCTTAGTGAGTTCAACGGCAATTTTGCCTGGTACTGGGTAAGCATGGTAGTGCAAAGCTTGTTGGCGAAAATCTTCAGACGACATAGTGTTCGAAATCCTGACTGGAAGTGACTTTATTTAATAATTTAGAGGTAGAGCATATTCTATAGCAGCACAAAATCCTAGTATCGAACATCTGGTCATGCCATTAATTCCCGAGCAGAATAGTCAAGTAAAGGCGAAAGTGGTCAATAACTATCAATTTCATCGCTTTCAATCACGGAATATAGTCGCACAGCTAAGCCTGTATAGAGCAATTCGTGCAAACTTTTTGGTTCAGAGCGATATAAATCAATGCACCAGAATACATTTGGTTATTAAAGATACTAGCAGAAAATGAGGCAGGGATTCGTCGAGGGATGTTTAGTCTTATAATAAATAGGCATAAAAAAAGGGACGCCGTAGCATCCCTCTTCTTTCAACATTTTCTGCCAATTACTTGGTAGAAAGAGCACCGAAACGCTTGTTGAATTTGTCGATACGACCACCAGTGCTAACCTGACGCTGCTTACCAGTGTAGAAAGGGTGACACTTATCGCATACATCAAGGTTGATGTCTTTGCTCATAGTAGAGTTAAATACGAAAGTGTTGCCGCAAGAACAACGAGCGTTAACTGCAGTGTACTGTGGGTGGATACCTTGTTTCATGGGATAACCTCAAAAGTAAGGCCGTGTCGCTCTCCCGATCCAAAGCCGGGCACCACACGTCGTTAATAATAATAGTGTAACGGCAGCATAGCCAATACACCGAATTCAGGCGGCGTATAGTAATCAATCATCCTCCCTAGATCAACAGATACGCTCCTTTTTTCACCGCTTTGCTGCTAGCGGCTTGGCAAGGTACACTTCTCTATCTTAGTACATGCGGATTCTGCGGTTAGATATGACGCCCAATATAGCCCGAGTGGCCCTTCCTGTTCCCCTTGATAAACAGTTTGATTATTTAATCAAACCCGAGCAAGCACCCGTCATTGGTGGGCGGGTTAAAGTCCCTTTTGGGCGTCAGCAGTTGGTTGGTATTGTCATCGCAATTACAGATAGCTCTGACTTTCCGCTCGCACAACTCAAACCACTTTATGCCGTATTAGACCACGCTCCGTTGTGGCACCCGCCCCTGTTCAAGCTCTTAAATTGGGCGAGTGGTTATTACCAATTCCCGCTTGGCGATACCTTGGCAAACGCTATGCCTGCGCTGCTCAGAAAAGGGCGTGAAGCGGCACCATCAAGCCTGAAAATGTGGCATTTGACGGCTGCGGGGCAAGAACAGCCGATCACGGCCTTGAAGCGCGCGCCACGCCAAGTACAGGTGCTTAATGCGCTGCGCCAAGGCAAAGCCAGCCATGAAGCCTTGCTAGCTGAAGATATCACCACAGCAACCCTAAAAACCTTGAGTGACAAAGGGTGGATTGAAAGTGTGGAAGAAAAACCGGTTGGTCGCAATTGGCAGAACCAATTTGCCGTCACCGAAGAGAAACCCAAGCTCAATGAAGAGCAAGCATTAGCCATTGCAACCGTGAATGCCAACCCTGAGTTTGGCTGCTATTTATTGGAAGGTGTGACGGGATCCGGTAAAACTGAAGTCTACCTTAACCTGCTAGAGCCCGTGCTGGCTGCCGGTAAACAAGCATTGATTTTAGTACCGGAAATAGGCCTAACACCGCAGACCATCAATCGCTTTCGCCGCCGGTTCAATGTGCCACTTGAAACCATCCACTCAGGGCTCAATGACACCGAAAGGCTATCAGCATGGTTAGGCGGTCGAGATAACCAAGCTGGGATCATTATTGGGACACGTTCGGCACTATTCACCCCCTTTGCAAACCTTGGGATCATCATTGTCGATGAAGAACATGATGCATCTTATAAACAACAAGATAGCCTACGTTATCACGCCAGGGATCTTGCAGTTATGCGTGCAAATCGTGAAAACATTCCGATTGTATTAGGCTCTGCCACCCCAGCGCTTGAAAGCCTGCATAATGCCAAAACCGGCAAATATCACTACCTGACACTCACCCGCCGAGCAGGGCAAGCGCAATCGGCACGCCACGGGGTGCTGGATGTCAAAGGCCTTTACCTCGATGCAGGCCTATCAGCGCCGTTGATCGCCAGAATGCGCAAGCACCTTCAAGCTGGCAACCAGGTCATGTTGTTTCTCAACCGTCGCGGCTTCTCACCAGCGGTTATATGCCACGAATGTGGTTGGTTAGCAGAGTGTAAGCGCTGTGATGCCTATTACACGTTTCATCAGCAAAGTGGCGAACTGCGCTGCCACCATTGTGCAACCCAGCGCCCTATCATGCCCCAATGTGGGCATTGTGGTTCGACTCAATTGAATGCTGTCGGGGTTGGCACCGAGCAACTTGAGCAACAGCTCGCGACACTGTTTCCCGAATTCAAGACGGTGCGTATCGACCGCGATAGCACACGGTTAAAAGGCAGCCTTGAAAACTACCTTGAAGCCATTCGCAAAAATGAATACCAAATTTTGATTGGCACACAAATGCTCGCCAAAGGGCACCATTTCCCCGATGTCACCCTTGTTAGCCTCATTGATGTCGACAGTGCTTTGTTCAGCAATGACTTTCGCGCATCAGAACGACTAGCTCAGCTGTTTATCCAAGTGGCAGGACGGGCGGGTCGCGCCAGTAAGCCGGGGGAAGTTGTGCTTCAAACGCACCACCCCGAGCATGCATTGCTGCAATCGCTATTACACAAAGGGTACGATCATTTCGCGGCTGATGCGCTCAACGAACGAAAACAAGCATGGTTACCCCCGTATACTTACCTGACGTTGATCCGGGCAGAGGCAAACCAGAGTGAGCAAGTTGAGCAGTTTTTACAGCAAATTCGGTCGATATTTGAATCAAGCCCAGTCTTTAATCAAGACACCATGGTGATGGGGCCAAACCCTGCCCCACTCGCCCGCCGAGCTGGCCGTTACCGTTGGCAACTGCTGCTTCAAGCACCTGATCGGAAAACGCTGCAGCAGCTGCTTAGCGTGGCAAAACCTGCGATCCAATTGTTACCTCTTGCAAAGAAAATTCGCTGGTCGATTGATGTCGAACCACAAGATTTAACTTAAAATGAACAATGCGACACACGTCACATATCGGATGTAATTTATGCTGTTTTAAGCATGTTTAATCCTCGGCAGACAGCCTACAATAACAAGCTCGCTGGTACAGGTATCAACCCGTTTTGGCCATGATCCTCCAGCGGCTATAGAGAGAAATATACATTAGAGAGGAACTGTAATTATGGCGACAATGAAGGATGTTGCCCAGCTTGCCGGCGTATCAACAGCCACGGTATCCCGTGCCCTGATGAACCCGGAGAAAGTGTCAGCATCAACACGTAAAAAGGTTGAGCAAGCTGTCATGGATGCTGGCTATTCACCCAATTCACTGGCTAGGAATCTCCGTCGCAACGAATCAAAAACGATTGTCACTATCGTCCCTGATATCTGTGATCCCTATTTCACAGAGATCATTCGAGGCATCGAGGAAGCCGCCATGGAGCATGGCTACCTTGTGTTATTAGGTGATAGCGGTCAGCAGAAAACCCGTGAGAATTCTTTTGTTAATCTGGTCTTTACCAAGCAAGCCGACGGCATGCTATTACTGGGCACCGATTTGCCTTTTGACGTCAGTAAACCAGAGCAAAAAAACTTACCCCCGATGGTAATGGCTTGCGAATTTGCCCCAGAGCTTGAGCTACCAACGGTACATATCGATAACCTGACTGCTGCATTTGAAGCCGTCAATTACCTCACACAAATGGGGCACAAACGCATCGCACAAATTGCAGGCCCAGATACTGCAGCGCTGTGCCAATTCCGTACCCAAGGTTATCAACAAGCACTGCGACGCGCAGGTATCGAAATAAACCCGGCTTACACTGCTAAAGGCGACTTCAGCTTTGCCTCCGGAGCTCGTGCTGTCACTGCATTGCTTGCCTTGCCTGAGCCACCAACCGCATTAATCTGCCACAATGATGTAATGGCAATTGGTGCCATGCAGCAAGCCAAACGCCTTGGCTTTAAAGTACCGCAAGATATTTCAATCGTCGGCTTTGATGATATTCAGTTTGCAGAATATTGCGATCCTCCCCTGACAACCGTTTCACAACCGCGTTATGAAATTGGCCGTCAGTCGATGCTTATGCTGCTAGAAATGCTCAAGGGCAAAGATATCGCATCTGGTTCGCGCTTACTGGATGCCAAACTGGTGATCCGTGAAAGCGCCGCTGCACCACCAGCAAATTAACCGTTAACGACGTTAGTGAGCTTATGTTTTGGGCATAAGCTCACAAAAACTGTGTTATATCTTGTCAGTATTACCTTCAACGGCGTATTAGGCACTAGTCAGTGCCAAGCCAAGTTTGTAACATAGTACTATTGTCCCTCCCAACGACCGATCATCACTGTGGCAACCAAAGATTATGTAAAGCGCAGCCGTACGCAAAAAAATACCACGCGTAACCGCCGTAAAGCACCACCAACCGCTGGCTTCCCATTTAAATGGGCAGTGATTGCCTTATGCTTAGTGGGTGGCCTTGGCTATGGGCTCTACTTTTTATCAACGGCGCCAGTGCCTTCTTCCGAGCCTCAGCAATCAACTGCGCCGAAAAAGCCAATTACCACAACGCCTAAACCTATTGTAAAACCTCAACCTGTGGTTACCCCCAAAGCTGAACCTAAGCCGCTACCGCCAAAACCCGAAGAAAAATGGCGCTATATTGAAGAGCTCGAAAACAAAGAAATTCAGGTCGATGCGAAAAAAGAACAGGCACCTGGCCGACCTTATTTAATGCAATGCGGCGCTTACCGCAGCCAAAACCAAGCTGAAGAACGTAAAGCCATGATCGCCTTCCAAGGCATGACAAGCCAAGTCAAAATTAGCCAAGGTGAAAAAGGTAACTGGTATCGTGTCATTCTCGGCCCATACCCACAAAAACGAAAAGCAGAGAGCGATCGTAACCAACTACGCCGAGCTGGTATTGAACCGTGTGCGATTTGGTTCTGGGAGTAACACTAAGACTTAAAATGCTTTCAAGTAATTCTCCAATACTCGTAAAGGATGCTTCGGCATCCTTTTCTTTTTTCTGCCCTTGAAACTCTTTACTGCGATCCCCAGATATTAGATATACCGGCATGAGCCGGAAAGACACAAAGAGGTAAAACCGTGACAACTATCGTATCTGTTCGTCGTAACGGTAAAGTCGTTATCGCAGGTGATGGCCAAGTATCCCTTGGTAACACCGTCATGAAAGGTAACGCTCGCAAAGTGCGCCGTTTATACAATAACAAAGTTCTAGCTGGCTTTGCTGGCGGCACCGCTGATGCTTTCACCCTATTCGAACGTTTCGAGCGCAAGCTGGAAATGCACCAAGGCCACCTGCTTAAATCGGCAGTGGAGCTGGCCAAAGATTGGCGTACCGACCGCGCATTACGTAAATTAGAAGCCTTATTGGCGGTCGCTGATGAAACAGGCTCATTGATCATCACAGGTAATGGTGATGTGGTTCAGCCAGAAAATGATCTGATTGCAATCGGCTCTGGCGGTAACTTCGCTCAGGCAGCAGCAACAGCCTTGCTGGAAAATACTGACCTAGACGCACGTGAAATTGCCGAGAAGTCGCTGAAAATTGCTGGCGATATCTGTGTATTCACCAACCATCACCACACCATTGAAGAGCTAAACGCTAAATAAGGGATCACCATGTCTGAGATGACTCCTCGCGAAATCGTTCACGAGCTTGACTGCCACATTATCGGTCAAGACAAAGCCAAGCGTGCTGTGGCGATTGCCCTGCGTAACCGCTGGCGCCGCATGCAACTACCAGAAGAGTTGCGTGTTGAAGTTACCCCTAAAAATATTTTGATGATTGGCCCAACAGGTGTTGGTAAAACAGAAATTGCCCGTCGCCTAGCTAAATTAGCGAATGCGCCGTTCATCAAGGTTGAAGCCACCAAATTCACTGAAGTCGGCTATGTAGGTAAAGAAGTTGAGACTATCATCCGTGATCTAACGGATGTTGCAGTTAAGATGACCCACCAACAGGCGACCAAGAAAGTCCAATTCCGCGCTGAAGAGCAAGCGGAAGACCGCATTCTGGATATCTTGCTGCCGCCCGCACGCGATCAGTGGGGTCAGAATGAAGAAAGTGATAATAACTCATCGACTCGCCAATCATTCCGTAAAAAATTACGTGAAGGCAAGCTAGACGATAAAGAAGTTGAAATTGATATTGCTGCACCACAAGCGGGTGTTGAAATCATGGCTCCTCCTGGTATGGAAGACATGACCAACCAACTTCAGGGCATGTTCCAAAACCTTGCTGGTAATACCTCGAAAAAACGCAAGATGAAAATCAAAGATGCGATGAAAGCAGCAACGGAAGAAGAAGCCGCTAAGCTGGTAAACCAAGAAGAGCTAAAAGAACAAGCTATCTTCGCGGTTGAAAACAATGGCATTGTCTTCCTTGATGAAATCGACAAAATCTGTAAGCGTGGAGAATCATCGGGCCCAGACGTTTCGCGTGAAGGTGTTCAGCGTGACTTACTGCCACTCGTTGAAGGTAGTACCGTCTCAACCAAGCATGGCATGGTAAAGACTGATCATATCTTGTTTGTCGCTTCTGGTGCATTCCAAGTAGCAAAACCATCGGATTTGATCCCTGAGCTACAAGGTCGACTGCCTATCCGTGTTGAACTGGAAGCGCTAACCAGTCACGACTTCAAGCGTATCCTAACTGAACCAAATGCATCATTAACCGAGCAGTATAAAGCGCTGATGGCGACTGAAGCGGTTGATATCGAATTTGATGAAAGTGGGATCAACAAGTTAGCTGAAGCGGCATGGCAGGTAAATGAGCGTACCGAGAACATCGGTGCACGTCGCCTACACACAGTGATGGAGCGTCTAATGGAAGAGTTGTCTTTCGACGCAACAGAAAAGTCTGGTGACAAGCTTATAATCGACGAAGCCTACGTTAATGAACGCTTAGGTGAGCTGGTTGAAGATGAAGATCTAAGCCGCTTCATTCTATAAGTTGCAACACTATCTTTCAAAGAATCATAAAACGGTGCCAAATGGCGCCGTTTTTTTGTTCTCAAACAAACATTATGGCGATAAAGTTGCCCATTAATTCAGTTCAGCCATAATACCCCTTAATTGAGTTCACACGCTAAAGACTGACACTATGAAATCATCTTCTCTCGCAATTTGGCTAGATGCTGCACGACCTAAAACCTTGCCGCTAGCCATTGCCTCAATTGTTTGTGGCAGTGCAGTAGCAGGATGGCAAGGAAGTTTCTCTGCATTAATCGCGGGATTAGCACTGCTAACCGCACTTTTACTACAAATTTTATCGAACTTGGCCAATGACTACGGGGATGCAGTCAAAGGCACGGATAATGACCAGCGACTTGGGCCGCAAAGAGCGATCCAATCCGGCTTAGTCACACCTGCGGCAATGCGTAAAGCCATGGTGATCAACATTGCTCTAACCGCGATAAGCGGCTTGAGTTTGATTCTGTTAGCAACCAATAACCTACAAGATATGTTTGGCTTTATTCTACTTGGGTTAATGGCCATTGCTGCATCGATTGCCTATACCGTCGGCAATAAGCCTTACGGCTACCGTGGACTGGGCGACTTATCTGTCTTAACCTTTTTTGGCTGGCTGGGTGTCGCAGGTACGTATTACCTACAAGCAGGACAAATTGATTCCATTATAATGCTGCCAGCAACCGCCTGTGGCCTGCTTGCTGTTGGTGTGCTTAATATCAATAACTTACGTGATATCGATAATGACCGGGCATGCGGCAAGCTAACATTGGCCGTACGCATGGGGCCCGAATGGGGCCGTAAATACCACCTGTTCTTATTGATCGGCAGCGTTGCTTGCTTGGCTTTATTTGCACTGCTTGAGCTACATTCACCCTTTGGTTGGCTCTTTATCCTCAGTGCGCCGCTGCTATTCAAGCATGGTAAACAAGTGATGCAATCGACTGATGGTGCTGCATTACGTCCTATGATGGCTACCATGGTGAAATGTGCTCTGCTGACAAACCTGTTGTTTGCCGCTGGGGTTGTCTTAGCTGCCGTTTAGATATCATGCTGGCGCTTCACTTCATTTTATTGTGTGAAGCGCAGCCAACTGATTATACTTTCAATAAGTTAAGCCTATACCTCATTGCTAACCCTCTTTTCAATTGCCACAAGAAGAAGCGTGCTTATGGAATACAATACGTCCGAACTATGCGATATCTACCTCGATAAGGTCGACGTTGTCGAACCAATGTTCAGTTCTTATGGTGGTCGCAGCTCCTTTGGCGGTCAAATTACCACAGTAAAGTGCTTTGAAGACAGCGGAGTGATCCGCTCGGTGCTTGAAGAAAATGGTGTTGGCCGGGTGTTGCTTATTGATGGTGGAGGCTCACTACGCCGAGCTCTGGTTGATGCCGATTTGGCGCAACTTGCCACTAATAATGAGTGGGAAGGGCTGATCATTTATGGCTGTATCCGCCATGTTGATGATCTCGACGAGCTTGAGATAGGTATTCATGCAATGGCATCAATCCCTGTTGGTGCCGATGAGCAAGGCACCGGAGAAATTGATGTGCCAGTGAACTTTGGGGGGGTTACTTTCCTACCAGAAGATCATATTTATGCCGATAATACTGGCGTGATCCTATCACCAGACCCTCTCGATATTGAATAAATACCGTGGCACTTCGTCGATACATATAAAAACAGAGCCATTTGGCTCTGTTTTTTAATACTGACTTTCAAGTGCAAATGGCTTTCAGCCAAGGTGCCACTTATTCAACGTGATCCATTTTACCTAACAGTGTACGTACACGTTCCTGCCATGCTTCATGATCATTGCGTAGTTTGCCATTATCTTGCTCTAGTGTTTCGCGATTAGAACGCAGCTCCTGAGCTTCATTCGCAAGACTATCATTTTGTTCTTTTAGTTCTTCAATTTCCATTTGTAGTAGGGAAATTGTATCAACAGCTGTCTGTACTTTGGCTTCCAGCTTTTCCAGCATTTCTAATGACATATTATCCACCTGTTTTCAGCCTATCTAATTGCCCTAACCATTAAGGCAATTGTCCACAGGCATGTTTACGATTCTATACTGCCTATTCTAACGAGCCGACCGCCATCTGACATCTACAAAAACCTCGGTTTGTGGCAAATGGGTAAAAATCACTCAATTCTGATGATTTTTTTGCTTTTCATTTTTAAATCGATAACCAGCCGATAAGCGCTACTATCAGTTAGTCGAAAAAAACATCAACTTTCGCCACGGCGAGCAACAATCCTCCAAGGGCGTTCAAAAGCTTACTTCGCTTTATAGTAAATGCGTAAAATTGCGATCAAACTCTATTTTAATGCAGCGGTGGCGTGCTAATTTTTATTTTGATCGTATCTCTCTTGGATGTATCCAAGAACTTGCCTATCTGGCACATCCGACCTTTTAAGGTCGGATTTTTTATTTATATCCAGTAACTTACAAAGCAAAGCCTTTAAATCATCCCTACCAATCAAAAATCATTCCTTTATCAACATTTATGTCGCACACAACGGCAAACGTTTGCGTAAACGCTCAAATTTGATTTATTTTATGCTCGAACGCACATTTTTTAATCCACTTTATTTCAATAATAAAAAGTTAGAGTAAATTATCTACCCATAAAAAATAGAAAAGTAATACCCCTACGACATTAGACAAAAGGACGAAATAATGAATAAGCAAAAACAACATACTTTGATAGGTGAATGCCTCGCAGAGTTTATTGGGACAGGGCTGCTGATCTTTTTTGGTGTGGGTTGCGTTGCTGCATTAGTACTGACTGGCGCCGAATTTGGCCAGTGGGAAATCAGTATAATGTGGGGTCTTGGTGTTGCCATTGCAATTTACTGTACTGCTGGTGTTTCTGGTGCCCATATAAACCCTGCTGTTACCATAGCCCTTGCACTATTCCATGGCTTTGATAAACGTAAAGTACTGCCATATATCGCTGCGCAAATGCTTGGTGCTTTTTGTACCGCGGCACTCATCTATGGTTTATACAGCAACCTCTTCGCCGACTATGAAACAACCAACGGCATTATTCGCGGTAGCGAAGCAAGCCTCGCCACTGCTGGAATTTTCTCAACCTACCCCCATGCAGCGTTATCATTTGCTGGCGCTTTCGCCGTTGAGTTTGTGATCACAGCAGTGTTGATGTTCGCCATCTTAGCGATTGGCGATGAAAAGAACGGTGCACCTCGTGGTGCAATGGGCCCACTACTCATCGGTATCTTGATTGCGGTAATTGGTGGGTCTTTAGGACCACTAACAGGTTTTGCCATGAACCCTGCCCGTGATTTTGGTCCGAAATTCTTTGCATTCCTGGCTGGCTGGGGCGACATGGCGTTGACTGGCGGTAAAGATATCCCTTATATGATTGTTCCGATTTTAGCCCCAATCGCTGGCGCGGCATTTGGTGGTTGGCTATACCCTAAAGCGATCGGCACCTATTTACCTGGTAACAAGTGCACATTACCAAACCAGTGCGAAGACGCTGATGATAGTGCACCGGCCCAAGCTTAAGACTAAAGAAAAAGAATACCTCTCTACTACCCTTATATAATGACAATTAGAGGAAACCGTCATGACTACAGAGCAAAAATACATTGTTGCACTTGATCAGGGTACAACGAGTTCACGTGCCGTTGTGCTAGATCACAACGCGAACATTGTGTGCTCGTCACAACGCGAATTTACCCAAATTTATCCAAAAGCCGGATGGGTTGAGCACGATCCTCTCGAGATTTATGCGACACAAAGCTCGACCCTAGTCGAAGCCTTGGCAAAAGCAGAGATCAGCTCTGATCAAGTTGCCGCTATCGGTATTACCAACCAACGAGAAACCACCATAGTGTGGAATAAAAATACTGGTAAGCCGGTTTACAATGCCATTGTATGGCAATGTCGCCGTACCGCTGATATCTGTGAAGTACTGAAAGAGCAAGGGTTAGAAGACTACATCCGTGAAAATACCGGACTTGTGGTTGACCCATATTTCTCGGCAACCAAAATCAAATGGATCCTTGATAACGTTGAAGGCGCCCGTGAAGAAGCTGAGGCTGGCAACTTACTATTTGGTACTGTTGATACATGGATGATCTGGAAGATGACCCAAGGTCGTGTCCATGTTACCGATTACACTAACGCATCACGCACCATGGTATTCAATATCAATAGCTTACAGTGGGATGAAAAACTGCTGAAAGCACTAGATATTCCGCTATCTATGATGCCAGAAGTGAAATCTTCATCTGAGGTGTATGGCCAAACCAATATCGGTGGTAAAGGTGGTACTCGTATTCCAATTGCAGGTATCGCGGGTGACCAACAAGCTGCACTCTTTGGTCAAATGTGTGTAGGAGCCGGCCAAGCGAAAAACACTTACGGCACAGGTTGCTTCTTGCTGATGAACACCGGAAAAGAGAAAGTAACCTCTCATAATGGCTTACTGACAACCTTAGCATGTGGCCCGAAAGGTGAAGTGGCTTATGCCCTTGAAGGTGCTGTATTCATGGGTGGCGCCTCTATTCAATGGCTGCGCGATGAAGTGAAATTGCTCGATGATGCAAGAGACTCCGAGTATTTCGCCGACAAAGTCGGTAGTGCGAACGGTGTGTATGTTGTACCAGCCTTTACCGGCCTTGGTGCACCATATTGGGACCCGTATGCGCGTGGCGCAATTGTCGGCTTAACCCGCGGCGTTAACTCGAACCATATTATTCGTGCAACCCTAGAAAGTGTTGCTTATCAAACCCGTGATGTTCTTGATGCCATGCAGGCTGATTCAGGTATCAAGCTCGCATCACTACGTGTTGATGGCGGCGCGGTCGCGAACAACTTCCTGATGCAGTTCCAATCAGACATTCTTGATACCGAAGTTCACCGTCCTGTTGTAACTGAAGTAACGGCATTGGGCTCTGGTTACCTCGCAGGTTTGGCTGTTGGTTTCTGGGGCAGCATTGATGAACTGCAAGGCAAAGCAGAAATCAATCGCAAGTTCATCCCATGTGCTGATGATGGCAAGCGTAATCGTCGCTACCGAGGCTGGAAACGCGCGGTAGAGTGCGCCAAAGGTTGGGCAGTAGAAGAAGAAGACGATATTTAATCGTTATTCAACCATAGTCCTCTATTAAGGCCTGCATTTGCAGGCCTTTTTATTCAAGATACAATCAATGCCAGCACGAATTTTTCCCTTTGGCATACATTTTTGTCTTAACGCAAACGTTTCACTGGAAGCTGTGGTAAAATCCTCGCCAGTTTTTTAGCTCACTAATTTCTATTTCTGGAGTAACCATGAAGCGCGATTTGGCAATGGCATTTTCCCGTGTCACTGAAGGTGCAGCACTAGCAGGCTACAAATGGCTTGGCCGTGGCGATAAAATTGCGGCAGACGGCGCAGCCGTTGAAGTTATGCGTACCCTGCTTAACCAAACCGAAATTGAAGGTGAGATTGTTATTGGTGAGGGTGAAATCGATGACGCTCCAATGCTGTACATCGGTGAACTTGTAGGAACCGGTGGCGATGCTGTTGATATTGCCGTTGACCCGATTGAAGGCACCCGCATGACAGCGATGGGCCAGAACAATGCATTAGCCGTACTGGCTGCAGGTGAAAAAGGGTCATTCCTAAAGGCACCTGATATGTATATGGAAAAGCTGGTTGTTGGTCCTGCTGCTAAAGGCGCGATTGACCTTGCTAAACCGTTGACTGAAAACCTAGAAAATATTGCAACAGCGCTGGGTAAAACACTTGATACTCTTGTGGTAACAACGCTGGCTAAGCCTCGCCATGACGCGATTATTGCTGAAATGCAAGCCATGGGTGTACGCGTGTTTGCATTCCCTGATGGTGATGTTGCCGCTTCAATCCTAACGTGTATGCCTGATAGCGAAGTGGATGTGATGTACTGCATCGGTGGCGCCCCTGAAGGTGTCGTTTCTGCTGCCGCCATCCGCGCGCTAGGCGGTGATATGCACGGTCGACTTATTCCTCGTCACGAAGTGAAGGGTGATACAGCCGAGAACCGTGAGCACGGCGAAATCGAAATTGCTCGCTGTAAAGAAATGGGCATCGAGACGAATATCGTCCTTCGCATGGAAGATATGGCCAAGAGTGATAACGTGATTTTTGCCGGTACTGGTATCACGAAAGGTGATTTGCTTGAAGGCATCAGCCGTCAAGGGAATATCGCCACAACGGAAACACTGCTGATCCGCGGTAAGTGCCGTACCATCCGTCGTATTAAATCAACGCATTACCTTGACCGTAAAGATGATGCAATCAAAGGCCACATTTTATAACGTAACCCTCCTTACGTTACTGGCTTCTAGGCGCACAATACGTGCGCCTTTTGTTTTTTTGGTACTTTCCACTATTGCCCACCTCAGCACCTAAACCACTCTGCCCCTCACTTTGTAAAGTTGTTGCTTTATTTACCAAGCTGGCTACATAATTAATGAACAAAGTAGGTAGCCGCTGTTATGAAAACAATCGACAAAATACTGTATCGAATGAAGCGGGAAGGCTCAGTCACCGCAAAAAAACTCGCAGAAGAGTTTAACCTCACTACGATGGGTGTTCGCCAGCACCTCCAAGGACTTGAAGAGGACGGCTTAGTCGACTTCAAAGATGTCAAAGTCAAAGTGGGTCGACCCACTCGTCATTGGCACCTGACCCAAAAAGGGCACGGCGGCTTCACCGACCGTCATGGCGATCTTATTATTCAAATGCTTGATTCTGTCGAAGCGTTATTTGGTCAAGATGGCCTGCATCAAGTCGTCGAACGCCGTGAGAATCAAACCTTTGAACAATACCGTTCTCATTTGGCAACAACGTCAAATTTAAAAGAAAAATTACAAATACTGGCTACACTGAGGGAGCAGGAAGGCTACATGGCAGAGCTTCATCAAGACGGTGATACGTTCGTGTTGATCGAAAACCACTGCCCAATTTGCCATGCTGCAAAACGTTGCCCTTCACTTTGCCAATCTGAATTATCTGTTTTCCAGCGCTTGCTGGGTGACAACTATCAGGTCAATAGGAATGAACACATTATCGCCGGAGAGAGGCGTTGCGCTTATCGAATAATAAAATCATAACGAGGAGATGATTATGGCTGACTGGATCCCTGCAGAGGTGATTACCAACCGTCATTGGAACAATGATTTATTTAGCCTGGTGCTAAAAGCCAATATCGAACCATTCAAAGCAGGTCAATTTACCAAGCTAGGACTGGAAATAGACGGTAAAATGATACAACGCGCCTACTCCTTTGTTAATCCACCCAGCAATGACAATATCGAAGTATATGCCACCCGAGTAGCTGATGGCCTCTTGTCTCCTCGCCTCCATGCCTTAAATAACGGTGATACGGTTTTTGTGTCGGCACGGGCCAATGGCTTTTTCACCCTAGATGAAGTACCTGACGGTGAGCATCTGTGGCTCTTGTCGACTGGCACCGCCATTGGTCCCTATCTCTCTTTATTGAGAGAAAAAACCGTTTGGCAACGTTTTCGTAAAATCATACTGGTCCATGCCGTGCGCTTTTCTGCCGATTTGAGTTACCAGGCTGAAATCAATAGCCTTAAAGAAGCCCACCCAGAGCAGTTAATTGTCCAACCCTTTGTCAGCCGTGAACCTGCAATGTTGTCACTGCCTGGCCGTGTCCCGCAAGCCATTGCTGATGGCATGTTAGAACGCCATGTCGGCTTGCCATTATCGCCAGAAAAAAGTCAAATTATGATTTGTGGCAATCCAGAGATGGTCAGAGAAACCAAGGCGATACTGGAAACTATGGGGTTCATTAAAAATTTGCGCCGTAAGCCCGGACAAATTACCGTCGAGCATTATTGGTAAGTCCCTCTCCCTTTTACCAATAAAAAAATAACCGCATTGCGGTTATTTTTTATTGTCTATCGCCTTGTCTCAGCCCTGAGCCACTTTGATTTTCCATGACTAACTAAATTTAGTGCATCACGATGACAATCTGGATCACTAAGATGCAAACATTACCCTCTTTTGATGAACTAAAAGCCATGGCAGAAAACGTCCCAGAAGAGCTTGAGGCGTTGCGCATATCAATGAGTGAAGAAGTCATCACGAATGCCAGTGAATCAATGCAACCACGCCTACGGGCGCAAATGAGCCACATTAATCAGGTGATAGCCAAGGGGAAAAACCCTAACCACACCAACATCCTGCTGATGGCAGAGTTACAGCAGCAACTTAAACGCTTCGCACAAGCGCTGAATGCCCCCGAGAGCCTTACCGAGCACTGTGCCGAGATAAAACCGTTTGTTCAACCTATCTCATCGAAGCCTATGCCATCGAGCAACACGGATACCACTAACAGCTAACCTTCAAGAAGCTTTCACGATCCATATCGCGCATGTCAATCGTCAAGCTATTAATGGCTGAGGCATGCTGCTCAAGTACAGCCATTAACTCTCGAGCTAGCTCGCGTTTTAGCTCTGGGTTTCGGCCTGACAACATCGACAGTTCAATATGGATAAAGCTATGGAGATCCCCTTCTTCACCCACTAACCAGTTGTGGCAGGGATAGCTGCGAGATTTCACTGAGTCGGGCTCAAACAGTTCACAAGCCAGTAATATGTGATGAAGGTCCTCTAATAACCCAGTAATATTGACACGCTCGGCCACTGGATCGGCATATTCCATAACGAGATTTGGCACAACATCCTCCATGAATTGGCTTTCGTCGCCATCAACAACCCGCCTATCGGCTGAATTGATTTAAAATGGTCGGAAACAAAAAAGACAGAATTTTATCTGTCATTCGGCCTCACAGTAACGGATTTAACGCTAACAATCCAAGCAATCAGGCTAGATTTCAGCCATTGATCACTCTCTTTATTCGCGGCTTCGATGCTGACAAATCCACCAGCCTGAAAAATATTTCCTCACAACGGTTCACTTTTTGCGATGAAAAGGGTACAACCGAGCACAGAAATGATTTCGAACAGTAAATTAAGTACGCAAGCTGTTATATATTTACAGCCATACTCAATAGCCTAGTCATTTAAGTTAGATCATTAGACTATTAAGTATTACCTTTTTACATCAAATTGATTTGGAGAAAAGCTATGCGCCATCCTGTAGTTATGGGTAACTGGAAGCTAAACGGTAGCAAGGAAATGGTATCTAACCTACTTAAAGGCCTTAATGCTGAACTTGAAGGTGTTACTGGTGTTGACGTAGCCGTGGCTCCACCAGCACTTTACATCGACCTTGCTGAGCACACGCTAACTGAAGCTGGCAGCGCAATCATTCTAGGTGCTCAAAACTCTGATCTAAACAACAGCGGCGCATTCACTGGCGACATGTCTCCAGCTATGCTTAAAGAATTCGGCGCAACTCACATCATCATTGGTCACTCTGAGCGTCGTGAATACCACAATGAATCTGATGAGTTTGTTGCTAAGAAATTTGCATTCCTAAAAGAAAACGGTCTAACGCCAGTTCTTTGTATTGGTGAATCTGAAGCACAAAACGAAGCAGGCGAAACTGTTGCAGTTTGTGCTCGTCAACTTGACGCAGTTATCAATACTCAAGGTGTTGAAGCTCTAGAAGGCGCTATCATCGCTTACGAACCAATCTGGGCTATCGGTACTGGTAAAGCAGCGACAGCTGAAGATGCACAGCGTATCCACGCACAAATCCGTGCTCATATTGCAGAGAAATCTGAAGAAGTTGCTAAGAACGTTGTTATCCAATACGGCGGTTCTGTTAAGCCAGATAACGCTGCAGCATACTTCGCACAACCAGACATCGACGGTGCACTAGTTGGCGGCGCAGCGCTTGACGCAGCTAGCTTCGCAGCTATCGCAAAAGCAGCAGCTGAAGCGAAAAAGTAAGCATCATTTGATTGATTAGAAAGAGCTACCTTCGGGTAGCTTTTTTTATGGCTGCAATAAATGTTAATCGCATAAAAAAACCGGCTAAAAGCCGGCTTTTATTCAGAACAATACGGTTTAGAACAGTTTGTCTGCTAGGGCATACAGGTCTTTGCGAACTGGACGCTTCATGTTTTCAATCGCATCGATGATATCGTGGTGTACCATTTTTTCATTTTGGATACCCACACAACGACCACCTTCACCTTCCATTAGAAGCTCAACCGCGTATGCGCCCATGCGAGATGCAAGGATACGGTCAAATGCCGTAGGCTGGCCGCCACGTTGGATATGGCCTAATACTGTTGCACGCGTTTCACGGCCAGTTTCATCTTCGATGTACTTCGCCAGCTCATTCGCATCAGTCATTAGCTCGGTAAGTGCAATGATTGCATGCTTCTTACCTTTGTAGATCCCTTCTTTGATCTTCGCTAACAACTCTTCTCTGTTCAGTCCAGTTTCTGGGGTGATGATATACTCACAGCCACCAGCAATTGCAGACATCAGTGTTAAGTCACCACAGTGGCGGCCCATCACTTCAACGATAGAAATACGTTGGTGAGATGATGATGTATCGCGTAAACGGTCAATCGCATCAATAACTGTGTTCAATGCCGTTAGGTAACCAATAGTGTAATCAGTACCCGCAACATCATTATCGATAGTGCCTGGTAGACCAATACATGGGTAGCCCATTTCAGTAAGCTTCTTCGCACCCATGTACGAACCGTCACCACCGATAACAACTAACGCATCAATACCGTGTAGTTTCAGGTTTTCAATCGCCTGTGCACGTACTTTCTCATCTTTAAATTCAGGAAAGCGTGCTGAACCCAAGAACGTACCGCCCTTGTTGATCACATCTGATACGCTTGAGCGCGTCAGTTTTTCAATGCGGTTCTGGTGTAGGCCCTGATAGCCATCATAAACACCGTATACTTCTATGCCTTCAGACAATGCTGCACGTACAACACCGCGAACTGCCGCGTTCATACCAGGTGCGTCACCACCACTGGTCAATACACCAATCTTCTTAATCATGGTTACCCTCTGACGTTGGGAAATGAAAATTCAAATCCGGCACGAGTTGCCAAGGTTCCCCCTCTTGGCACCATAAGCCACTAGTGTCTTATGCTCGCATAAACTGTAACGTTCTTACTAATACGGAAATATTACAATTTTGATAAAAAAATTTGTTGATTCACATCACGATAGATACCGACTTATCACTAGCATTGTAATGATATCTTTCAGGAAGCTGTCATGATATTACAAAACAATAAACGCCCTGATTCACGGATAACTTGAATGAGATGCAGATAAAAATATCCCCATCAACCTAATACAAGTATACAACCTGCTCTCAGAGCGGCCAGTTATGCGACGGAGGGTGATAACCGCTGGTGATTGTGAATTCATCCATGATAACCACACCTGATAAAGCTGCACTAACTGAGCAATACCCCGCAGTATAGCTTTTTTATGATGAAAATTAATAACAAAAAAAAAGCAATATGATGAATTTTGATCACCCAGTGTTACTAATACACATAGAAAAACCGCCACTGATGTGGCGGTTTTCGGCAAATTGACACGTTTTCTGTTATAGCCTCAGCTTATTTGCTGCGCTTTTCATCCATGCGAGCCTGGCACTTTTCAGTTCGCTCTGCTTGTAGTTCTTGATACTTTACTTTCTGTTCCGGTGTCAGAATATTCATCATTTCATGACGCTTCTCTAGCATAACTACACGACGTTCAACCTGCTGCTCAGTCATTTTTTCTGCAAGAGCACGTACTGCCGCTTCATCAAAGGTATCTGCTAATACCAAAGCCTGCATTTCTTGATGTTGCGCTTGCATAGCCGCTCGTTTGCCGCTCTTATCGTCACGCATTTCATCACGGTTAGCAGTGCGCAGCTCTTTCATTTGTTCTTTTTGCGTATCGGTTAGATCAAGTTGGCGGAAAACCTTATGCCCATTTTGCATCCCGCAAGCACCTTTTCCACCCTTACCTTCATGGTGCTTACCACCACCGTAAGCCAGCGCTGAAGCCGAACCAAGGGCGAGAGGAAGTGCGATAACTAATGCTAGGGTCTTCTTGAATGATTTCATAATGTTCGTCTCCAGTATTACTGAGTACAACGCTGTTGTGCTAACTTTGCACTGCGTTATGAGGTATGGATATAGAATACACACTGCAAGGTAAAGCGCTGTCTGGAAAACGTAAAATTGCGTAAAGCAAGCTGGCTTTCGCTTGGTTCTTTCTCTGACTTTAGGGATACTTGAATCACCCGCTTTATGAATAAGGTAAATACCATGGCGAAGATCTTACTAGTTGATGATGATACCGAACTGACCTCACTACTGACTGACATCCTTGAGATGGAAGGCTTCGACGTTGTTGAAGCCAACAATGGTGAACAAGGGCTGAAGGAAGTTAATGACAGCATTGACTTGATCTTACTCGACGTGATGATGCCAGTCATGAACGGGACAGAGATGCTACGCAAGTTACGGGAGAACCACGCGACTCCGGTGCTAATGCTAACCGCTAAAGGGGAAGAGATTGATCGCGTACTCGGCCTCGAGCTTGGTGCAGATGATTACTTATCTAAACCATTCAGCGACCGGGAGCTGCTGGCCCGGATGCGGGCAATCTTAAGGCGTACCCAAACAGCAGGGACAACGTCAAAGTCAAACCAAGATGCGCTAAGTTATCAAGGGATCACTATTTATCCTGGCCGACAAGAAGTGGAATGCAAAGGCGAACCTATCGACATGACAGGTACCGAATTGGCACTGCTTAGCTACTTTATTCAACACCCAGGCAAGATCATTGCAAAAGATGAACTCAGCTTAGAGGTCCTGGGAAAACGACTTGCCCCGTTTGATCGGGCGATAGACATGCATGTTTCTAACTTGAGGAAAAAATTGCCCACCAGAGATGACGGTAAAACCTGGATCAAAACCTTACGCGGCAAAGGTTACCTACTGGTTGAGGATGCCTAATGCGACTTCCTCGCTTCTCAAGCCTCTATGGCCGCATTTTTGCCATCTTTTGGCTGACATTATTAATTGTCGTCCTAACGTTACTATGGCTACCGAACTTAGATCCAAGGGCGCAGCACACAATCCCAGCGCCACAGCTCAAACGCTTTGCCGATTCTGCACAAAGTATCTCCGAGCAGATCAGCCAAGACCACGGTTCTTTAATATACAAGCTACAACGTTTTACTGATCATAAACGTCATAAGGGCTTCCAACTCTATTTCACGACCGCCGAGGGGGAAATAATCAGCCCCAAGGGACGTAACAAGGCATTGCGTAACTTCATTACGATGGCTGATAGCCCAACGTCACCCAAACAAAAGCTTTATGGCCGCTGGATGATGGCAGGTCCCTTCGAGGTAAGTTATCAAGACACCAGTATCTTGATGTACATTGGCCGCATTTGGCGTGAACCTCCGCCCTTTTTTATCCAAATATTAGATAAACCTTTTCAGCTCCTGCTAGTCACCATGCTCGTCAGCACCCCGCTGTTACTTTGGCTTGCCTGGGCGGTCAGTATTCCAGCGCGTCGTTTACAGCATGCTGCAGAACGGGTCGCCAAAGGTCAATTTGCGGTCGACCCGAAACTAGAGTCAGGCCCTAAGGAGTTCAAGCAAGCAGGCGCCAGCTTTAATCAAATGGTAGAAGCAATCAATCAAATGATTGGCGGGCAACAACGGCTGCTGTCAGACATTTCTCACGAGCTTCGCTCTCCCTTAACGCGTCTACGAATGGCGACGGCTTTAGCACAGCGCAAGCAAGGGGAAAGTAAAGAGCTCGACCGAATTGACACCGAAGCGGAGCGGCTGGAGAAGATGATAAGCGAACTACTCGAGCTGTCACGTATGCAAGTTAACAGCCATGAACACCGTGAACTCTCTGATGCCAACACCTTATGGTACGACATGTTGGAAGATGCACGCTTTGAAGCAGAGCACCGGAACAAGCGCCTCAGTTATACACCACTGCAAGCTTGGCCTATTCGCGGTAATCCAAATCTGTTGATCAGTGCATTAGAAAACGTCGTTCGCAACGCCATAAAATATGGTAATGACACCATTACTGTTAGCTTTCACCAACACGACGAATGGATAGACATTGTGGTGGAAGACAATGGTGAAGGAGTACCGGATGCGGAGTTAGAAGACATATTCCGTCCATTCTATCGCGTTTCAACCGCACGAGATCGCAGCAGCGGCGGCACAGGGCTTGGGCTTGCAATCACCGAAAGTGCGATTCGCCAGCACAGTGGCACCATTGAGGCTAACCGCAGTCAATTGGGTGGGTTAAAGGTCACGATCAAGCTGCCTCTGGCACGTTAATATCGGCCCCACTTTATCCTCATGACAATAAAAAACGGTGGGCCTCTCGGTTCACCGTTTTTTCATCACGAATTTTGGTTACAATAACGACAACTTAACCACGATAAAAACTGACTATGTTTGATATTGCTTTGTACGAACCGGAGATTGCCCCCAACACGGGTAACATCATCCGCCTATGCGCTAACTGCGGTGCCAATCTACACCTAATTGAACCACTCGGTTTTGATCTTGAAGAAAAAAAACTGCGCCGAGCGGGTCTTGACTACCATGACTTAGCCCACGTTCACCGCCACAAAGATTTAGCGGCTTTTATGGCATACATTGGTGAACGACGCATTTTTGCCTGTACCACTAAAACCACCAACTTTCATACCAACGCCCAATTTCAAGAAGGTGACGTGCTGTTATTTGGTCCAGAAACCCGCGGCTTACCGGCAGAGCTCATCGAAAGCTTACCTTTAGAGCAACGCCTTCGGATCCCAATGCACCCAGATAGCCGCAGCCTTAACCTGTCGAATGCTGCAGCAATTATTGGTTATGAAGCGTGGCGACAATTTGGATTTAAAGGGGCGCTTTAAATGCCATCGCCTGCGATAAAGGTCTGCCCAGTACCGTTAAAGCACTGATCCATATCCATAGCGGGCTTTTCAGTGCTTGGTCGGCCAACCACTTTCGCAGGTACACCTGCCACCGTCGTATGCGGAGGGACAGCATTGAGTACCACTGAGCACGAACCAATCTTCGCCCCTTCGCCAACTTCAATGTTACCCAAGACTTTCGCGCCAGCGCCGATCATTACCCCTTCTCGGATCTTAGGGTGACGATCGCCGCCTGCTTTACCCGTACCGCCCAACGTCACGTCTTGCAAAATCGACACATCATTCTCGATAACGGCGGTTTCACCAATCACGATTCCGGTTGCATGGTCAAACATGATCCCCTGACCAATTTTTGCTGCTGGGTGAACATCAACCTGACAAGCCACCGAGATTTGATTTTGTAAATACACCGCTAAGGCAACACGGTTTTGCTTCCACAACCAGTTGGCAACACGATATCCCTGTAACGCATGAAAGCCTTTGAGGTAAAGTAACGGTATCGAGAACATCTCGACGGCAGGGTCACGCTCGACAACTGCGCGAATATCACATGCCGCTGATTCGGTAATACAACAATCTGCGGCAAAAGCTTCTTCAACCACTTCCCTTACCGCCATGGCAGGCATGGATGGTGTGGCTAGCTTATTCGCCAAAATATAGCTCAATGCCGCGGCTAAATTATCATGCTTTATAATGGTTGCATGATAAAAGCTAGCCAGCATAGGCTCTTGCTCTGATTGCTGTCGTGCTTCCTGCTTGATCGACTGCCAAACAGCCTCTTGTTGACATTCCCTCACATCACCCTCGATCTTCTTGTGTATTTATTTTAACTGTAACCTGCTCTGAAAAAAAAACAACGCAGGCGTTTAGGCCTGCGTTGTCGATAGAAACACTTCAGATATCACCTCTAGGCGCTCTGTTGCATTATTCGTCTTTTTTCTCGCGAGCCAACAAATCTTTCGCCGCTTCACTGGCTTCTTTGCCTTGATAAAGCACTTGGAAAATTTGTTCGGTAATTGGCATTTCAACGCCGATACGCTGTGATAGAACCCAAACCTCTTTGGTATTACGGTAGCCTTCAACCACCTGACCAATTTCAACCTGTGCGGTATCAACGTCTTTACCCTGACCGAGGGCCAGACCAAAACGACGATTACGCGACTGGTTATCAGTACAAGTCAGCACTAAGTCACCAAGACCTGCCATCCCCATAAAGGTTTCTGGTTGTGCCCCGAGTGCAGCACCCAGACGGCACATTTCAGCCAATCCTCGTGTAATGAGTGCTGTACGCGCATTGGCGCCAAAGCCCATACCGTCAGAGATCCCTGCACCAATGGCGATGACATTTTTCACCGCACCACCAAGTTGCATCCCAATAAAATCATTGTTGCTGTAAACACGAAATGTCTTACTGCAGTGGATTTTATCTTGCAGATCACGCACAAAACCATCATCAGGCGAGGACACTGCGATAGCTGTCGGCATACCTGCCGCCAGTTCTTTCGCAAATGTCGGGCCAGAAAGTACCGCCAGAGGTGTGTCTTCCCCTAGCGCTTCCACAGCCACATCCTTAAGCATGCGACCGGTTTCAGGCTCTAACCCTTTGGTTGCCCAGCACACACGAGAATCCGTTCGTAAGAAGGGCTTCACATTGCTAAGTACTTCGCCAAAGACATGGCTTGGCACGACAACCAACAGATCTCGACTGGCTTCGACAGCAGCCTGTAGATCGGCAGAAACAATCAACGAGTCAGGAAACGGCACACCGGGCAAGAACGCCTCATTAGCACGATCCATCTCAAGTTGAGCCATGTGCTTAGGATCGTGACCCCACAAAATCACATTGGCACCATTACGTGCGAGT
Source organism: Photobacterium minamisatsumaniensis (assembly GCF_050336695.1). NCBI lineage: Bacteria > Pseudomonadati > Pseudomonadota > Gammaproteobacteria > Vibrionales > Vibrionaceae > Photobacterium > Photobacterium minamisatsumaniensis. The sequence continues at coordinate 128,229 of NZ_JAKJSI010000014.1, read as the reverse complement.
GATATCGCCAGTGAAGTACCGTACGAGCCGGCCCCCAACACTGTCATGCTAATGGCAGATTCATTGCCTGGATTCATATCGTTCACCAAGAAAATTACGCTTCAGTGTTTTCAGTATTCGCTTGAGCTTGTTGGTTTTGTAGGTAGTTCATAAACAATGCGTCAAAGTTAACAGGCGCAAGGTTCAGTTGAGGGAACGTACCTTTAACCACTAGGCTAGAAATAGTTTCACGTGCATATGGGAACAAGATGTTCGGGCAGAATGCACCTAGGCAATGTGCCAGCTGAGGCGCTTCCATACCAGCAACAGAGAAGATACCGCCTTGCTGAACTTCACATAGGAAAGCCGTTTCTTCTGCATTCTTAACCGTTACAGTCAGGCGTAGAATAACTTCGAATACACCTTCACCCAGCTCACGGCTTTGAGTATCAAGATCCAGCTTCACATCTGGGTTCCATTCTTTTTGGAACATGTCTGGTGAGCTTGGGGCTTCAAAAGAAACGTCTTTTAGAAAAACACGCTGGATTTGGAAGTTTTGTTGTGCGTCGTTGTTTACTGCTGCTTCAGCCATTTTAGAGTCCTTTTTCTTTCATCTCACTCGCGTGAGCTTAATCAATATCGCAACCATGATAACTATCACACGCTGCACAAATTTATTTACGCGATATCAGCATTGTTAATCCCTAAAGGATCACTTCTTGCCTTTTGACGACTTGCTGCGGATCAATGGCAAGTTCGCTTCGTTCCAAGAAATCAAACCATCTTTTAGTAGGTTTACATTTTCAAAGCCCGCGCTGTGTAACAGGTTTGCACTCTCTTGTGCCGTTTGACCTGTCTTGCATACAACGATGATTGGGGCGCTTTTATGATTTTCAAGCTCACCAAAGTTTTGTTCTTTAATTTGACTTGGCAAAATGTGAAGTGCACCCGCAATATGGCCTTTGCGGTACTCATCACGGCTTCGGATATCAACAAAAATACCGTCTTCACGGTTTATCATCCCTGTCGCTTCATTCGCAGTGACAATCTTATAGCCTGCAGTTTTTTGTTTAATGAACGACGTAATAATCGCCACGATTAAGCCGACCCATACAAGGGACATAATTGCGTTACTTGTTACAAAATCGATGTATTGTTGCATGATTTTCGCTCTACTTTCCTAATATCAGCCTGCGGTAACCTAGGCCAAACTCCACAAAAATAAGGATCACGAGTATACCCACGCCAGCTAGCTTGTACAGCAAAGGACGGTAATTACGCGTTACTGCTCACTCGATATAAACGCTAATAGTATAAGCCTTGAGCAATACATCTAACGGCTGCCAAATATAGAAAAATGAAAAAAACTGTGATTTAGGTCTTACACTCAGCGGCAGAAATGCATATATTCCTGTAGGAAGATAACAATCTATTTACAGCATAGTTTGATCTTGCCCTACAGTTTGTGACTAAAACTGTAGTAAAATTACGGTTAGTAGGTTCAATTACCTTAAATATTTCAAGTTGCACCCAAATATTTAAGGTAATTGATCTAAATTAAACTCAGATTTCTAACTTTACGAGGGACAGTATATGTCTGCTAAGAAGCCACTGGCTTTGGTTATCCTAGATGGTTGGGGTTACCGCGAAGACAACGCCAACAATGCAATTGCCAATGCCAATACGCCAGTAATGGATGGTTTGATGGCAAATGAAGCCAATACTCTGATCTCTGCATCAGGTATGGACGTTGGTCTACCTGACGGCCAAATGGGTAACTCTGAAGTCGGTCACACCAACATTGGTGCTGGTCGTGTGGTTTATCAAGATCTGACTCGTATCACAAAATCTATCGCCGATGGTGACTTCTTTGAAAATGAAGCACTTATCGCTGCAATTGATAAAGCCGTGAGCGCAGGTAAAGCCGTTCACCTAATGGGCCTTATGTCACCGGGTGGCGTTCACAGCCATGAAGATCACATTGCGGCAGCTGTTGAAATGGCCGCTAACCGTGGCGCAGAAAAGATTTACCTACACTGCTTCCTCGATGGCCGTGATACACCGCCTCGTAGTGCTAAGGCGTCACTTGAGCGTTTCCAAGCATTGTTCGCTAAGCTAGGCAAAGGTCGTGTTGCTTCTCTAGTAGGCCGTTACTACGCAATGGATCGTGATAACAACTGGGATCGCGTTGAAGTTGCTTACAACCTACTAACAGCAGCGACTGCTGAGTTTAATGCAGCTTCTGCCGTTGAAGGCCTAGAAGCCGCTTACGCCCGTGACGAAAACGATGAGTTTGTGAAAGCAACAGAACTTCGCGCAGAAGGTCAAGAATCAGCAGCAATGGAAGATGGCGATGCCGTCATTTTCATGAACTACCGTGCTGACCGTGCTCGTCAAATCACTCGCGCCTTCGAAACTGATTTCGCTGGTTTTGAGCGTGCTCAATTCCCAGCTCTGACTGACGTTGTGATGCTAACTCAATACGCTGCTGATATTAATTTCCCAGTTGCCTTTGCACCAGCAAGCCTTGAAAACACCTTGGGTGAGTGGCTATCTAAGAAAGGTAAGAAACAGCTACGTATTTCTGAGACTGAAAAATACGCACACGTTACTTTCTTCTTCAACGGTGGTATTGAAAGCGAGTTCGATGGCGAATCACGCCAGCTAGTCGCTTCTCCGAAAGTAGCCACTTACGATCTTCAACCTGAAATGAGCGCACCAGAGCTAACTGAAAAGCTAGTTGCGGCAATTAAAGGTGGCGAGTTCGATACGATTATCTGTAACTACCCGAATGGCGACATGGTTGGCCACACTGGCGTTTATGACGCTGCGGTTCAAGCTTGTGAAGCGCTAGACAGCTGCATTGGCCAAGTTGTTGCAGCCATCAAAGAAGTGGGCGGCGAAATGCTGATCACTGCTGACCACGGTAATGCTGAAATGATGATCAACCCTGAAACGGGTGGCATTCATACTGCACACACAAATCTACCAGTTCCACTGGTATACGTGGGTGAGAAATCACTGACATTAAAAGAAGGCGGTAAGCTATCTGATCTGGCTCCAACTATGCTGGCGCTATCAGATATGGAAATCCCTTCAGAGATGACTGGTCAGGTGCTATTTGATCTGAAATAATCAATCCCATGCGGGATATGATCAGATACCTTAACCTTTCTCTCCGCGCCAGTGCATTATGCACTGGCGCTTTGTTATGCCTGTCCGTTATCGCAACACCACAAGCACACGCCAACCAAGGTCAGCTTGACGGGGTAAAACAAGAAATTTCACGCCAGCAAAGCCAAGTCAGCGCCAATAAAAAGAAAATTGACGCTCTGCAAAAGTCATTGCGCCAGCAAGAAGTCGGGATCGCCGAAACCGCCAACGCGATTCATCAAGCACAGACCAAACAAGCAAACTTGTCGTCATCAATTGACAAGCTTGAACAGCAACAACGCCAACTTCAACAGCAACAACTCGGCCAGCAAGAGCTACTCAAAGAGCTGCTAAATGCCCAGTACCGTCAAGGTAAAAACAGCCAAGTTGCTTTGCTGCTAAGTGACAACAACCATCATGATCTTGACCGCTATACGGTTTATGCCGAGTATTTAAGCCATGCTAGAGTGAATGCATTGGATGAACTCGCCGCGACAACCACCGAGATCCAGATCAAGCAACACCAGCTCAGCACACAACGTGAGCAGCAGCAAACCCTGCTCGCTCAACTGAAAAAAGAAAAGAAAAAATTAGAAACCGAACAAAGCCAGCGCCAGAAAACAGTACGCACGCTTACCAGCCAAGCACGCACCGACAACCAGTACCTTGCTGAACTTAAAGACAATGAAAGGCGGCTGGTGACTGAGATAGCCAAGGCGGCTTTAAGAGCGAAACAAAAGGCTGCAGCAGAAGCTGCTCGCCGAGCACCAATGGATGGCCTCGCCAAACAGAAAGGCAAGCTCACTTGGCCAATTAAAGGCCCCGTGATCCACCCGTATAATTCACAGCAACAAGGTGAACTACGCTGGAAGGGCATGGTAATCGGTCAATCTGCGGGTAACCCCGTAAAAGCTATTTACCCCGGTAAAGTCGTGTTTGCCGATTGGTTGCGAGGGTATGGGCTCATGCTAGTGATCGATCACGGTAAGGGTGATATGAGTTTCTACGGCTATAATCAAACCTTACTCAAAAAAGTAGGTGATACCGTTCAGGCAAGTGAATCTATCGCTCTTGTGGGTGACAGTGGCGGACAAGACCGCGCTGCGCTTTACTTCGAAATCAGGCGTAGAGGCACCCCAACCAATCCGCAAAGCTGGCTGAAACGTTAATGTGCCAACTGTGGTAATTCATCAATAAAAGAATCGATAATGGACACCCGACATGCGATGGATTGCACGCTGGTTTACCCTACTCTTTTTAAGCTCGTCAATTAGCTATGCCTCAGAAGCAAAGCTAGCGATTGTGATTGATGATCTCGGTTATCAGGCGATGCCATCGGCACTGTCAGCGTTGCCCCCTCAAGTAAGTATCTCCATTTTACCGGATACACCATTCGATTTAGCCATCAGCCAACAAAGCAAACAGCAACAACGGGATGTATTACTCCACATGCCGATGGAGCCAAGTCGTCAGGCACCGCTTGAACTCTCGACACTCACCCAAGACATGGATAAAACAACGCTGCAGCAAACCCTGCAACATGCGCTGAACCGCGTACCGGCCGCTATCGCAGTTAATAACCACATGGGCAGCGCATTAACACAAAATGCGCAAGCAATGGGCTGGGTGATGGAGGTACTCGCCAATGAAGGGTTGTATTTCCTAGATAGCCGTACCACCGCCAACTCTGTTGCGATGGAGCAAGCCAAGCAACAGCAGATCCCCGTGTTACGAAGGCATATCTTTCTCGACCATTATCGTACTGAAGCTTTTGTTAGCCAGCAGCTTCGCTTAGCAGTACAGCAAGCAAAGCGTAACGGTCACGCCGTTGCGATTGGCCACCCTTACCCAGTGACGCTTCACACACTGCAGCAGCAGCTTCCTTTATTAAACGAACAAGGCATTACCCTTGTTCGCTTATCTGAGCTATACCATGATTTATGAGCTATCGGTTAGGTATCAAGCTCAACCTGTTCACAGTAGTGGGCTTCTAGCTGGATCACTTCCGCTTTACCTTTGGCTGTCGTCAGCGGTCTAACAATACTCAACATCTGCAATACACCCTGGTAAATCACGGCTTTGGTAATTTTAGCCCCCGGTGCTTGTGTCGTTTGGTAACAAATCCAGCTTGAGGCAACCAGCTTTAATGTATTAGCCAAGCTGAGTAGCTCACTATCGTCAAGTTCGAGTAAGCCACTACTGCGGAAGCTGTTCATCATCGCCATAATATTTTGATGCAAGCCTTCTTGTGCTTGTAAGTATTTATCTTGTAGTTCAGGGTCACGGCGAAGAATGTCTGGCAAATTTGCATAGAAGAAGCGATACCGCCACATCAGCATGAACACAGCATCAAGGTAAACCAATAAGTTATCTGCCGTGATTTGTGTTTCATCTAGTGGTTGAAAACGAATGCTGAGATCATTGGCGTATTGATCGAAAATACTGTGTATAATCTCTTCTTTATTACGAAAATGATAATACAGATTGCCGGGACTTATTCCCAGATGGGCAGCTATATGGTTTGTGGTAATGTTTGGCTCACCGCTTTCGTTGAAAAGCTCCAGTGCAGCCAGAATAATTCTATCGCGGGTCTTCATTTGCTTCTCACTTCTCTGCCCATACTCTTATGTAGCAATCGATTAATACTATCATAAAGATACTTCATAACGGCGGCAGTTATGCAGTCGTTTTTCTAAATAGAAGAATGGAATAGCCATGATTATTGTAACTGGTGGCGCCGGCATGATCGGCAGCAACATCGTAAAAGCATTGAATGAGCAAGGCCGTAATGACATTCTAGTCGTTGATAACCTCAAAGACGGCACCAAATTTGCCAATTTGGTTGATCTAGATATTGCTGACTACATGGACAAAGAAGACTTTATCACCCAAATCATGGCGGGTGATGAATTTGGCCCTATCGATGCTGTTTTCCACGAAGGCGCATGCTCTTCCACTACTGAGTGGGACGGTAAATATATGATGCTAAACAACTACGAGTACTCTAAAGAGCTACTGCACTACTGTTTAGAGCGTCAAATCCCGTTCCTATATGCTTCTTCTGCCGCCACATACGGCGGCCGCGACCACGACTTCATTGAGGAAAAACCTTATGAAGGCGCTTTGAATGTATATGGTTACTCCAAGCAGCAATTTGACAACTATGTACGCCGCATTTGGCAAGATGCCCAAGAGCACGATGAAACCTTGTCGCAAATCACCGGTTTCCGCTACTTCAACGTTTACGGCCCACGCGAACAGCATAAAGGCAGCATGGCATCCGTTGCCTTCCACTTAAACACCCAAATCAATAACGGTGATAATCCTAAGCTATTCGAAGGCTCTGACGAGCTAAAGCGTGACTTCGTTTATGTCGCTGATGTATGCAAAATGAACCTGTGGTTCTGGCAAAATAGCGTTTCAGGTATTTTCAACTGTGGTACTGGTAACGCTGAACCATTCAGCGAAGTGGCTAAAGCCGTTATCAAGCACCACGGCAAAGGCGCGGTTGAGGAAATTCCGTTTCCAGATCACCTAAAAGGCCGCTATCAGAAGTTTACCCAAGCCGACCTCACCAAGGTACGCGCAGCAGGCTACACCGAAACATTCAAATCAGTCGCCGACGGCGTGGCTGAGTACATGGCATTAATTAACAAGCAGTAACCAATGATAAATCATTACGATAAACAGGCTTATAATCCTGAATTTAAATGGTCTTTCCTACACCCAAAGTATTGGGGGACTTGGCTTGCCGTTTGTTTTGCCAGCCTATTGTGCTTGCTGCCGCCCAAAGCTCGCCATTCAATCGCAACACTCTTTGCGAAGAAGGCCCTGAAGCTAAAAAACAAAGCCAACCAACGTGCTCGCGTTAACCTTGCGATGTGTTTCCCAGACAAAACCGAGCAAGAGCGCGAAGCCATGCTGCTAGATAGCTATGTGACTGCCGGTAGCTTCTTGATGGGGTTTGCCTCTTTAAGCGTCCGTAATAAAACTTGGCTGGAAAACAATACCATCATCCGAGGAGAGGAGCACTTAACCGCCCTGAAAGAACGCGGCGAAAATGCGATTTTATTGGTGCCACATACTTGGGCAATAGATATCCCTGCAGTTCTATTGGCTTCTCAAGGCTTACCCGTATCAGCGATGGCCAAAAAGCAAAAAAATGAAGTGTCCGACTGGTTAATGCACAAACAACGGGTACAATACGGTGGCCGAGTTTATGAGCGAAGTGGCGGCATAAAGCCTTTTATCAAGTCAGTACGTGAAGGCTATCTAGGTTATTACTTACCAGATGAAGACTTGGGGCCAGAGCACAGTGTATTTGTTGATTTTTTTGCTACCACTAAAGCAACAATTTCAGGCCTCGGTCGCTTGGCAAAACTGAGCCGCGCCAAAATCGTTCCACTTTATGCCATTTATAACAGTGAAACAGGCAACTACGAGATAGATATCTATCCGCCACTCTCTCCGTTTCCGATGGAAACCGAAGAGCAAGACGCCCGTATGATGAACCAGTGTATCGAGCAGTATGTGACTGAACGTCCCGAGCAGTACATGTGGATTTTACGTTTACTAAAAACCCGACCGCAAGGCGGGGAAAACCCTTATTCAAAAAAGCAGTAATATGAATAAAAGCACCATCACTAACAGCTTGATTTTATTACCTCTCTACTGGTTATTTAGCGGCATGCTAATTATGGGGGGAGGCGATAAGCCTATGGTCGCAATGGTGATCATATCGATCGTAGCAACAGTTTTGACTTATGGTTCTAAAACGTTAAAAGAAAACCTCAGAAGCGATAAGGTTTTATGGGTACTATTAGCTATCACCCTATATGCTATTTTTAGCTACCTTTATCATGGACTTAGTTCTAGAGAAATAAGAGGGGTTTTAACGGCCACACTACTATTAACTGTCTTACCACGCCATTTGATTACGAGTAAGATACTTTTAATCCTCATACTGCTAGGGTCAATTAGCTCTTTAGGGACTGCTTACTATAATGGGATTTACTTAGACTTACCCCGTGGTGCTTGGCCTATCAATGCCATTCCCCAAGCAACACTCAGTGCAATCATTGCTCTTCTCGCCTTTTGTCTCAGCCAGAAATTTACGGGAAAAATGAGAGGAGTCGCTCTGCTATCCTTCATGCTAGGAACTATTGCAGTCGTTCTCAGCCAAACAAGAGGCATTTGGTTAGCTTATAGCTGTACGCTCCTTATCTTGATTTTTCTACATGCAAGGCATTTAGTCTTAAATAAGAAAGTTATCCTTATTTCTATTGCTGCTATCTTTTCTACCGGTTTTTTATTTAAGCCTATTATTGAGCATCGCGTAAAACAAACACAATATGAACTTAATAAAATCACGTCAGGCAACCTAAATACATCGATCGGATTGAGGCTCCAAATGTGGAAAATCAGCTCTAAAATTGTCGCCGACAATTGGGTTCTAGGTACTGGGGATGAGCACAAAGCAAGGTTTGATCTTCTCGCGGAGCAGGGAGAAGTATCTGCTTACTTCGTTAAACATAGGCCACCCCATTACCACAATCAATACATTGATAGGTATATTAAAAATGGTGTTGTCGGGTTAGCATTATTGCTTGCGTTACTAATTACACCTATAGTAATAACCAAGGGAAGATCAAGCTCAGTCAATAGCCTGTGCTTAGTAATTACTATTGCATCACTTACAGATACACCTCTCAATCATGCACAAACCATTCTCATGTTTACGGTGCTGATAACACTACTAACATCAATAACAATTAGCACAAAAAACTATGATTGATACCTATGTTATTAATTTATCCTCTTCATCCTCAAGAAGAGAAAATATCGCTAAACAGTTAGGAGATATAAAAGCTAATTATACCTTCTTTGATGCAGTCAACGGCCATATAAGTAATCATCCACTTTTTTCAAAGTATGATGACGACCTGAGTCATCAATACAGGGGAAAATCTCTGTCTAAAGGGCAACTAGGCTGCTATGCAAGTCACTACCTACTCTGGGAAAAGTGTATTGAACTAAACAAACCTATTGTTATCATTGAGGATGATTGTTTACTCGATAAAATACAATTCAGCACCTTTATCAGTAATGCTGGCAGCCTAGGTGATCAATTTGAATGCATCAGATTATTTGATAATAAAAGAAAAAATTATTGCTCTCAAAAAATCATGTCATTGAATAATATTGATATCCATAAGTTCAATAAAGGACATATGAGTGCAACTGGGTACTACTTAACACCTAAAGGTGCTCAGAAATTGGTAAATCATTCTCAACGCTGGTATATGGCGGTTGATATCTATATGGACCGATTTTGGATCAATGAAGTTGAATGTTTTGGAACCGTTCCAGCTTGCCTGACAAATGACCCGAAATTTGACTCTGATATTGGCTATGAAAAACAGAGATCAACTCGAAAAATGCAAACTCGGCTTAAGCGAGAATGGTTTAACTTCACAGAATTAGTAAGAAGAGAAATTCATAATTTCACTTTTTCTATAAAAAGTAAAAAATAATGAAAGTACTGATCGTTAGTTCATACCATCACGCTTGGAACAGCGTACGCCCTGAGGCAGAAATGTTCATCGAAATGGTTCGTCAGGGCCATCACGTTACTGTGGCGACTCAAGGTGATGCAGAATATGTCGCCCGCTTTAAAGAGCACGGCGTTAAGGTTATCGATTGCTACCCAAAAAAGAAAATTTGCCCTGCCACAATAAAAACACTGCATAAAGAGCTGAAAGAAGGCGATTACGATATTTGTTATGGCTTTAACTCTAAGACGATCCCCAATGCCGCTTTTGCCTGTATCGGTACTCGCGCCAAAATGGTCACTTATCGTGGTACCACTGGCGGCCTTTACCGCCATGACCCAAGTGCTTATTTAACTCATCTTCACCCTAGAGTTAACGGTATTGTCTGTGTATCAGATGCGGTACGTAAAGATGTCAGCCAGCGAGTATGGAATAATAAAGAGAATATTGTCACTATCTATAAAGGGCATCAACTCGATTGGTATAGCGTTGAGCCAACAAAGCGCTCTGAGTTTAACCTTACCGACAACGATGTGATTGCCGTCTGTGCTGCCCATGTTCGACCTAGCAAGGGGATATCAGTACTCGTTGAAGCAACACACCATATTGAGAATCCAAACTTCCATTTACTATTGATAGGCAGTGGATTTGAGCCTCATTTTGACGAAATTAAAAATAGCCCGATGGCAGATCGTATCCACTTTGTAGGCCATCGTAAAGATGTCCCATCAATCATGGCAATGGCAGATTTTCAGGTACAGCCATCTGTTAGTGGTGAAGGTTTACCGCGCACCATTATTGAAGCTATGGCCAACGGTACAACATCTGTGGTTACTACCACTGGCGGCTCACCAGAGCTTGTCGATGACGGAAAAACAGGCTTTATTGTACCAACCCGAAATGCTCAAGCATTGGCAGATGCGATGAAAAAGCTTATTGGTAATAAAGCACTCATCGCTGAATTTAGCCAGGCAGCACAACAAAAACTAGTTAACGAGTTCAATGCGGCTCAAACAGTCAGAAAGCATATTCAGTTTTTTAATTCGTTGTTAAATCGCTAGTTGTTAGAGGGTAATCACATGAAAGCGTTTGTTATTAGTCTAGCAACAAGCACGGATAGAAGAACACATGTTAAAGAACATATGGGTATGTATGATATAGATTTTGAATTCATTAATGCTGTTAACGGCCAAAATGATGAGCATCCTTTTTTACAAAGATACCAACCTCAGTCGTTTATCTATAATTACGGTCGAAAAGCTGTTCCAGGTGAGATTGGTTGCTATGCTAGTCATATGCTCGCATGGGAAAAGTGTGTTCAGTTAGATGAACCTATTTTAGTTTTCGAAGATGATTTCCAAATCGTATCTGACGAAATAAAAAACTCCATTCAGGCTTGTGAGAAAAAAATTGAAAAACTTGGTTTTATTCGTATAGAAACAACAAGAAATAAACCAAAGTATAAAGTATCAAGCATCGATAATTATACTTTTTATAATTATTTAAAAGTACCTCAATGTGCTACTGGCTATATTATATCGCCAGAAGTTGCCAGACAGTTCTTAGACAACAGCCAAACAATCTCTTTGCCTGTTGATGTTTTCATTCGTAATGTTTGGATACACAAGCAACCAATTTACGGTGTTGAACCATACTCAGTATCACCAAGAAAAATAGATTCTATAATTGGTTCAAGAAAAGTAAAAGATAAAAAAACAATAAAAGAAAAAGCTATTCGTATAGGTTATAAAATTAGAAATATTTTATTCAACACCTGCTATCAAATAAAGTTCTACTTTCATAACTAATGAAGGGCGTAAAACAAAACTTGCGATCTAACGATCGCAAGGCTTCCGTGTGACTTTTGATTTATTGCCAATGACATCATGATTTTCTGAATTCACCAATCGTGAACTCATGAATAACATACAGAATATTGGTGTTATTTTTATTTTTTTATCAATACATTATTCATTAAAAACTGAACTCTATTTTTATACTGTTCAGTGACAACATACTTATCTCGGTAAGTTTGTTTCGCCACATATGAATGACTAAAGATAGAGAAATCATCGTCGAGCTCGGCATAGTTATTCGTCAATGTTTGAACGTAACCCCAGCCTTCGATTAAACTGTTATTTTTTACTGTTTCATTAAACAAGTAAAACATCCAAAAATAGGGCGTTGTATATTGACACTCTAAATGATTTAATAGTGGATATCCACTGCCATTTTGACTTATAAAGCCTGTTTTATTAGCAAGCCTTCTAGTCGCTTTCAATCCTCTAATTTCGAGGTTTATTTTTCTTTCTGGCTTATATAAGTAGTCAATTGATTTTTTAAGCAAATCACTTAATACTCGGCTTCCTTGGTATGATGCGAGAAACCAAGAAACTAGCTGCCGATCATCTGAATATTTTTCTCTAAATGAAAAAAACTCTGTTTCAGACATATTTAACCATGTATCTAATGGCTTCATACAAAATGTTGTTGCATCAGCCCAAACACCACCATATCGATATAATAAGTAGGCCCTTAAAAAATCACTTTTACCAGCAGCTTTTAAGTCTACGGTAAAACAATTATAAACATCATTAAACTCAAAGCCTAAATGCTGTTTAATATTTGTCTTATCGAGGAAAATCACTTCGTAATCAGGGTTCAACTGCACCCAGCTCTTATAAGATAGTTTCACCACTTCCGGAGCACTATCTAATCCGGAATCCCAATACATCCATATTTTTTTGGTAAATGAACCTAGTGGTAGATCAAGCTTAATGCAACCTAATGCATCTAGCCCTCTCTGATAATCTTGTTGTGAGACTGTCGTTTTTTTCTTAAACCGCTTTTTTACACTTCTCAGCCATTCTTTCATCATGATTTATCTCGTTCCAGCAACCACAAGCCGACATATTTGTTGAAGTTCACCTGAGCGTAGGTCATGGCCATAATAAACCCGACACTGCCATCTAAAAAGCCTCGACGAAGAATATATATATGAAAGAATGTCCATATTGCCCTTACTAACGCCAAAGCTAAACCGTGAGATTTTTTGCCTTTGCGGTGGTACTTCTGGGCGCCTAACCAAGCATACTGTGCCGCTTTATCGAGCCCGTGCCCATAGTCACGGTGAGTATAATGAAGCAAGTAACCCTTTAACGTGCCTGTACTACCCTTAGTTGGAATCACGGTTTCATGCACCTCGTCCAACGTGTAGCGTGCACCTTCTCGTTTGAATAAACGTAACACCGATCTTGCACTTCGCCCATATCGTAATGTTTTGCCATAAAGGGTCACCCCCCAAGGTAAACGATATGCCGAGTGCTCAATTGACTCTTGAATTAGCAACTCAGAAATAGCACTTTGCATCGTATCGTCTAAAGCTTCGTCGGCATCGATAGACAACACCCAATCACCCGTAGCTTTATCCAAGGCTCTTTGCTTCTGTTTGCCAAAACCAGGCCAATCGGTAATAGTGATATTGTCAGTAAAGCGTTGGCAGATCTCAACAGTCTCATCAGTCGAGCCACTATCAAGCACAATAATTTCATCCGCAACACTCTTCACCGATTGTAAACAGCGCTCAACACGGTCAGCTTCATTCTTTGTAATTAGAATGACAGATAATGTTCTTTTACTCATTCGATTACCATTTCCAATAGCCTAACGACTTTCTAATTTTAATATTTCGCCATATATTATTGGGCTTACGATCCCGCCAACCAGACTCTAACATCTCTGACACCGCCTTAAAAACCCTTGGTGCCGACTGGCCATCAAGATAGGGTGTAATCGATGGGCCATATGACGCAATTTGCTCTAACAGTTCAGAGGATGGACTTAGTGCTTGGTATATAGCACCTTCAAGCCCTTCCGCTTCTGTTATATTAATAAAGCTTGGCTGGACATCGCGGTTATTTACTGTGACTACCGGTTTCTGAAGTAGTAAAAACTCCTGAAAGATTGAAGAATTATCGCACACCATTACATCTGCACGATGCAGTAAATCAACCACATGACTGCTATCAAAAAATTGTAAATTCTCGTTTTCCAATTCACGGTATTTAACAACAGTCTCCGCTGCCATTTTGGGATGTAGGGTGATCAGCCAGCGCCATTTATCATCTTGGCTCAAAATCTTAAGTTGCTCATAGACAAGCTCCGCACAAGATAAGCTCGGTGTAAAAGTAGAGGCAAAAAGAATCTGCGGCCGCTGACGATCATCGGCTTCGCTCGTTTCGTGATTAAACAAGCTATCAAGCTTCAACCAACCAGTCTCAACAACGTTGAAATAACCGCGCTCCTCAGCCAATAATTGCAAAGTCCCTGTCCTTTCATGACCCTCGGTACAGTACAAGTCAAATAACCCGCGTTCAGGATAGGTATTTCCACGCTTGCTTTCATTGAGGCCATGAAAGACTTGAACTTTTAAGCCTGGAATAAAAGCTGGGATCCGATCACCAGGCGCAAAAACAGCGTCAGGCATATAAGACACCGCTTCAGAAATTCCACTCAACCTATCTTCTTCTGGCAACAAGAAGTCCTGAGAGACATCTTTACCAATGAGTAACCACTTCACCTCATGGCCGTGCGCTTTCACATAAGCTTGCAGTGGCCGAAGAATAGCAAACGAATAGTTTTGCTCAACATAGAACAAAAAACGATAAGGTTGAGTATTGTCCATATAAATATCTGCACCCTGATCCGTGGACTTCAGTATCAAGTAAATCCACGTTGGCTGTTGCGCCGAAAGCGATAATAATGCAGGCAATGATACCAGAAATTTAATCTTAACTTAGTTTTGAAGGTGAAAGTCACCTAAAAGACTTCAACTAATCACTGCATCCTTTAAACTGATACTGTTCTTACAACCGATATAATGGGGCGATATGCTTGTTCGTTGGATTTATACCCTACTTTTAACCCTCTCAGCTCCATTACTCCTCGCGGGTCTCTATAAAAAGAAGCCGGGTAAACCGACCTTTGGCTCTCGCTGGAAGGAGCATTTTGGTATGACTCCTGCCATCTCTGGTCAAAACCCTATTTGGATTCATGCTGTCTCTGTCGGTGAATCAATTGCAGCGATTCCAGTCATAAAAGCACTAAAAGCCCAATATCCAGAGCAAGCAATCATTGTTACCACCACCACCAGTACTGGTGCACAACAGGTAGAAAAGCTTGGTGATTTGGTTGAACACCGCTATATGCCGATTGACTTTGCCTGGTGTATCAAAGGGTTTATAAAGAAAGTAAAACCATCGGCAATGCTCATTATGGAAACTGAGTTGTGGCCAAACACATTAGCGACAGTACATCACGCAGAAATTCCAGTTATCGTCATGAATGCCCGCTTATCTGAACGATCAGCCAAACGCTATGCTCGTTTCCAGACGGTGTTTAATCTAATAGCTAAACATATAGACCACTTCCTGTGTCTACATACCGAAGATGCCAAGCGCTTTGAAAAATTAGGTGTACCTCAAGCACGGCTCAGTGTGACGGGTTCGGTTAAGTTTGATATCCAAATTGAGCCGCAATTAAAAGAACAATCGCAGCACCTTCGCCAACAACTTGGTCAAGAACGACCGGTTTGGATCGCAGCGAGCACCCACAAGGGAGAAGACGAAGGAATACTAAAAGCGTTTAAGCAGGTTAAACAACAGCACCCAAGGTGTTTATTAATGCTTGTTCCTCGTCACCCAGAGCGCTTTGATGACGTTGCCAAGCTATGTCGCGATCAGCAATTAAACTGCATACGCCGCACAGCAGGACAAGACGTTGATAGCAGTACTGACGTATATCTGGCTGATACCATGGGAGAGATGCTGTTACTAATGGGAGCGGCTGATATTACCGTCATGGGGGGAAGTTTCATTGGTGATAAAGTGGGCGGGCACAATATGCTAGAGCCAGCAGCACTCGCCAAACCTATTATCACAGGCCCGAGTTATTACAACTTTGCAGATATCACTCAGCAACTTGAAGCTGCTGAGGCATTAACGATTTGCGCTGATGCCACTGCACTGGCCCAACGCTTATCTGCATTATTCGCCAGCCCTGAACAATGCACGGCAATGGGTACCGCAGCATTAGCCATCGTAAAACAGAACCAAGGGGCTGTGGCCAAAACACTTAAGGTGCTTGAACAGCAACTTAGTCCCTAATTTACACTGTAGCCATCGAGTAGCCATTGCCAGCACTGCGCATCAAACTTAATGCCCCGCTTGCCCTGCTCTTTGACAAAGGAGCGATGCAAGCGAGCTAAATTACTCTGCTTCCATTTTTCACCGGCTTGCTCATAGCATTTATCAAAATCAATTAGCCAAATCTGCTGTTTACTATCGAGCAATACATTGTGGCTATTGAGATCGGTATGGCAAACCTGCAAATCATGCATTTTTCTGATCATGGTGCCAATAGCTCGCCAATTTTCTTTCGGTAACACTGAGCGCTCCAACAATGCCACCAAATCTTTAGCCGCAGGAATCTTCTCAACGAGTAAGTCAGCACGATAGGTTAGCCCTTGCCTGATAGCCCTTGCCGCAACAGGACGTGGTACCCTGACACCGCCTTGCGTCAATTTATTCAATAATTTGAACTCCTCAGCGGCCCGGGTTTTATCCCAGCCAGTAAACCAGTAAGCATCTTCCACCAATTTACCAAACAGACCACCACGGCGGTAATGGCGTAGAGCCATCTCAATATTGTCCCCTCGAACAAACCAAGTGGTCCCCCTCCCCTGAGCTGAACCAATAACCCTGCCTTGCTGCTGCCAAAAAGTTGGGTCGAAGCACTGTTGCGGATCTTCAGCCAATAATTCAGGGGCGAACCAGATCCTCTGGTTTCTACTTGTTAACTGTTGCACGCTTTATCTCCAAGCTAAAGGGACAGAGTATTTTACAATCACTTGCTTCAACTGCATAATTTCCTATCAGAATCATTAACAGGTATTTGTCATGGCGCTTTTCAGCACCCCGCCACGCTCACTTTGTATTCTTAGGCTGTCTGCTATTGGCGATGTCTGCCATGCCATTGCCGTTGTCCAGGCAATTCAATCACACTGGCCAACGACTGAAGTCACCTGGGTAACCGGTAAAATTGAAGCTCAGCTTATTGGCGATCTTCCCGGTATTAAGGTCGTTGTGTTTGATAAAAAAGCAGGGCTTGACGGAATGAAAGCCGTCTGGCGCGCACTCAAAGGCCAGAAATTTGATGCGTTGCTGCATATGCAAGCTGCTTTAAGAGCCAGCGCCCTATCATTAGGTATCAAAGCCAAGTACCGGGTTGGGTTCAGTAAAAACCGAACCAAAGAAGGTCAATGGCTATTTACCAACCGCCACTTACCCAATACCGATAGCTTCCATGTGTTAGACAACTTCGCTGATTTCGCACGCTACTTAGGCGTTCCTTTCGACAAGCCACACTGGAACATCCCATTGGACGATGAAGCACAAACATTCGCCAAAGAGCAAACCCAAGGGCAACCCACACTGATCATCTCTCCTGCCGCAAGTAAAGATGAAAGAAATTGGCTAACAGAGCGCTATGCTCAGCTCGCTGACTACGCAACCGAACAAGGCATGCAAGTCATCCTTTGTGGCTCACCAGCCCCGCGAGAGTTAACGCTGGGGCAAGATATTGAGCAATTAACCCAAAAACCGATAACGAATTTAATTGGTAAAACCAGCCTCAAGCAGCTGACAGCTTTACTTGGTGCAGCTGATGCTGTTGTCGCTCCGGACACTGGACCTGCACACCTTGCTACCACTCAAGGCACAGCGGTTATCGGCCTTTATGCCCATAGTAATCCAATACGCACAGGTCCCTACAATAGCCTTGACCTAGTTGCCAGTGTGTATGAACAACATGCCAAAAAGCAACATGGGAAAAGCGTGGAGGCCTTAGCTTGGGGAACCCGAGTTAAAGGAAGTGACTTGATGCAAGATATCTTACTAAGTGATGTGACAGCGAAGCTCGATCATATTATTAATAATTAAGAATTTAAATTTTTGGTAACCGTTATGACAACCCGCGTAATCTACCCTGGCACTTTTGATCCCATTACCAATGGCCACCTTGATCTTATCGAACGTGCAGCTGCGATGTTTGACCATGTTGTGGTTGGTATTGCTTACAGCCCAAGTAAGAAGCCGTTATTTGACTTACATGAGCGCGTTGATTTAGCCAAACAAATTACCCAACACCTCGACAATGTCGAAATTGTCGGCTTTTCTGGTCTGTTGGTCGATTTTGCCAAAGAATATCAGGCCAACATACTCGTACGAGGACTCAGGGCTGTCTCTGATTTCGAGTATGAGTTTCAGTTAGCCAATATGAACCGCCGTCTGATGCCAGAGCTAGAGACAGTATTTCTAACGCCGGCTGAAGAAAATTCATTTATTTCTTCAACCATCGTTAAAGAAGTCGCCCTGCATAAAGGTGATGTCAGTCAGTTTGTTGACCCGATCATCACAGAAGCACTGTTGAAAAAACTCGCAAAAAAATAATAAAAAAAGGAGGCTTAGCCTCCTTTTTCTTGTCTAATATTTAAAATCAAGCTTGATAGTAGCCACGATACCAATCAACGAAAGCCTGCACACCCTCAGTCACCTTAACCTCAGGGGTATAGCCTGTTGCATCAAATAGATCTTGTGTATCAGCATAGGTCGCATACACATCACCCGGCTGCATCGGCATGAAGTTTTTCTTCGCCTCGATACCCAAAGCCCCTTCGAGCGCTTCAATGAAGTCCATCAATTTAACTGGGCTACCGTGGCCAATGTTATATACACGGTATGGCGCAGAGCTGGTCGCTGGTGAGCCGGATTCAACAGTCCAGTCAGGCGACGCTTGCGGGATCACATTCTGAATACGAATGATACCTTCGACAATATCATCGATATAGGTAAAGTCTCGGCGCATATCGCCATTGTTGTAGACATCAATTTGCTCACCGTTGACAATTTTTTTGGTGAACTTGAATAATGCCATATCCGGGCGCCCCCACGGGCCATATACCGTAAAGAAACGTAGACCCGTTGTCGGTACGCCATAAAGATGCGAGTAGGTATGGGCCATCAGCTCATTGGATTTCTTTGTCGCTGCATACAATGAGATAGGATGGTCAACACTATCGGCAGTATCAAACGGCATCTTCTGGTTAAGCCCATAAACCGAGCTAGAGGATGCATATACAAGGTGTTCAATTTTGTGATGACGACAACCCTCTAGGATCGTCAGGTGCCCTACCAAATTACTATCAGCGTATGCCATTGGGTTATCGATAGAGTAACGGACACCAGCTTGGGCGGCTAAATGAATAACGCGGTCAAACTGCTGCTCTGCAAACAAATTGGCCACACCTTCACGATCGGCTAAGTCCAAAGCAACAAAGGTAAATTGAGGATGGGCAATGCGAACTAACCGATCTTGCTTCAAAGAGACATCATAATAATCATTGAGATTATCAATACCGATAACCTCATGCCCCATCGCACATAGACGCTCAACCACAGCACTGCCAATAAAGCCCGCAGCACCAGTAACCAAATACTTCATCATCTATCTACACCTTAAATTCATGCCAAATAAAAAACTGCTATCTATGACAAAATCATAGCACTATGCCCCGATTGAAAACAGGCATCATCCAAAAAATCACCATCAATACCACTGAGCGCGGAGTTAAGAAATTCTGAACACCTAACCTATTCTACTTCTGGCACTTAGTACAAAAAACAGAAGCTCGTTGTCCGATTTTCATCTCTTCAAGCGGCTTATTGCACTTAGGGCAAGGCAGCCCACCTTTGCCATACACTTGTAACTCTTGGGCAAAGTAACCCGGCTTTCCGTCACTGTTCTTGAAATCTTTTAGCGTGGTGCCCCCTTGCTGGATGGCAAAAGTCAGAACAGCTTTAATGTCTTCTACTAAGAGCCTCAAACGCTCTGCTGAAATCGTCCCAGCGGCACATTTAGGATGAATTCCGGCACTAAACAATGATTCATTGGCATAGATATTACCGACACCAACCACGACATGGTTGTCCATAATAAATTGCTTTATCGTTGTTTTTTTACCTTTGGCTTTATTGAACAAATAATCACTGGTGAAAACATCACTTAAAGGCTCAGGGCCAAGCTTAGACAGCACCGAGTGCTCTCCCCCTTGATCTTGCCACAACCATGCACCAAAACGGCGAGGATCGTTATAACGCAGCAACTCACCACTAGAGAGACACAAATCAACATGGTCGTGCTTTTCAGGCGGGGTACCTACTGGCAAAATTCGCAAGCTTCCTGACATCCCCAAATGCACAATTGCATAACCAATATCCGTTTCAAGTAACAGATACTTAGCTCGTCGCGTAACATTGCGGATCACCTGCCCTTCAATTTGGTTTATCTCATCGGGGATTGGCCAGCGTAGTTTCGGATTACGCACCACGATTTTACTGACAGTTTGACCGATTACATGCGGTGAGATCCCCATACGGCTAACTTCAACTTCCGGTAACTCAGGCATAGCACCCTCTTCATTATTGTTATTAAGTGATTATGGTGACTATCGAAAAATTATTCTGCAACGGGAAACAGGTATGCCTTATCCACGGAAACCGCGAGCCATTCCCCTTGCCAGTTTTGGAGTAACCAAAACTTGGGTAACTGATAAATAGTCACTTGCGCAGGCTCTGATTGCTGCTCTAACCAAACATCGATTTTTAGCGGAAGTATCAACTGCGGGGCAAGTTGCTCCATCATCTCTGCAGTAACAGGTGTACCAGCCAATGTTCGCCAATGAGAAACAAGTTCTGGTATATCAACACCAATCGCAGGCTCAGCAACCCAGCCTGATAACTGCCGCTCAAGAGTAACGGTGGGGAGTTGCAATTTCACCACTTCAACGTCAATAGGCAGCAAGCGAGTTAAATTGGCATCATACACAGTATCGACACTTGGCTCAGAGCCTGAGATCCGAGCTTTCAGCAGTTCAGGCAACTGAATTATCGCAATAAAGCACACAACCCCAATGATAATGACGTTATTCCAACCTCGGCGCGACAGCCTCATAGATACACTCCGATAAAACAAAACCATAGCATGGCAGTTATTCCATCACATGGCGATGTATACAAGCAATGTCTCAGTAAGTAACTGTGCAGAAAATCGATAAGAAGGAGGGGGAGTTAGATAGGAAACACAAAAAAAAGGTATAAAAAAACCCAGTTAGCAAACTGGGCTTTTATCAAAGGGCTGTAAATCAATTACTTGATTTTAGCTTCTTTGTACATAACGTGCTTACGAACAACTGGATCAAATTTCTTGATCTCAAATTTGCCCGGCATGTTACGCTTGTTCTTATCTGTAGTGTAGAAGTGGCCTGTACCAGCTGATGATACTAGACGGATCTTCTCACGAATGCCTTTAGCCATTCTTCAAATCCTCTTAAACGTTCTCGCCGCGAACACGCATCTCTGCAAGAACGGTATCAATACCTTTCTTGTCGATGATACGCATACCTTTAGCAGTAAGACGTAGTTTAACGAAGCGTTTTTCGCTTTCTACCCAGAAACGATGAGTTTGCAGGTTCGGCAGAAAACGACGCTTGGTGGCATTACGTGCGTGTGAACGGTTGTTACCCGTTACAGGACGCTTGCCAGTTACTTGGCATACTCGGGACATTACTGTCTTCTCCAAATCGTTTCAGCTCGATATCTACCATGATTAATTCAATGCGAAAAAGCTTTTCACATATAATCATAGCTATCAAAGGTCGCGCATTATACTAAGTCAAAACCAGTTGCTCAAGTCCCGAGCAGTCCTTTCTCAACTTTTTAAGCAAAATATGTCTATTTTATAGCCAACCTTGCTCTGCAAAAGAAGTGATTTCTCCGTCACCGACAACAAAGTGATCCAGAACCCGAATATCCACCAACGCTAATGCATCACTAATGCGGCGGGTAATTCGGCGATCTGCTTGACTCGGCTCAGCTACGCCTGACGGGTGATTATGCGCTAAAATGAGCGCGGCTGCATTAAGTTCCAGTGATCTTTTTACAACTTCTCGTGGATAAACACTCGCAGAATCGATTGTTCCTTCAAAAAGTACCTCCCCAGATAGCACCCGATGCTGGTTATCAAGAAATAAAACAAAAAAAGCTTCACGGTGACGATCGCGCAAAATACGGCTTAAATATTTTCTCGTTGACTCAGGGCTGGTCAGCGCATCCCCTTTTTTTATAATTTCTGCAAAATGGCGCTCACTCATTTCCATTACGGCCTGTAATTGAACAAATTTCGCCGGCCCTAACCCTCGATGCTGACAAAACGCCTCTTTATCGGCGCCTAATAATGCCCTTAACGAACCAAATTCATTCAGCAGATAAGTGGCCAATTCAATGGCATTCATACCTGTAATGCCTGTGCGTAAAAAAATCGCCAACAATTCAGCATCTGATAACGCGCCAGCTCCACGTTCAAGTAGCTTTTCTCTCGGCCTTGATGCTGCCGGTAATAACTTTAATGACATGGCATCCTTCTCGCTCTCCTCTTTATAGAAGATTAAGCTCACGAGGAAAGTCACTCTCAAACAAGTCAGCCTCATGGGTTTCCGAGCCTAGGCGCAATAAATCAAACAAAGCATGACGTATACCAATCACAAAATGTTACGTCGTTCACAGTTACTCTCTGTCGGCTGACCGTGCTTTCCCCTATAAAGAAGGAATACAGGGTTTATTTGGTGACTGGCTTTTTTTGATGGTAAAGTTTGCCGCAATGACATTTCGGATATCGATGAGCAGGCGGCAAGATGCAAACTTTGGCAGGAAAAAAAATACTTCTCGGGATCAGTGGCGGGATTGCTGCGTACAAATGCGCGGAGCTTACTCGACGTTTAATTGAACGTGGCGCTGAAGTACGTGTGGTCATGACCAAGGCGGCTCAAGAGTTTATTACGCCATTGACCATGCAAGCCGTCTCTGGCCATCCAGTCTCTGACAGTCTCTTTGATCCAGCCGCAGAGGCATCGATGGGACACATTGAACTCGCCAAATGGGCGGATTTAGTTCTGCTAGCTCCTGCAACCGCCGATCTTATTGCCCGTATTTCAGCAGGCATGGGCAACGATTTACTCAGCACCCTGTGCTTAGCCACCGACTCTCCGGTCGCTATCGCACCGGCGATGAACCAACAAATGTACCGTAATGTCGCCACCCAAGAGAATATTGCAACCTTAGCACGCCGCGGTTATACCCTCTGGGGCCCGGCGAGCGGTGAGCAAGCTTGTGGTGATATTGGCCCTGGCCGTATGCTCGAGCCAATGCAGCTGGTTCACCATACTGAAGCGTTCTTTCAACCTGCTGATTGGCAAGGTATCAATATCACCGTTACCGCAGGGCCAACCTGCGAAGCTATCGACCCTGTACGCTACCTCACCAACCACAGTTCAGGCAAAATGGGGTACGCCATTGCTGAGGCCGCTGCAAAACGCGGTGCCAACGTAACGCTGATCAGCGGTCCCGTTCACCTTGCAACACCACAAGAGGTGAATCGTATTGATGTTCGCAGTGCCGAAGACATGCACCTCAGTGCCATGGCTCATGCAACACAAAGCGATATTTTTATCGCTTGTGCAGCCGTAGCTGATTTTCGCCCTGCCAATATAGCCGAGCAAAAAATGAAGAAACAGGTCGGCAAAGACGAAATGATATTAAAGCTGATTAAGAACCCAGACATTGTGGCTAGCGTGGCAGCACTCACGGACAACCGTCCGTTTACCGTCGGCTTTGCTGCAGAAACCCAAGACGTTGAACAATATGCGCGTGGTAAACTCACACGTAAGAACCTCAACCTGATCTGTGCCAATGACGTCTCACAGCAGGGCCAAGGGTTTAACAGTGATAGCAATGCACTTCACCTTTATTGGCCAGAAGGCGATAAAGCACTCCCTCTCGCCAGCAAAAACCAGCTCGGTCAGCAATTAATGGCAGAGATCGTCAGCTTGTATCAAAACCATAAAAACTAACCTGCCGAAGCTGACTATCGTCAAATTGATGACGAATTAAACGAATAAGATCAAATATAAAGCCCAATCCTCAAGATTGGGCTGTTTTTGTCGATAAAGAGATCACTATCAGTTAGCAACGCTTTTCACAGCAACAATCCACCGCTAAAATAAGCGGGTTTCACGCCCTCGGGTGGCAGT
This sequence comes from Photobacterium minamisatsumaniensis, assembly GCF_050336695.1. Classification (NCBI taxonomy): domain Bacteria; kingdom Pseudomonadati; phylum Pseudomonadota; class Gammaproteobacteria; order Vibrionales; family Vibrionaceae; genus Photobacterium; species Photobacterium minamisatsumaniensis. The sequence continues at coordinate 104,346 of NZ_JAKJSI010000014.1, read as the reverse complement.
CTCAATTTGAAAAGGAACGGTTATTCATGGCTGGCAACAAGAAAAACAACCGCCGCGAAGAAATATTACAAGCACTGGCGCAGATGCTGGAATCAGCTCAAGGCAGCCAACGTATCACGACCGCTAAACTGGCTGCACAGGTCGGTGTTTCCGAAGCCGCTCTTTATCGCCATTTCCCAAGCAAGGCGAGAATGTTCGAAGGCTTGATTGAATTTATTGAAGATTCAATCACAACCCGCATCAACCGCATTTTAGATGACGAGAAAGATACGCTGAATCGCCTGCGTATGGTGTTACAGCTTATCTTGGGGTTTGCCGAGCGTAATCCAGGCTTAACGCGTATCATGACAGGCCATGCTTTGATGTTTGAGCAAGACCGTTTACAAGCACGTATTAACCAGCTTTTCGAACGTATTGAAACCCAACTGCGTCAAATTTTACGTGAGCGAAGACTCCGTGAAGGAAAAGGCTTCCCAGTTGATGAAAGTATTCTGGCTGCACAACTATTAGGCCAAGTAGAAGGTAGCTTAAATCGCTTCGTACGCTCTAATTTCAAACACAAGCCAACCGCCAGTTTCGATGACTACTGGCGCTTATTAAGCGCAGAGCTTGGCTAAGAGCAGAGGCGGGATCCTAGTTCCTGATTCCTAGAAATAGCGAACATAAAAAAGCGAGAGGTTTTCACCTCTCGCTTTTCTGTTTATGGTTCTGGCTTCTGCTTTTCCTAGGAACTAGGTTCTCGAATCTTATACGCCGTATTCGGCACGGTATGCCTTCACCGCGTCCAGATGCGCTTCCATACCCTGCTGCTCAGAAAGGTAGCTCACAACATCACCCAGCGAGACAATCGAAATAACTGCACAACCAAAGTCGCGTTCAACTTCTTGAATCGCAGATAGCTCGCCTTTGCCTTTCTCTTGACGATCGATAGCCACCAACACACCCGCTAAATCAGCACCATTCGCCTTAATGATTTCCATTGATTCACGAATGGCTGTACCTGCGGTGATCACATCATCAACCAGCATGATACGACCTTCCAATGCGCTACCGACTAAATTACCGCCTTCACCGTGGTTTTTCGCTTCCTTACGGTTAAAGCAGTATGGAGTATCAACATCATGGTGATCCGCCAACGCAACAGCGGTTGTTGTCGCGATTGGGATCCCCTTGTATGCAGGGCCAAAGAGTACGTCATAGTCAATTTTTGCATCCACCAAAGCCTCAGCGTAAAAACGGCCTAGTCGAGCTAAATCACGACCTGTATTGAATAGGCCCGCATTAAAGAAATACGGACTCTTACGGCCTGATTTCAGAGTGAACTCACCAAACTTCAATACACCTTTCTCTAGAGCAAATTCGATGAACTGACGCTGATATGCTTTCATGGTTTCTCCTTACAATTACGATAAAGTGCTTACAAACGCACACTAAATTTTTATAAAGCCACTGCACTTACAAAATTTAGACAAAAAAAAGCGGCTCCAATAGGAACCGCCTTAAAACTAACTAGCCAACGATCGCTTCTGAACGTCGATTATGTCGTCAATGCCGCTCTTGGCCAGAGCCAGCATTGCCAATAATTCTTCATGACTAAAGGCTTCACCTTCTGCCGTGCCCTGAATCTCGATCATCTTACCTTCTTCGGTCATCACGACATTCATGTCGGTTTCAGCCGCTGAATCTTCTAGATACTCAAGATCGCAGATTGGTTCACCTTTATAGATACCAACCGATACCGCTGCAACCATGCCTTTCAGTGGGCTTTTCTTGATAAGCCCTTTTTCAAGCATATAACTAATTGCATCAACCAAGGCAACCATTGCACCAGTAATCGCAGCAGTACGGGTACCGCCGTCGGCTTGAATCACGTCACAGTCAACGGTGATCATTTGCTCACCCAGCACTTCCAGATCTACCGCAGCACGTAAGCTACGAGCAATTAGGCGCTGAATTTCCATGGTGCGGCCACCTTGCTTACCGCTTGCCGCTTCACGGCGGTTACGCGAATGTGTTGCGCGCGGTAGCATGCCATATTCTGCGGTCACCCAACCTTGGCCTTTACCTTTTAGCCAGCGCGGTACATTTTCTTCTACGCTTGCCGTACAAATTACTTTGGTATCACCAAACTCGACTAATACAGAGCCTTCGGCATGAGCTGTAAAGTGACGGGTAATAGTAATAGGACGAACCTGGTTGGTACTTCTTCCGCTTGGACGCATCGGGGATTCCCTTTAGCTGGATGACATTAACCGGCGATTATAGCCACAACCGCTAGGTTGTGCACGCGAAACCCTTGCTCGGCCGGCAAAGAATCAACCAATACCGATTTTCCCAGCAAGAAGGCAAGCGACCCTGAGATATCTTTTATAATCAATGGAAAGTATAATCAGCTCTTCATAGAAACTGCGCTACCCGTTTTTTGTCATCGTTTAGGGGATCTCGCCACTAAATGAAATATGCAGTTATCTCACTTTATTGAAAGGGCCATCAGCCAATGATTCATAGCATGACCGCTTATGCTCGTCGCGAAGTAAAAGGCGATTGGGGCACAGCCATTTGGGAAATCCGTTCGGTAAACCAACGTTACCTAGAAACTTACCTACGCATGCCAGAGCAGTTTCGTAGCCTAGAGCCTGTTCTTCGTGAGCGTTTCCGTAAACGCTTAGCCCGCGGTAAAGTGGAATGTAACCTGCGCTTTGAAGCTAACCCTGCCGCTAGCAAAGAGCTAACGATTAATGAAGAGTTAGCCAAGCAAGTCATTAAAGCCGCTACATGGGTAAAAGACACATCAGGCGAAGGTAACATTGGTCCATTCCAAGTATTGAATTGGCCAGGTGTGATGGAAGCCCCAGAGCAAGACTTGGATGCTATCAATAAAGATTTACTTGTCGGCTTTGATGCTGCTGTTGATGATTTCATTGCCGCGCGAGCTAGCGAAGGCGAAAACATGAAAGATCTCATCGTCCAGCGCCTAGATGCTATTTCAGTAGAAGCCGCCACCGTACGCTCAATGATGCCAGAAGTCATTAAGTGGCAACGTGAACGCATCATGACTCGTCTCGAAGAAGCGAAAGTGGAACTTGATGCTAACCGCATTGAGCAAGAACTGATCATGATGGCACAAAAAAGTGACGTCGCAGAAGAGCTTGACCGTCTGGATTCACACGTAAAAGAAACCCAGAAAATCATGAAAAAAGGCGGGGCTTGTGGTCGCCGTTTAGATTTCATGATGCAAGAGTTCAACCGTGAGTCAAACACGCTGGCATCGAAATCAATCAATACCGAGATCACCGCAGCGGCTGTTGAGCTAAAAGTTCTGATTGAACAAATGCGCGAGCAGATCCAGAATATCGAATAATTAGCACGGCATCGTGCAGCAGATAAAGGTGGCATCAAGCCACCTTTTTCTTTTCAGCATCATGATTGGCATGAAATAGTGACAAAATCCATCTAGGCTTGATCTAACTGGCTGCAAAAAGATGAATTTTCAAGCAATCAGCCAATTTCAATTATGCGCAGTTCATGATAATCTGCGCGCCCTTCTATCACTGAGTGAAAATAGGCAATGAGCAAAGGTACTCTATACATCGTGTCGGCCCCAAGTGGCGCTGGTAAATCAAGTTTGATTAACGCACTCCTTGAAACTAACCCGACCTATGACATGAAAGTATCCGTCTCTCACACGACGCGTGGTATGCGCCCAGGTGAGAAAAACGGCGTTCATTACAATTTTGTCAGCGTAGAAGAATTTACTGAACTAACAGAAAAAAGTGCTTTTTTAGAGCACGCTGAAGTATTTGGTAATTTCTACGGCACTTCTCGCCTTTGGATTGAAGAGCAGCTAAACAAAGGGATCGACGTATTCCTCGACATCGACTGGCAGGGTGCGCGTCAAATCCGCAAACAAATGCCGCAAGCGAAAAGTCTGTTTATCTTGCCACCATCAAAAGAAGAGCTAGAGCGCCGTCTAAATGCTCGAGGTCAAGACAGCGAAGCTGTTATTGCTCGCCGTATGCAAGAAGCGCGTGCAGAGATCTCTCATTTTAACGAATACGATTACGTGATCGTGAATGATGATTTCGATGCTGCCTTAATGGATTTTAAAGCCATTATTCGTGCAGAACGATTGAAGCAAGACAAACAAGCTGCTAAATATAACAGCATGCTAAATGCATTACTGGCGGAACAGTAAGTATTTTTGTACAATTTTCCCTCTTTATTTATAGATAACCACTGGAGTCCTCCATGGCACGCGTAACCGTTCAAGACGCTGTTGATAAAATTGGCAACCGTTTCGATCTGATCCAAATTGCTTCACGCCGCGCTCGTCAGATGCAAACTGGCGGTAAGGATCCATTGGTTCCAGAAGAAAACGACAAGTACACAGTGATCGCACTTCGTGAAATCGAAGAAGGCCTAATCACTAAAGATATCCTAGATGCTCGCGAGCGTCAGGAACTGCAAGAGCAAGAAGCAGCAGAGCTAGCAGCAGTTAGCGCTATTGCAGGCGACCACCGTTAATTCAGGGAACCGGGCGAATTGTATCTTTTTGATAGCCTGAAAGAAGTCGCAACAGAATACCTGCCAGAGTCTCAAATTGAGGCTCTTAGGCAGGCCTATCTCGTTGCGCGTGATGCTCACGAAGGGCAGACTCGCTCCAGCGGCGAACCGTATATCATCCACCCCATTGCTGTAGCTCGTATCTTGGCGGAAATGCGCCTCGACTACGAAACGCTAATGGCAGCCCTACTCCATGACGTTATCGAAGATACTGAAGTCACCAAAGACGATCTCGATAGCCGTTTTGGATCGACCGTAGCGGAACTGGTAGATGGTGTCTCTAAGCTGGACAAACTAAAGTTCCGCGACCGCAAAGAAGCGCAAGCCGAGAACTTCCGCAAAATGATCATGGCCATGGCCCATGATATTCGCGTTATCCTTATCAAACTGGCTGACCGCACGCACAACATGCGCACTCTCGGTGCCCTGCGTCCGGACAAACGCCGCCGTATCGCCCGCGAAACATTAGAGATATTCTCTCCGCTGGCGCATCGCCTTGGTATCCACAACATCAAAACCGAGCTTGAAGAGCTGGGTTTTGAAGCCTTATACCCAAATCGTTATCGGGTACTAAAAGAGGTCGTGGCTGCTGCAAGGGGTAACCGAAAAGAAATGATTAATAAGATCCACGCTGAAATCGAGGGCCGCCTCGAAGATGCGGGGATCATCGGCACGGTACTTGGCCGCGAGAAAAACTTGTATTCCATCTATAACAAGATGAAAAACAAAGAGCAGCGGTTCCATTCGATCATGGACATTTACGCCTTCCGCGTACTGGTTAAAGATCTGGATACCTGCTACCGCGTATTAGGACAAGTCCACAATTTGTATAAGCCTCGTCCAAGCCGGATGAAGGATTATATCGCCATACCAAAAGCCAATGGCTACCAGTCTTTGCACACCTCACTTGTCGGCCCTCACGGCGTTCCGGTTGAAGTACAAATTCGTACTGAAGACATGGATCAAATGGCAGATAAAGGGGTCGCGGCACACTGGGCGTATAAAGATGGCGAAAGCTCAAGCACCACAGCGCAAGTTAAAGCACAGCGCTGGATGCAAAGCCTGCTTGAGCTACAGCAAAGTGCGGGTAGCTCATTTGAGTTTATCGAGAACGTAAAATCCGATCTGTTCCCAGACGAAATTTATGTCTTCACCCCGAAAGGGCGCATTGTTGAACTGCCTGTTGGCGCAACAGCCGTCGACTTTGCCTATGCGGTACATACCGATGTCGGTAATGCCTGTGTAGGGGCGCGTGTTGAACGCCAACCTTACCCATTAAGTAAACCACTCAAAAATGGCCAGACCATTGATATTATCAGCGCACCGGGTGCTCGCCCGAATGCCGCGTGGTTGAACTATGTCGTCACCTCACGCGCACGGACCAAAATCCGTCAGGTGCTGAAAACCATGCGCCGCGAAGAATCAGTGACACTTGGCCGCCGCCTGCTCAATCACGCATTAGGTGAGCTTAGTATCGACCAGATCGACGCTGACAACTTGCATCAAGTGTTGACTGACTTGCGCCTAGCAAACCTTGAAGATCTCTTAACAGAGATTGGCTTGGGTGAGCTCATGAGTATTGTCATTGCCCGTCGTTTATTGGGTAGTAGCGATGAACTCTCTGAAAAAGAAACCGATCACCACTTGCCAATTCGCGGTGCTGACGGGATCTTGCTAACGTTTGCTAATTGTTGCCACCCAATTCATGGCGATCCGATTATGGCACACGTTAGCCCAGGCAAAGGCTTAGTGATCCACCGTGAAGAATGTTCCAACATTCGTGGCTATCAGAAAGAACCTGATAAATACATGGCAGTTGAATGGAGTGAGGACTTCGAGCAAGAGTTCGTCACCAACCTCAAAGTGGATATGCAAAACCACCAAGGTGCTCTAGCCGATTTAACCAATACCATTTCGGCAACTGGCTCAAACATTCAAGGCTTGGCTACCGAAGAAAAAGACGGTCGCCTCTATACCATTACGGTAAGGCTAACCACCAAGAGCCGTATTCACTTGGCCGAAATTATGCGTCGGATCCGAGTTATGCCAAATGTGGTTCGTGTTTCCCGGCAGAAAAACTAACTAACGAAAGAGACTTACATCTCTTTCGAACATCTACTCAAACGCCCGTTTTCGGGCGTTTTCTTTATGGCAGAAAGCAACACTATGACACCTGATCGCTTCGAACGAATTCAATCTGTTCTTGTCACCCGCCAGCCAGATCTCACAGTCTGCATGGAAGAAGTCCACAAACCCAATAACGTTTCAGCCATCATTCGTACGGCCGATGCCGTTGGGGTCCATAAAGTCCATGCTGTATGGCCTAAAGATGGTATGCGAGTCCTCAGCCACACCTCAGCAGGTGCTCGTAATTGGGTCGAACTCGAGACCCATGATTCAATGGTCAATGCTGTTAGCACGCTCAAAGCACAAGGCATGCAAGTACTCGCGACTAACTTATCTGACACCGCGATTGATTTTCGTGAAGTGGATTACACCAAGCCGACTGCGATTATCTTAGGCGGCGAAAAAAATGGGATCACCGCTGAAGCCCTATCGATGGCCGATCAAGATATCATCATCCCCATGGTTGGCATGGTACAGTCGTTAAATGTGTCTGTTGCCAGTGCGTTGATCTTATATGAAGCACAGCGCCAGCGCCAAAACGCCGGTATGTATAACTTGGCAAAGACCCAGTTGCCGGATGAAGTCGTCCACCGTATTCTATTTGAACGCGGTCATCCCGTATTGGCGAAAGTTGCCCGCCGTAAGGGGTTACCTTACCCGCCACTCGACGAAGCAGGCCAAATTGATGCCGACGAGCAATGGTGGAACATTATGCAGGCAACGGAACCAAAAAAAACCAAACATTTACCCTAGATGGAATAAGTCATGAGCGGACAATTACTTGATACCATAGCCCTAACAGAATTATCTGGGGTCGGTGCCAAAATGGCAGAAAAGCTGGAGAAAGTGGGCTTGCACACCGTGCAGGATTTACTGTTCCACCTGCCGCTCCGCTACGAAGACCGCACGAGGATCTGGCCAATCGCCAGCGCCATGGCAGGTCAACACCTAACTATTCAGGGTGAAGTGCTTAGCAGCAGCATTACTTTCGGCAAACGCCGTATGTTCACCGTGAAAATAAGTGATCAGACTGGCAGTGCCACCCTGCGCTTTTTCAACTTTAATGCTGCAATGAAAAACAGCTTCGCAGACGGCAAACAAATCAAAGCCTATGGAGAGATCAAACGCGGCAAGTTCGGCCTTGAAATTATCCACCCTGATTACAGAGTATTTTCCGAACCCACCGAGCTCAGTGTAGAAGAAACCCTGACCCCCGTTTACCCAACCACCGACGGTTTACGCCAATTGACCTTGCGTAGCCTGACCGATCAAGCGCTACGACTACTCGATAAATCAGCCGTTCGTGAACTGCTACCAGAAGGGCTTTATGATCGCCAAATGACGCTTTCACAGGCGCTGCACCTCATGCACCGCCCTACGCCCGACGTATCGCTAGACCAACTGGATGAGGGTAAGCACCCTGCGCAGCAGCGATTAATCATGGAAGAGCTGCTGGCGCAAAATTTATCGATGCTCGCCGTTCGCCATAACAGTCAACGTCATGCCGCTTGGCCGCTTGCCAATCGCAATACGTTAAAACAACAGCTACTCGATAGCTTGCCGTTTAGCCCAACAGGTGCTCAGCAACGCGTCGTCAATGATGTTGAAACCGACTTGCTTCAACCTCACCCCATGATGCGTCTCGTCCAAGGTGATGTCGGCTCAGGCAAAACGCTGGTAGCAGCCCTTGCCGCTTTGAGAGCCATCGAGCATGGGTATCAGGTGGCACTTATGGCACCAACAGAACTCTTAGCCGAGCAGCACTCCATCAATTTTGCCAACTGGCTCAATCCAATGGGGATCAACGTGGGCTGGCTCGCAGGCAAGCTAAAAGGTAAGGCACGAGAACGCGAGTTGGCGAACATCGAAAGCGGTGAAGCCAAAATGGTGGTCGGCACCCATGCTTTGTTTCAGGAGCAGGTGGTCTTTAATAACCTCGCATTGGTGATCATCGACGAACAGCACCGTTTTGGTGTGCACCAACGATTAGAACTACGTGAAAAAGGCGCCAATGATGGCCGCTTCCCGCACCAGCTCATCATGACGGCGACCCCTATTCCGCGTACGTTGGCCATGACCGCCTATGCTGATTTAGAGACCTCTGTTATTGATGAACTACCGCCGGGGCGCACCCCCATCCAAACCGTTGCACTACCCGACTCACGCCGTCAAGAAATCATCGAGCGTATTCGTGGCGCCTGCCTGAATGAAAATCGCCAAGCCTATTGGGTCTGTACCCTCATTGATGAGTCGGAAGTACTGGAAGCACAAGCAGCATCTGATACTGCCGATGAGCTCACTGCACAGCTACCCGAGCTGAATATTGGCTTGGTCCATGGCCGTATGAAGCCAGCAGAAAAGCAGGCTGTCATGAAGCGCTTCAAGGACGGTGAACTGCATTTACTGGTCGCGACAACCGTGATCGAAGTGGGCGTCGATGTACCCAACGCCAGTTTAATGGTGGTTGAAAACCCTGAACGCCTTGGTCTTGCCCAACTCCACCAGCTACGAGGCCGTGTTGGACGAGGTAGTGTCGCTAGCCACTGTGTCCTGCTCTATCATGCCCCGCTGTCAAAAACTGCCCAGAAGCGCCTAGGCGTATTACGTGACAGCAGTGATGGTTTTGTTATTGCTCAGCGCGATCTGGAAATCCGAGGCCCGGGCGAGTTGCTTGGTACTAAACAAACCGGTATTGCAGACTTTAAAGTGGCGGATTTAATTCGTGACCAGCACCTGATCCCTCAAGTGCAAAAGCTCGCTCGTTATCTACACGATAATTATCCAAGCAATGCGGCAGCCATTATCGACCGTTGGCTGGGCCAGCGCGACAATTACTCAAATGCTTAGCCTCTTTACGTCATTCAGTCGCAAATAAATACCAACAAAAAAGCCAGTGCATTACTGCACTGGCTTTTTATATAGTGAATCAATAAGCTACCAACAATAAACTAGCTTAGTTTCTTACCGCTAGTACTCACCAACGGTAAACTCACTTGTACCTTTAAGCCACCTTGGCTGCGGTTAGTTACCTGAATGCTGCCTTCGTGTTGGTCAATGATACGCTTCACGATAGCTAGCCCAAGCCCTGTACCTTCGTTATCAGATCCCCTCGCTGAATCACCCCGAGTTAACGGCTGAAACATCTTTGCGACCTGATCAGGCGCAATGCCCGGACCATCATCCTCAACACAGTACCACGCCATTTTGCGATCGGCGGTAACACCACTGGAAATTTTCACCCAGCCATTGCCATAACGCAGTGCATTCACCACCAAATTAGCAACAGAACGTTTAATCGACACACCATTGGCCTGAATAAAACCCTGAATTTCAGCAAGTTCAAGCTCAATTTTACGTTCGTAGCCGCCTTCGGTTTCGGCGATCTCTTCCAGTAAAATATTAAGGTTAAGCTCTTCTTCCGCCTGCTTCTTGGTTGATTTCAGATATTCCATAAACTGACTGATGATCTCATTACACTCTTCCGTGTCTTTGATCATGCTCTCAGCCAAATAACCATCTTCCGGCGACATCATCTCTGTTGCCAAACGAATACGGGTCAAAGGCGTACGCAAATCATGGCTAACACCAGCCAGTAGTAAAGCACGGTCGTCTTCGAGTTGCTTGATCCCTTCGGACATATGGTTGAATGCCTTGGTCACAGCCCGGATCTCCGAGGCGCCTCGTTCAGGCAACACTGGTGGCGTTTCGCCACGTGCCACCTGTAAGGCCGCATTTTCCAAAGCAACTAATGGCCGATTCTGAATTCGAATAAACAACCACCCCCCCGCAATCACCATAAAGGCAATGATCAGGCTGTAATGAAACAGCGGAGAGAAGTCATCTTCTTGTAGCTCTGATAGCGGAATCCGCATTAAGTAACCAGGAATCGCATCGCTTTTCATCCAGAGTACATAACTCTCGGTCCCGAGCACCAACCGCACCTCAGTCGGAGAATCAAGTTCATCCGTCATTTCATCACTGAGGTACTCAATAACCGTCGCTTTATTAAACTCTTCGAGATCAACATCATGCTTCGGTTCTGAGCCGTCTTCGGCGTGCAATGTTACCCCTAGTTGCTCAAGTAACTGGCGCCTTAATGGCGTATCGAGGTGGAAAGAATGTCCGTCAGCAAGCTGAACATCTTCTTTGAGCATTAACCTGACTTCGTAGGCCAAAATTCGATTAAATTGTTGAAGGCTCGGTAATAGCGCGTAATTTAAAACGGCCAGATACGAGAAAATCTGGCTTGAAATCAACAAGCCAGCCAACAAGATCAGCGTACGGGTGAAGGTACTACGGGGCGAAAATCGCATGGCTTACGCCTCGCTACCATCCGGTACAAATACGTAACCCAAACCCCACACCGTTTGGATGTAGCGAGGACGACTTGGATCTTCTTCAATCATTCGGCGCAAGCGCGAAATCTGAACATCAATTGAACGTTCCATTGCTGAATATTCACGGCCTCGAGCCATGTTCATCAATTTATCACGCGACATCGGCTCACGAGCATTGGTAACTAACGCTTTTAGGACAGCAAATTCGCCAGAGGTCAATGGCATCGATTCTTCGCCACGGAACATCTCACGCGTACCTAAGTTCAAGCGGAAATCGCCGAACTCGATCACTTTACTGTCAACACTTGGTGCACCGGGTGCTTCAATCGTTTGACGTCGTAGTACTGCACGAATACGGGCAAGTAACTCACGAGGGTTAAATGGTTTCGGTAGATAATCATCAGCACCGACTTCTAACCCAACAATACGATCAACCTCATCGCCTTTCGCGGTAAGCATTAAAATAGGCAACATGTTATTGGCGTTACGCAAGCGGCGACAAATAGACAGGCCATCTTCACCTGGTAGCATCAAATCCAACACCATCAAGTGGAAAGTTTCACGCGATAATAAGCGATCCATTTGCTCACCATTGGCCACACTGCGCACCTGAAAACCTTGCTCAGATAGGTAGCGCTCAAGTAGCGCACGTAGACGCATATCGTCATCAACAACCAGAATCTTATAATTTTCCTGCATATATCACCTTACTTGCATCGATCTACATTATCGTGCTTTGTGCGTATTCTACTCGACACACCCATCGGTTAGCTGAAAATTGCCGCTAAAATAAGCGCAAAATTGTTACCGATTATGTCCAGCACGTCGGTATAACTGATATCACGATCTTATTACTTCACCGCGACAATATATCTTCTACCTATTAAACTAACTTAAATTCAACGAACTATCCAAAACAATACGTGTTACAAGCCCGAACTATTGATCTCTGTAACCCTTAGGTAGAGTATGGTGTATGGTGCATCTTTCATTTCTGTTCAGCTTTCACCCATTCAACAGGATCCGAGCCCAAGTATGAAAACCAATTTAATCACCCGTGAAGGTTACACCAAGCTCAAAAAAGAGTTGGACTTCCTTTGGCGAGAAGACCGGCCAGAAGTCACTAAGAAAGTGACTTGGGCCGCCAGCTTGGGCGATCGTTCTGAGAATGCCGATTATCAATACAATAAAAAACGCCTGCGTGAAATTGACCGCCGTGTTCGCTATCTTCGTAAACGACTCGAACAGGTTCAAGTTGTTGATTACTCTCCTCAACAAGACGGTAAAGTCTTTTTTGGCGCGTGGGTCGAGATTGAGAATGAAGACGGTGAAAACATGTCATTCCGCATCGTTGGACCCGATGAAATTTACGGCCGAAATGACTATATTTCAATAGACTCTCCAATGGCGCGTGCGCTGTTGAAGAAAGAAGTCGATGACGAATTCGAAGTCAGTACACCAGCAGGAAAAAAAGAATGGTTCGTCAATGCCATTCGCTACCCCGATGCCCAGACAATTTAAAGAGGCTCGGATCAACAAGAAAGAGCCAGCTTCAGTAACTGACAGGCTTCTAACACACCACTCCTTGTCTACGGTAGAAACCCTCGTAGAATGGTTCCCTCAATAACAACATGAGAAACAAGCGGATGAGCAACACGATCAACCAGATGATTGCCAGTGAATTAAATGTTCGCAATGAGCAGGTCACGGCTGCAGTCACGCTGCTCGACGATGGCAACACCGTCCCTTTTATTTCCCGTTACCGTAAAGAAGTGACCGGCGGATTAGATGATACCCAACTCCGTAACCTTGAATCACGCTTAGGTTACCTGCGAGAGCTAGATGACCGCCGTCAGGTGATCCTAAAGTCCATTACTGAACAGGGTAAAATGACCCCTGTACTTCAAGCAGAAATTCATGATGCCGACAGTAAAACTCGCCTTGAAGATCTGTACTTGCCTTATAAGCCTAAACGCCGTACCAAAGGGCAGATTGCCATTGAAGCGGGTTTAGAGCCGCTAGCAAACTCGTTATGGAATGACCCAAGCCAAACGCCAGAGACACTAGCAGTCCAGTATATTAATAGTGACAATGGTATTGCTGATACCAAAGCGGCCTTAGATGGTGCTCGTGCCATCTTGATGGAACGATTTGCTGAAGATGCAGCATTACTCGAAAAAATCCGCCGCCAGCTACAAAACAATGCAGAATTAACCTCTCGCTTAGTCGACGGTAAAGAGCAAGAAGGCGCCAAGTTCAAAGACTACTTCGAATACAGTGAGGCGCTGAAGAATGTACCATCTCACCGCGCGTTAGCACTCTTCCGAGGCCGTAATGAAGGTGTCCTGCAGGTTTCATTGAATGCAGATCCACAACAAGAAGAAGGTGTACGTGGATCGTACTGCGAAATCATGATTGCCAACCACTACGGTATTACATTGGGCAGCCAGCCAGCCGATGCATGGCGTAAGCAGGTGATCAGCTGGGCATGGCGGATCAAAATTCTGATGCACATGGAAACCGAGTTGATGAGTGCATTGCGCGAAAAAGCCGAAGACGGTGCGATGCAGGTGTTTGCAGATAATCTCAAAGATTTGCTGATGGCAGCCCCTGCAGGTCCACGAATTACGCTCGCACTTGACCCTGGTTTACGTACTGGCTGTAAAATAGCCGTGGTTGACCAAACAGGTAAATTACTTGATTTCGCAACTATTTACCCTCATACAGCACGCAGTCGGATTGCCGAAGCTGAAGCGACCCTGCTAGCACTCATCACCAAACATGGCGTTAACCTTATTGCGATTGGTAACGGTACTGCTTCACGTGAAACAGACAGTTTCGTGGCAGATCTGCTCAAAGACAATAACCTCAAAATACAAAGTGTCATGGTGAGCGAGGCAGGTGCATCGGTCTACTCTGCGTCAGAGCTTGCCGCCAATGAGTTCCCGAACCTTGATGTGTCAATTCGTGGTGCGGTATCTATTGGTCGCCGCCTGCAAGACCCACTCGCCGAGTTAGTGAAAATAGACCCTAAATCGATTGGCGTGGGTCAATACCAGCACGATGTCAGCCAAAGCATGCTTGCTAAACGTTTGGATGCGGTGGTTGAAGACTGTGTAAATGCCGTTGGCGTTGATGTAAACACCGCGTCATCAGCCTTGCTCACCCGCGTGGCAGGTTTAAGTACCACCATTGCACAGAACATCGTCAACTATCGTGACGAAAACGGCCGCTTTGAAACGCGTACGACCTTGAAAAAAGTCGCTCGTTTAGGGCCTAAAGCCTTTGAGCAATGTGCAGGCTTCCTCCGAATTATGGACGGCAAGAACCCATTAGATAGCTCTGCCGTTCACCCTGAGTCTTATGCCGTGGTGAAAAGCATTGCCGCAGCCAATAGCAAAGCGGTCGATGCCATTGTCGGCAACACCGATTTCTTACGCAACCTCAAAGCGGCAGACTACACCGACGATAAATTCGGCCTACCAACCGTCACTGATATTATTAGCGAGCTTGATAAACCAGGTCGTGACCCTCGCCCAGAGTTTAAAACTGCGACCTTTGCAGAAGGTGTTAATGAGGTAAAAGATCTGGTTCCAGGTATGGTACTAGAAGGCGTGATCACCAATGTCACCAATTTTGGTGCTTTTGTTGATGTGGGCGTACACCAAGATGGGCTGGTCCATATTTCTGCGTTGTCTGATAAATTTATCTCAGATCCGCGTGAAGTGGTTAAGGCTGGTGATATCGTCAAAGTCAAAGTCATGGAAGTCGACTTACAGCGTAAGCGCATTGGTATGTCGATGCGACTGAACGATGAACCTGGGCAAGAAAAACCCGCACGCAAACCACAAGGTCAACGCCAAGAAGCGCGTCAACCAGCACCGAAACCACGCAACGAGCGAACATCAAACGCCCCGATGGGTGGTGCCTTTGCGGCAGCTTTCGCGAATGCGAAACACAAGAAGTAGTCACCCGTAGCAAAACACGCTATCAAACACAAAGAGCCAGCAAACATGCTGGCTCTTTTTATTTCTCTTGCAGTGTGTCTCAATCACGACAGTACACTTAACCGCTACAATACGACCAAATACTCTGTGGGCGGGTTCGGTATGGTTGATTGCGCGTACTTATGGGCAATCACCCCTTTTGTTCGTTCGGTGGTACTGATCTGCTCAAGCGCTTCGAGTACCTCTCGTGGCAACTTGATGTGCATGGAATAACCCAACTCTGTCACATCAGCCATATAAGTGCCGGCTGAGAGTGCCTTAACTAACTGCTCAAATTCGTCTTGATAACCATACTGTTTTTCCGTAACAGCAAGGTCTTGATAATCAGGATGTTCACTCGGGTCCCATGATGGTTTCTTGAGTTGCTTCTCTTCGCTACTGAGAGGCTTTTCACGAGCGGAAGCAGCCATTTCTGCGGGAGGAGTAATTTTCTCACGTACACGATTATCCCGCGCAGCCTGCTCGGTTGACGGATTGATCGAAGGTGCTATGGTGGGTGCACCGACTTGTACGGGGGTTACTAGCATGCTGATGCATTTCTCCAAACATCAGCCAATGGTAAAAAAACTAGACGATGGCCAATAATACCGTTGCGACTGTACCGATCGCAGAAAGCACCTGCCCGGCGGTATAGAAGTCATCAGTGTTATCTTTTACTTCATCAGGATGATCCATCCCTAGTACGCCATAGGCAAATGACTCGGTTTTGCTGCCCTCGTCATTATCTGAACCATCAGCTTTTATCGCTTGTTGTGCTACGTCTGCTGCCTGCTTTTGCTTAGCTTCTTCAGAAATGGAAACCGTTGTCTGTGCGACTACAGGCTTCGCTTCACCCTGGGCATCTTGCCCAACTCGAGTGGAGGCCGCCGATGCCTTCAAGCTCGACGGCGTATACGTAGCGTTATTATTGATATTTCCAATTGTCATTATGGCCTCTCTATCCTAGAGCAACTCCATTTGTAAGTTATCGGCAACACTTCGCTAAAGTTTAAAAAAATGTTACCAACATGCCACACATGACGTCTCGCTAAATCTAACTTAGCGGATAAATCCCTTTAATACCTGAATAAATTCATCGGGATGTGAAATAAACGGTGCATGAGATGCAGAGGCAAAAATTTGCCGCTGAGACTCTGGGGCTAAATCATCCAGCGCTTTTGCAATTTTCACCGGCACCAAGCCATCAAGCCGACCATAAATACGTAGCCAAGGTTGGGTAATACCTTCAAGCTGATCACGTAAGTCAACCTCTTCCAGCATCTTCAATCCCATCGCCAATGCCTCACGGTTTGGGGCAGGTCGCGATAAAACGGCCTCTTTCAGCCGCTTGATATCCTGCCTTGCCGTCGGGCTACCCATCGCTTGTAGCGCCAAGAAGCGCTCAACCGTTGCCTGAAAATCTTGATCCAGCTGACGTCTAAAATCCGCTAACACCTCGGGTTTGATCCCACGCCATGTGTGTTGTGCTGCAAACCGTGGTGAGCTCGCGACAGTGATCAGTTGGTTTACACGTTCAGGGGCAAGCAATGCCGCCTGAGTCGCAACCAATCCCCCCAATGACCATCCGAGCCACGTTGCAGACTCCGGTGAATTATCAAGCAATTGGCGTGCCATTCCTTCTACATCAGTCGCAGGTAGTTCATGGCTATGACCATAACCCGGTAAATCGACAATATGTAACCGGTAATGCTTAGCCAGTGTAGGCACAAGCTGTTGCCAGGCCGCACCATTCATTCCCCAGCCATGAATGAGAACCAGATCGGAACCTTGACCTTCCGTTTGCCAGTAAAGCTTGGCTGTCATTTATATTTCCTTTATTTCAGCCTCAGGATAGTGGAATGGTATCGCCAATCACCAAGATAGCCAACAGTCTGCTTACACCTTCATACTGCCAACTCTGCCGGCTCCCCATCCCAAATGGAGAAAAGCTCTGGTGCCATCATTGCCGACAGCGGTTTCAACAAACCCCATACTGCCAACGGTGTGGATCCAATACCCTCGCCATGACCCCACATTGCGGTCGATGCCTAACTAAACCGCCGCCTTGGCAACATTTTGTTCGGCTTGGTGAATACCAATTCCCACTGCGAACCTTGGTCCACCAGCTGAAATTTGGGCGTAAATTTTGGCTGGCACAGCCGCTTGGCCATTTGTTGGCTGCACAAATTCAAACTCCTGCCCCTGTTGTTATCCCCGTACCTTTGCATCCGCTTCGCCGGCTTTATCGCAGCTTTAACCAAAGTACGCTGCTGGCTGACGCCATTGCCGAGAAAACCCACAGCAAGTGCTTGCCACAAGCGATCCGTCGCAAGCTATATACTCAACCACAGCACCAGCTAAGCCGGCAGCAACGACAGCGTAATCTGCACGGGGCATTTATACTCAAAGAACAGAGCCTTCCAAACCATGTGGCGATTGTTGATGATGTGGTGACCACAGGCAGTACCGTTGCCGCTATTGCAACCCTGCTACAACAAAGTGGCGTCGAACAAATCGACATCTATTGCCTGTGTTTCACTTCAAAAGTGGAAAGTCATAAAACACCACAAGAATCAGACTGAAATCATAGATTTTCGATTAGGGGGTGATAGATAGGGCATCAAAGAGTAGAATAGAATTAATCTTACTAATTAAGTCAGGTATTACGTCGTGTCTATGATTACTATTACTGATAATGCTCAACAGCATTTCGGCAAACTTTTGGCTCAACAACCAGAAGGTACAAACATCCGCGTATTCGTGGTTAACCCTGGTACTCAAAGTGCAGAGTGCGGCGTGTCGTACTGTCCGCCAGAAGCGGTAGAAACCACCGATACAGAAATCAAACTTGATCTATTCTCAGCTTATGTTGATGAGCTAAGCCTGCCTTTCCTTGATGATGCTGAGATCGACTTCGTTACCGATAAAATGGGTTCACAGCTAACACTGAAAGCACCCAATGCAAAAGTGCGTAAAGTCTCTGATGATGCAACATTGATGGAGCGTGTTGACTATGTGATCCAAACACAAGTTAACCCTCAACTAGCAGGCCACGGTGGTAATGTGTCTTTAGCTGAAATCACGGAAGACGGCATTGCAATCCTCCAGTTTGGCGGTGGTTGTAACGGCTGTTCAATGGTTGATGTAACGCTAAAAGAAGGTATTGAGAAAGAACTGCTTGCACAGTTTGTTGGTGAGTTAACGGGCGTTCGTGATATCACCGAGCATGCTCGTGGTGAACACTCTTACTACTAATCGCTAGCCTGTAAAAAGCCAGATACTAAAAAGCCAGCTGATGTTATCTCTTTCGAGTCAATAACATTCAGCTGGCTTTTTGCGTAATACCAATCTGAAAAGTAGCCACTCTGTTCACAGTAGTTCGGTCACAGAGCGATTATTCTCAGGTTAGCTTAAATTAGGTTTCAACCACTGTGATCGTTACACTACGACGGCCCCAATTACGTGCAGCCTGAATATCTTTACCCATGTAGATATCGATTTTCTTCGTCCAACGCTTGTTCATCTTGTCCATCACGACATATTCGCCGGGCAGACCCGATATTTTCACTTTGGTGCCATGCTTAAAGCCCATTCCCAATAAGTCTCGCGAGACGGCAATGACCTTCATGCCCGGTTTCAGCCTGTCTCCCCAAGCCGCAATCGACGGGTTGGCATTGGTTTGTGCGCGAACGGAATTGTACGCCGTCGCGGTTACTTTAAATGTCTGTCCCTGGATAGCAGCACTTGCTGGCACTCCCCAGCTCACTGCCATTATGGTCAATAAAATACCAAAAAATGCTTTCTTCATCTGTACTACCTATGCAAAAACTGCTCGTATTTTAAACAGATCCCAATTGCAATGGGTAGTTTTTTTTACCACAAAAATGGCATAACTTAGATGAAAAAACCTAACTATTTGTTTACACAGGCAGGTTCCAGGAAAATATTTTTTTGCCACTGATACGCAAAAATAGCCGCTAGCCCAATCCCCCTTACCGCCATAAATCCCAGCATCGCCCCCCACAGGGCATGGTTACCAAAATCAGCTAACCACCACCAAATGACAAAGAAACTGCAGGTGGCAAAAAACATGCTGTTACGCATTTCGCGGCCTCGGGTGGCACCAATAAAGATCCCATCAAGAAGAAAACACCACATCGATACCAGAGGTACAGCAGCCAGCCACGGTAAATAAATGGCTGCCTCTTGCTGCACCGCGGGAATATCTGAGATCAATCCAATAATCTCATGCCCAAACACGGTAAAGGCGAATGTAATGAACAGGGAAATCATCAAACTCCAAAACGTTGTGCCGATCATGGTTCGGCCTAGTTCTTCACGGTTACGCGCCCCAATCGCTTTGCCCACCATGGCTTCCATTGCATAAGCAAACCCATCCATCGCATACGATACCAACATCAAAAAGCTCATCAGTACCGCGTTGGCGGCAACCACATTGTCGCCTAAGGTTGCACCTTGGAATGTCATAAAGGTGAAGGCCAGCTGTAAACACAAACTGCGTAAAAAAATGTCGCGGTTAAGCTTCAGTAACCGCCCGGCTCCCTGCCATACCGAGCTTAATTTCGTTTTTACCGCCGGGAGAGATTGGGCAAGCCATTGACGAGAAACAAACCATAAACCAAGTAGCAGACCGCTATACTCTGCAATTACAGAAGCGGCGGCAGCCCCTTGCACTTTCCAACCCAAGCCAATCACAAACAAGATATCCAGTGCAATGTTGACCACGTTGGTGATTATTAACAGCCACATAGGTAACTTGGCATTTTGCGTGCCGAGCAGCCATCCCATAATGACAAAATTCGCCAAAGCTGCTGGCGCTCCCCAAATACGAATAGAGAAATACTGCTCGGCGTAGGTTTTCACCTCTTCGCTCGCACTACTGAACTGGAAGATCAACTGTGAAACAGGCTGATGGAAGACAATCAAAATAAGCGCCAACAACCATGCCAAAGCGATGCCCTGAATAAAGACCGTAGCTTGGGCATCTTTATTTGAAGCCCCATACGCCTGCGCACTTAACCCTGTGGTCGCCATGCGTAAAAAGCCTAGCAGCCAAAATGTCACATTGATCATGGTGCCGCCTACCGCGACACCACCGAGGTACCAAGCATAATCGAGATGGCCAATCACCGCCGCATCAACTAGGCCGAGTAATGGTACGGTTATGTTTGATAGCACCATCGGCAACGCCAGTGCAAACACCTGACGATGTAAAGAAATATCCCGTAATGCTTTAAACACAACCACCTCGACTCACGCTATATACAAACCGCGATTATCTGATTATTGCCCGAAAATAGAAAGCCCCCGCAACGATTGATCCGTTACGGGGGCGAAAAAAGGCGTGAAACACAGTAGGGATTACAGTGCTACTCAAGCAAGTTTATAAGCCAGTGGTCAGCTAGCAGCACCACGAATAGCGCCAGCAAATGCCATATTGAATACTTAAATGTTGCCCATGCATGTCCGGGTTGGTCGGCAAATTTCAACTTAAGAGCGTAGCCGATAAAGCCAAGGTTAATCACGCTGCTACCCACGAGGTACAGCAAACCATTCATCCCTGTCAGCCACGGCAATAAACCAACCACGGCCAGAATCACGGTATAGAGTAGCACCATGGTTTTGGTAAATTCAATGCCATGCGTGACAGGAAGCATTGGAATACCGGCCTTGGCGTAATCATCTTTTCGGTGAATCGCTAACGCCCAAAAATGCGGAGGAGTCCACGTAAACACTAACATAACCAACAGCAACGCATGGGGATCTAGCTGTCCAGTGACGGCAGTCCAACCCAGTAACGGGGGAGCTGCCCCAGCCAAGCCGCCAATAACTATATTTTGCGGTGTCGCATGCTTTAACCACACCGTGTAGATCAGCGCATAGCCAATCAGACTGGCAAAAGTGAGCCAAGCAGTTAAGGCATTAAGCTGCCACAGCATGACAAACCCCATCACCATCAGTGCCGTAGCAAAGATCACCGCTTTATAGGTTTCTACTCGCCCTTTCGCTAACGGGCGATGATACGTTCGGGCCATTTTTGCATCAAAGCGTCGGTCTAAAATATGGTTGAAAGCCGCCGCTGCTGCCGATTGAAAACCTATCCCTAACAACCCCAACACGACTGCCTTTAAAGGAGGGATCCCCGGTACCGCTAAACACATCCCCACCAAAGCGGTGAGCAGTAACATCGCAACCACTTTCGGCTTGGTCATCGTTAGGTAATCTTGCCAGACTGGCACCCACCCCCGCGTTGTAACTCGTGGTTTAATACTGCCTTTAGCAGCCAATTGTCCTTTTTCCATGGTTTAGCTCTCCCTTGCCTCTGAGCCAGCAGTCGATCGGTGCCAGCCTAGCCTTGTTACCCGTAAACAATAGATACGATAGTTAACAGCAACCATCATCAACAACAGCACAACCCCAACCACGTTATGTCCAACCGCAACAAACAGCGGCAAGCTGGCTAACACATTGGTGATCCCTAAACAGACTTGAACACTTAGTATTCCGACTGTCATCACGGCAGCAGCACGCAACTGCGCCTGTCGCCACAACCGCCATACCAAGATCAATAACAACACACTGGTTATCATCGCCCCAATCCGATGCACGGCATGGATTGAAACACGCTGTTGAAAGTTAAGCACCCCATATTGATAACTATCATGTTTCGGCTGGATGAGATGAAAAGCACTGGCATCAAATTGCTGGAGCCAGTCGACCTCACAAATAGGGAGCTGGGTGCATACCAATGCCGCGTAATTGGCTGCGGTCCAGCCACCGAGTGCAATCTGGCATCCCACCGCAAACAAACAAAGCGCAGCAAAAAATTGAAGTCCTTTCGTGGGGTGTTTAGTTTGAATAAGTGGCCTTGGCTTTTTCTCTAATCGCAGCACCAATAGCAACAACAAACAAGCGGTGGTGAAGCCCCCCAGCAGGTGCCCCATCACAACCACGGGCATCAGTACCAACGTAACCGTCCACATACCCAGTAATGCTTGAAAGATCACCGTGACCAAAAGTAAGGCGGGTAAAAAACGAGGACGCCCAGGCTTACGCCATGCCACGATATTAATCAGTAAGATCAGCAGACCTAGCGTGCCAGCAATGTAGCGATGCAGCATTTCATTCCATGCTTTTTCAGCTTCAACGGGCAAATCGGGAAATAACGCTGACGCCTTGTCCAGCTGCTCCGCCGTTTGCGGGACCGCAGCAAAACCATAGCAACCCGGCCAATCGGGACACCCCAAACCCGCTTCAGTCAAGCGAGTATAAGCGCCCAGTGCAATCACACATAGTGCGAGGGCAAGGGTGAATTTGACCAAGGACTGAAAACCTAACCATTTCATATCCAGCCCTCCTTAGCCGATTTTAGAAATTTTTAGCAACCGCTTGAGATCCCGCAGCAAGTCTTTACCTTGCGCAAGAATTTCCACTTTCCCCTTAACTAAAGGGTATGCCATCATCACATTACCAAGCGGATCAGCGATATAGATGGCCTTCGCACCGTACTCAAGGGTTTTGAGTTGAGTAACCACGTGCTCAGGGACTTGTCGCTGTTCAACCCCTTCAACTTGCTGGCGGATTATATCCGGTTGTGTCGACAAGCTATCTGCTGAGACCAATAACAGGCTACTGACTCTTGATTGTTCGGCACCTACAGCTTGTGGAATTTGGCGTAGGTTAAACAACGCGCCAGAACACTGTTCATCACATTGTTCTGGCAGCAGGTAAATTAATTGCCATTGCTCATTTTCACCAAGCCATTCAGAGGTCAACGGGCTTGCCAGCAACTCACCACGGTTAGTCACGCCCCCTTGATACCAGTTAAGATCAAGAACCAACTTCGCCAGAATGACAGGCAGTGCAAACGCGCCTAGCAGTAATAACAACGTTCCATGTTTCTTCATACCTTGCTCCTTTTTAACCACCACAATGCCGAACCAGAGACAGCAATCGCCAGCAAAAACCATTGCAAGGCATAGGCGTAATGTTTCTGTGGCCCCATCACGACGGGTTGCCATGTTTGTTGTAATGCGACAGGACTGTCAGGTTCAATTTGCAATATCCACGGCTTTAGCGGCAGTGCCATTTTTTCCCCTAGTACCGCCAAATCTAGGTTTTGTACTCGTACAGGCCACTGCGTACCCCATTGTTCCGGCGCCAATTCCAGTAGGTTGGAAGGGGGAGCAATAATACCGGTTACCTTCAACTCACCATGATGCTCAGGTAACGTAGGGATTTGGTCACGATAGGTAGGAGCGGCTATCCAGCCAAGGTTAACCAATACCCAGCCATTATCAGCCGCAAAGGGATACAAAACATGATAACCGGGTCGACCTCGGTATAGCTGGTTATCCAGTAGTACCGCTTTGCTATGGTCGAATTCACCAAGTAACGTCAGGCTGTACCAGCGAGGGTCGCGGGGTAAACTCGCAAGGCTGTAATAGACCTGCTCACTGCGGAATTTAAGTGCATGACTCAGACTTTCTTTTTCCTGAGCTCGTGACATTTGCCACAAGCCAAGCTTGACCAATGTCACGAGTACCGCCAAAGTAAAAAGTATGAAACCGATCCTTCGCATAACCACCTATCAATTTCTGGAGGCTGTCCATGTTGCTAAAAGCCCTAATCGTCTGCTTATTGGTATTCATCATCTTTAATTTATTCAGGGCACTGCCGATGATGCTAACAGGTAAACAAACCCAGCCGATGTCGCGCTTTCTCGGCCGTCGTATCCTTTTCTCAGTCCTACTGTTTGTGCTTTTACTATTGGCATTGGCGGGCGGTTACATTACCCCGAATCCCCGCCCTTACTGATTTGGCGACTAAATAAATCAACCACTCAGGTTTAATTTACCTTCCATCAAAGGATGTAGACAAAGATAAACAAGCCCAACCAAACCACATCGACAAAATGCCAATACCACGCGCCAGCTTGAAACGCGAAGTGTTTCTCTGGGGTGAAATGCCCACGCAAAACCCGCAGCCACACAATAAACAGAATCAACGTTCCTAATGAAACGTGTATCCCGTGAAACCCAGTTAGTAAGAAGAAGGTATTCCCATATACCCCTGAATCTAACGTTAGCCCCATATCTTGATAAGCGTGAATATATTCCACCCCCTGCAGATACACGAACAAGCAGCCGAGCAGAACGGTCAGTAACAAAAATAACTTTAAGCGTGGACGATTATTTTGCTCTAGCGCCGTATGCGCGAAATGAACAGTGACCGAAGATGTGATAAGAATCAAGGTGTTATATAGTGGAAGCCCAATCGGACCCATTGCCTGAGTGACGCCACCATCTGGGGTGGTGACCAATGGCCATTGGGCAATGAACTCGGGCCACAGTACAGCGTGGGTCATTTCATTATTACCAGCACCACCGAGCCAAGGCACAGCAATCATTCGGGCATAGAACAGCGCCCCAAAAAAGGCAGCAAAAAACATCACTTCAGAGAAAATAAACCAGCTCATCCCTTGACGAAACGACCGATCCATCTGGTGGCTATACAGTCCCCCCATCGACTCGGTGATCACATCTCGAAACCAGCCAATCAGCATCAGTAATAACAAACCAGCGCCGGTTAATAACAACCACGGCCCTTGCCCATTAAACAAATTACCAACGGTTGCTCCCGCCCCCATGGCAATCAGAAATAGTGCGATAGCCCCCACAATTGGCCATGCACTGGCCTCGGGAACATAGTAGTGCTCATGTGGAGTTTTCATTGATTCATCGTGTTCAGAATATGGATTCGCCATTATTCAACCTCATTGTGTTTTCGCCGTCACAACCGGCTTGGCGTTGTATAAGGTATAAGCCAATGTCAGGGTATTAATGTCCTCTGGCAGCTCTGGGTCGACATAAAAGACCAGTGGTAAGCTGGCTGTCTCTCCTCCCGCCAAGGGCTGATGATTAAAACAAAAGCATTCAATTTTATTGAAGTATTTAGCCCCTAAACCGGGGCTAACAGAAGGCACGGCCTGACCAATCGTTTCGATTGCCGTCAGGTTGCGCGCTTGGTAATTAATGGTGTGGGTTTGGCCGGGATTAACGACCACCGATTTGATTTCAGGCTCAAATGTCCACTGCATGCCGGGGTTGATATAAGCCACGAATTCAACGGTAACTTCTCGGCTTTTATCAACGCGATCGCTACTTTCAACCGCTATATTTGCTGTTTTCCCGTTAATGCCCGTAATGTCACAAAACACGTCATACAGTGGAACCAGTGCAAACGCAAAGCCAAACATCAGCACTGACATCAACACCAGCGACCATAATGACCGCTGTTTTTTCTTTTCCTCAGAGCTCGATTCAGATGCCATAACAACGCCTCCTAATCAATTTTAGGCGGGGTTGAAAACGTATGGTGTGGCGCCGGAGATGGTACCGTCCACTCCAGTCCTTCAGCGCCATCCCACGGTTTCGCCGCAGCTTTCTCACCCCCTCTCGCACATTTAATAACCACCGCCAGAAAGATAAACTGCGATAGACCAAACATGAAACCGCCAATACTCACCACCGCATTGATATCAGCAAATTGCAGTGCATAGTCAGGGATCCGACGGGGCATACCCGCTAACCCAAGGAAGTGCATCGGGAAAAAGAGGATGTTGACTGAAATAATTGAGCACCAGAAATGCCACTTCGCCAGTTTTTCATCGAACATATAGCCTGTCCATTTGGGTAGCCAATAATAGGCCGCCGCCATGATCGAGAATATAGCCCCCGACACCAGCACATAGTGGAAGTGTGCCACCACAAAGTACGTATCATGGTATTGGAAATCGGCAGGCGTGATGGCTAACATCAGTCCTGAAAAACCGCCGATGGTAAACAATACAATAAAGGCGATGGCAAACAGCATGGGCACTTCAAACGTTAACGATCCACGCCACATCGTCGCTACCCAGTTGAACACCTTCACCCCAGTCGGCACTGAAATAAGCATGGTGCAATACATGAAGAACAGCTCAGCGGCCACTGGCATTCCGGTGGTGAACATATGGTGTGCCCAAACCAAAAAGCTCAAGCCAGCAATTGACGCTGTGGCATACACCATTGAGCTATAGCCGAAGAGTTTCTTGCGTGAAAAGGCAGGGATAATCGCTGAAACAATACCGAAACTCGGCAATATCATGATATAGACTTCAGGGTGACCAAAGAACCAGAAAATGTGTTGAAACATCACCGGATCGCCCCCACCAGCGGCATCAAAGAAACTGGTGCCAAAGTACTTGTCGGTCAGCACCATAGTTACTGCCCCTGCCAGCACGGGCATAACCGCGATAAGTAAAAAGGCGGTAATGAGCCACGTCCAAACAAATAAAGGCATCTTCATGTAGGTCATGCCCGGCGCACGCAGGTTCACAATCGTGACAATGACATTGATCGCCCCCATGATGGAGCTTATTCCCATTATGTGGATAGCAAAAACGAACAAGCCTGTACTTTCAGGGCTGTACGTCGTTGATAGTGGCGCATAAAACGTCCAACCAAAGTTTGGACCGCCCCCCTCCATAAATAGCGAAGCCAACAACATGCTGAAAGCAAAAGGTAAAATCCAGAAGCTCCAGTTATTCATTCGTGGCAGCGCCATATCTGGCGCACCAATCATCATGGGGATCATCCAGTTTGCCAAACCGGTAAATGCAGGCATAACCGCGCCAAAGACCATGATCAGGCCATGAACGGTGGTCATTTGGTTAAAAAAGTTAGGTTCAACTAATTGTAATCCAGGCTGAAATAGCTCAGCTCGGATCACCATCGCCATCGCCCCACCAATCAAAAACATGGCAAAGCTAAACATTAAGTACAGTGAGCCGATGTCTTTGTGGTTGGTGGTAAACAACCAGCGTTTTAAGCCTGTTTGGTGGTGATCGTGATGCTCATGCTCGGTCTGGGTTTCCTCGACCTCGGTTTGCTCACGTAACATATCCGTCATTGTTACTCTCCCCTAAAAGTCTTCACCGTCCATAACAGCTTGCACTTCCGCAGCTTGGATCGTTTCACCCGTATTATTTCCCCACGCATTACGCTCATACGTGATCACTGCCGCCAACTCCTTCAAACTAAGCTGAGGCCCAAAGGCCTGCATGGCCGTTCCTTGTCGACCATGGACGACCACACTGACATGCTCTAGCTTCGCCGCAGGATCAATCGAAATACCTTCTCCTGCCAATCCGGGAAAAGCGCCCGGTATGCCCTGACCATTGGCCTGATGACACATCGCACAACGGGTGTTATAGACTTTTTCACCCAGATCCATCAGCTCTTCCATCGACATCTGCATCGACAGTAAGCGTTGCTCTTCTTCTCGCGCTTCATGCTGAGCCACTTTGGTTGTTTGCAACCAATCATCGTAGTCGCTCTGAGATTTCGCGATAACGACAATCGGCATAAAGCCATGATCTTTACCGCACAATTCAGCACACTGCCCACGATAAATCCCCGGCTTATCAATACGGGTCCAGGCTTCGTTAATAAAACCTGGATTAGCATCCTTCTTCACTGCAAAATCGGGGACCCACCAAGAGTGAATAACATCTTGCGATGTGATCAGAAAACGGACTTTCTTACCAATAGGCAGCACTAACGGACGGTCAACCTCTAGTAGGTAGTTACTACGTTTTTCACGTTGGTTGGTGATTTGTGCTGAAGAGGTAGCGAGGTGTGAATAAAATTGGACATCTTCGTCGAAATAACTGTAATGCCACTTCCATTGTGAACCAGTCACTTGTACCGTCATATCCGCCTTTGAGGTATCTTCCATCGCCAGCAGCGTTTGCGTGGCAGGCACTGCCATCACAATCAGGATGACAAACGGGATCACCGTCCAGAGAATTTCAACTTTGGTACTTTCATGAAATGAAGCGGCTACCGCTCCTTTGGATTTACGGTGATGAATAATGGCCCAAAACATCACCCCAAACACCACCAAACCAATCACTACACAAATGTAGAAAATGGTCATATGGAGTTCAAACACACGCTGACTGACCTCAGTTACCCCCTGAGTCATATTCAGCGGCATAGATTGAGTTTCGGCGTACAACGGCACCGCAAATAAAGCGCCCAAAACGCAGATCAATTGGCGAATCATCATCACCCGGATCCCTCCTGTCCTTTCCTGTTTTTAAGCACCTCCAGATCTAGGAGGCGAAAAATCGCACAGCTTTATTAACACTCTGTTTACAATTAACTTAGGACAGGTTTGACGTAATACCAATTAATTAGTAGGAAAAAAACATGATTCAAGTCATGAAAGAACCTAACATGCCAGTGATAGATATGGAGGGTAAGTAACTCTATAGATGAATGTGCATAAGTGTGGGTAATAAACGGTATTTCAAGCTAGGAATTTTCGCGATCCAACGCTGCCAAGGCTGCCAGCGAGAACACGGATTATCTAATGGGTTGTAACGGCTGACCGACTTCGCCCACGGCAACCAGTCAAGCAGCTGTCGTTGTGGGTCTACGTAACCATGTAAATAATCACCAGCTCCCATTTTTTTAGCCAATGCCGTGTGGCCCAAGCTTCCAGCCAACACCACACACACTTCAGCTTGGCCGTAATGACAACCAACGGTCTGCAGAAAACGGGATACCGCAGCATGATCACAGTGTAGTAATGCTTGGTCGCATAAGATCAGCACTGGCGTCGCTGCAGTATTAGGTAACTCATTTAGCCAAGCCAGATCGGTAATAGAACCCGTCACCATTCGATAACGCTCACTGCGATGGAATAATCGCTGCCGCCAAAGTAGGTTCTCGGTGATATCAATGTCGAACCATCGGCATAAACCATTATCAATTCGGTAGAAACGGGTATCTAAACCGGCACCGATATTAATGATGCGGCCATTTGGATGACGTCGAAGGAAATGCTTAACTTGGCGATCACACAGTCTGGCCAAACTCGCATGCAGTAATTGCTGTTCCGAAAGATAGCCAGAAAGGCAGTCAGGCTTAAGGCTGCACTGACGGCATGCAACAGCCGCGACAGGATCGTAGATCAAACGATCATCATCCAAGCTCTCGCGGCTACGGAGCCAGAGGGGTTGGAGCAGATCGGATGGGATATCGTAGCGTGTGGGATCTGTCATCATCATCTCCTAGCAAGTCAAGAAGATGATAATGACTATCATTAACAAATGCAAAGTATGGACATAACATTCTTACGTCCAAGTACACATTCAGCATAAAATGCTGCGTGGTAATTACATCCAGTCGGTATTGCGGATCACCCCAACAGCAATGCCTTCAATACTCAAATGCTGAGCATTTAGATCAACCACTATCGGTGAAAAATCGTCGTTTTCAGCATGCAGTAACACTTGAGAACCATTTTTCTCTAGTCGCTTCACCGTCACGTCATCATCGACACGGGCAACAACAACCTGTCCGTTATGGACATCCTGAGTCTTATGCACAGCAAGCAGATCGCCATCCATAATACCAATGTCTTTCATGCTCATACCATTTACACGAAGCAGGAAATCGGCACGAGGCTTGAATAAAGCGGGGTCAACCTCGTAATGGGTCTCTACGTGCTCTTGAGCCAAAATGGGCTCACCTGCTGCAACTTGGCCAATCAATGGCAAGCCAGACTCATTAGCTTCATCGTTATTAACCAATAAACGGATCCCACGAGAGGCCCCAGGGATAATTTCGATGACTTCTTTACGGGCCAAAGCCTTGAGGTGCTCCTCAGCGGCGTTGGCAGACCGGAAACCTAATTCACGGGCTATTTCAGCACGTGTTGGCGGCATTCCAGCATCTTCAATTTTTGCTTTGATTAAATCAAAGACTTCTTGTTGGCGCGGCGTTAACGGCTTCATATCCTACCCTGTCTTTTTATACAGTCCACTGTGAGTATATCCAGTGTTAAGTCGCTTGAAAAGGCCATTGTTTAGGAAAACAGCAATTTTAGCCGGAATGCAGGCAAAGCCAGCAAACTCAAAAGACAAAATCGGTTACTATTTGACGCCAAACATAAAATAGCTAAAAACGATCTTGAAAATGATATTTCCCCGTCAAGATGTGCTATTTCGCTGCTTATAGCCCCTCTTTTTCTGCTATCCTTGCCTCGCATTAAGAATTCGAGGCTAATAATAAATATGTCAAGTTGGCAGAAAATCTATCAAAAAATACTGGATTTGCCGCTTTCTCTGCTGGTTAAAACCCATTCAATCCCTGCAGATCCGGTTACCGACCTAGAGCTTGATTTAGAACGACCGATTGTTTATATCCTGCCGTTCCGCTCCAATACCGATCTGATGACCTTGCGCAGTAGCACCCTAAAGTTAGGCTTACCAGATCCTTTGTCTCCCCTTGAGATAGGCGGTCAGTTTTACACTCGCTATGTCTTTATTTCAGACGGCCCAAGTGTCTTTGGCTCTAATAGTGAATTACCGCAGGCATCCATCGAGCTGTTTACCGCCCTACTGGAGCAACATAAACAAGACAGCGAACTTGATATCCAAGTTGTGCCAGCCTCTATCTTATGGGGCCGAAAACCGGGCAAAGAAGATAATCACCGCCCGATCCTACGACCGCTGAATGGCCCTGAGAAACTCTTTACCATCTTGGGCCACGGCCGCGATTGTATGGTGCGTTTAAGCCCATCCGTTTCACTACGCTATATGGCAGACCATCACGGTACTGATGACTCAATTGCCAACAAACTAGCACGTGTTGCACGCATTCACTTTTCACGTCAACAACTTGCCGCATCAGGGCCAAAACTGCCTGATCGCCAAGCCCTGTTCAAACGCTTATTGGCATCTAAAGCCATCGAAAAGGTCGTTGCAGAAGAAGCGGCGAACAGAGATGTGCCGATAGAGAAAGTACGTAAAGAAGCCATCGATATGATGGAAGAAATTGCGACAAATTTCTCATATCCACTGATCAAGCATGGTGAGCGCTTCCTTGGCTGGTTATGGAATAAGCTCTATCAGGGGCTAAACATTAATAATGCCCAGCGGGTGCGTAGACTGGCCCAGGATGGTCATGAAATTGTTTATGTACCGTGCCATCGCAGCCATATGGACTACCTACTGCTTTCTTATGTCTTGTATCGCGAAGGGTTAGTGCCGCCACATATTGCTGCTGGTATCAACTTGAACTTCTTCCCCGCAGGGCCAATTTTCCGCCGCGGCGGTGCGTTCTTTATCCGCCGTAGTTTCAAAGGCAACCGCCTGTATTCGACGGTTTTCCGTGAATACCTGGCCGAACTGTTTGCTAAGGGTTACTCGGTAGAGTACTTCAGCGAAGGTGGCCGTTCTCGTACCGGGCGACTATTGC
Source organism: Photobacterium minamisatsumaniensis (assembly GCF_050336695.1). Taxonomy (NCBI): domain Bacteria; kingdom Pseudomonadati; phylum Pseudomonadota; class Gammaproteobacteria; order Vibrionales; family Vibrionaceae; genus Photobacterium; species Photobacterium minamisatsumaniensis. Next base: position 72,999 of record NZ_JAKJSI010000014.1, on the reverse strand, counting down.
CTGCCAAGACTGGCATGCTATCAATGACCATTCAGGCGATGTTGCGAGGCCTTAATCGCCCCGTGACATTAGTACCGGTTTATATCGGCTACGAGCATGTTATGGAAGTCGCCACGTATGCCAAAGAGCTGCAAGGCAAACGAAAAGAAAAAGAAAATCTTGGCCAAATTGTCCGTATGTTGCGTAAGCTACGTAACCTTGGTCAAGGCTACGTTAACTTTGGTGAGCCTATCCCACTCAACCACTACCTTAACGAGCACGTTCCAGAGTGGCATAAAGACATCAACCCTATCGAGCCTCAGCGCCCACAATGGTTAAACCCTGTGGTGAACGATTTAGCCGTGAAAATGATGACTCACATTAATGATGCGGCGGCGACCAATGCCCTCACCTTGTGTGGTTTGGCACTGCTATCATCGCGCCAACGTGCGTTAAGCCGAGAAGAGCTAGAACAACAAATTGACTGTTACCTACAGCTGATGCGCCATGTGCCGTACTCTGATCAATTCACCGTGCCAGATGAAGACGCCAAAACGATGGTTGAACATGCTATCGAGATGGATAAGTTTGTCGTTGATCGTGACAGCCTTGGCGAAATGGTGTCACTAAATCGCCAGCAAGCGATTCTGATGACCTATTATCGCAACAACATTATTCACTTATTTGCGTTGCCATCACTGATCGCCAATATTGTGATCCAGCATCAACGATTGCCTGCGCGCGCGATTGTCGAGCAAGTAACACTGCTCTACCCGTTCCTAAAAGCAGAGCTATTCCTGCGCTTTGATGAAAGTGAACTTGACGCGGTCATTGAGTCACAAATCGAAGAGCTGGTTCGTCAACGCTTGGTGTTACGTGACGGTGATGACATCGCGCTTAACAACGCGCGTATCGGCCCATTGCACTTGCTGGGACGTACGATCACCGAAACCCTGCAACGTTATGCAATTGCACTGACACTGCTACGTTCTGAGCCGCAGCTAATGAAAAGTGACTTAGAGCAGCAAAGCCAGATGATGGCGCAACGACTAAGCCGATTGCACGGCATTAATGCACCGGAATTCTTTGATAAAGGCGTATTCTCCACGTTAGTAAAAACATTGCGCAGCGAAGGCTACCTCAACGAAGATTGCCACGCGGTGTCACAACCTGTGGAGCACCTTGCCGATTTACTCGCGGCCTTGGTTTCACCGGAAGTTAAGCTGACAATTCAGGCAGTCATGAACCGTGAAGAGCGTATAGAAGAGCATGATACCAATGCTTAACGCTGGCTTTTCCGTAACATAAAGAGACGAACGGGCTGCCTTGCAGCCCGTTTTTTTCATGTTAAACGGTGGACGTTTTTTGCCACGGGTTTCTCGGTACGATATGAAAAAGACATCACTCATAAAAAAAGCGCCCGTAGGCGCTTTTTTTAATGTGGATGATAAATCTTACCAACACACACTAATTGCAATCCCGATACACACCAGCATACCGACATAGTTATTGTTGAGGAACGCTTTAAAACATGGCTCACGCTCACGACCACGGATCAGCATTTGTTGATAAACAAACAATGATGAAGCCAATAACAATAACCAGAAATATATCTGGGGTAAGGCAAGTAGTGCGCCAATAATAATCAACAACACGACGGTTCCCAACTGAAGAAAACCGACAATCATCTTATCGAAACGACCAAATAAAATTGCAGTCGATTTGATCCCGACATTCAAGTCATCATCACGATCAACCATTGCATATAACGTGTCGTAGGCAATCGTCCATAAAATATTCGCAGCAAACAACAACCAAGCGACCAAAGGCAGCTCACCCGCTTGAGCGGCATATGCCATCGGGATAGACCAACCAAACGCCATGCCCAGCACCAACTGAGGCAAATGGGTATAACGCTTCATGAACGGATACGCTGCGGCCAGCACTAACCCTACGACAGAGAGCATGATCGTCAAGGTGTTCATGGTTAACACTAGCAAGAAAGACACTAGTACTAACAAGCCAAACAGTGCCAGAGCCTCACGTTCAGAGACCTTACCAGAAGGCATTGGTCGCTTCGCCGTGCGTTTAACATGACCATCAAAATTTCGGTCGGCAAAATCATTGATGACACAACCTGCCGCTCGCATGAAAATCACACCAAGTACAAATACCACCAGCACATGCGGATCAGGAATGCCATCAGCGGCTAAAAATAACGCCCACAATGTCGGCCACAGTAACAATAAACTCCCGATCGGGCGATCAAAGCGGGCTAACTGCCAAAATGCTTTCGCTTTGGTCATTTCCAATGTTGAGTCTCCTTATACATAGGTGCATCCTGCAAAAATAATTCGGCCACCAGCATGGGTTTATCATTGATCCATAAACGAGAGCGACGCGCCCACAGCGGATCTGGACCAGTGCTGACATTCGCAACCACCAAAGCATCTCGGCGAGCGGTGCGATCAGTAAAAATACGAAAGCCCAACGGCATTTCACCGAGCTGAGCTAAATCTTGTTCTTGCCCTGTTAATGTTGTTACAGGGATCAAAGTACGAGCAAACACCCAAGGTTGCCCGTCACCCAACAGCACAACTTTACGGAGCAAACAGGCACTATCACCAATTAATGCTCGCTCATCGGGTTGAAGCTGTTCTGGTTCTATTTTTACCTGTTCAATCAATGACACTGTAAATTGAGTACAATGTCGCTCAAAACGACGGGATAACGAATCAAGTTCAAGCAACCAATGCCCAAACTCAGTCCCTTCTATAGCTGCTTCGTGCGGTGCTTGCCATTGGGCACCATCCAGCAAGGGCTTGTACAACTGCTTGAATTTCGACATTTTTCCAATAAAAACTCGACCAATAACAGATCAAATGCTTGGTAGAATCCAGTTAATTTATTACCATGAAGAAACACTATTGTAGCAAGCTGTAACGTGTACGAATATCGTTACGATCGAAAGATGGCAATTCATCACCAGAAAAACATGTAACCCAATGAGTGTACTAATGAAATCAATTCTCTCTAGCATCATGATACTGTTTGCAGCATTTACGACCTCTTTACCTGTTTGGGCAGAAACCAGCGCCCCTTCAGCACAGTACACTTACTACACCCTTGCCCCAGATATCACCACCAATTACACCACGCAAGGTAAAACGCTGGGGTACTTGCGTCTACAAGTTGATTTAATGGTTGCCGATCCCCAGTTGGTTAAATATGTTGATCACCATGCCCCATTAATCCGTGATGCCATAATCAGTATCATAAGTCAGCAATCGGAAGCCCGTGTTAAGTCACTGGCAGGACGAGAAGAAATTCGTCAGGCATGCTTGGCGAAAGTCAATGAATTGCTGATCACCGAAACTAACCAGAAAATTGTTACCGAGCTGCTATTTACCAAGTACCTTTACCAATAAGACTCGCAGCGACTTAGCAATAGAACCCGTCTCTTAAAAACAACAAAGGCGCTTAAAGCGCCTTTGTTGTTTTTTACTTGGTATCACACACCATTAAGCTGCTGGTTGCCGAGCCGCACGTTGGGATTCAATATATTCAGCCACTGCCAGCTTTTGCTGTTCATTGAGATACAGTCCGACCTTGCTACGGCGCCATAGGGCATCTTCGGCATCACACACAAACTCATGCTCAATCAAGTAATCAAGCTCACGCGCATAAAACCCTTCGCCAAAATGCAGACCCATATCCGACTCCTGCTTCACCCCAACCAAGAGTGGTTCAGTTCGGCTGCCATAGTTTGTGACCAAGCGTGTTGCCGTCAGCGATGTCATCCATGGGTAGGTACGTGTGAGCATTTTGATCCGCCATTTGGCATCAAATCCAGCTTCACCACCGGGCAAAAAGCTATCAGCAGTCCAAGGCTGCTTCATCGCCGGGAAGAAAGGATTTAACTTACTCATAGCGCTTTCCGCTAGCTTACGATAAGTCGTTAGTTTGCCACCAAAAATCGACAATAATGGCGCTTCATTGCCTTGCTGTTCAAGATCCAGCGTGTAGTCGCGGGTAATGGCTTGCGGAGAGTCTGACTCATCATCGCATAGTGGGCGTACCCCGCTGTAAGTCCAAACAACATCTTCACGCGCTAGCTTACTCGTGAAATGGTGATTATAAACATCAAGCAGATAGCCGATTTCAGTTTCATCAATCGCGACCTCTCGTGGATCGCCCTGATACTCGACATCCGTGGTGCCGATAATAGAAAAGCGATCGAGGTACGGAATAACAAAGACAATACGGTTATCTTCATTTTGCAAAATATACGCCTGCTCCTGCTCATGCACACGAGGAACAACAATGTGCGAACCTTTAATCAAGCGGATATTGCGTGGCGAAGGGGTGTCTAAGCTTTGATCATAAAATTCTTTAACCCAAGGGCCCGCGGCATTTACCAGAGCGCGGCTACGTCGCTCAAGGACTTCTCCCGTGAGCATATCTCGCAGCGTTACCAGCCAAAGATCACCTTGGCGCACCGCCTTTTCAACCTTACAGCGATTACGTACTTCACCACCACGCTCTGCCACTTCCATCGCATTTAGCACGACTAAACGGGCGTCATCCACCCAACAGTCTGAATATTCAAATCCCTTGGTGATTTCTGGCACCAACACAGAATCAGAACCAAATTTTAAGCTACGACTTGCAGGTAATGTCGTGCGCTTGCCGAGGTTATCATAAAGGAATAACCCCGCGCGGATCATCCATGCCGGACGTAAGTGAGGGCGATGTGGTAAACGAAAGCGCATTGGTCGGGCAATATGAGGTATTTTACGTAATAGCACCTCACGTTCAGCCAATGCTTCCCCAACTAAGCGAAATTCATAATGTTCAAGGTAGCGTAATCCACCATGGATTAACTTTGAGCTGGCCGAAGAGGTTGCTGAGGCAAAGTCTTTCGCTTCATATAGACCAACATTTAGACCGCGACCCGCAGCATCAGCAGCAATGCCCGCTCCATTGATCCCGCCACCCACAACAATAATGTCTAGAATATCACTTGCCACAGCCATGCATTCACCCCAACCGAAAGTATAAAAGTTCCAAAACGCGCATAAATGCTCGATAACGAACATAATAGGCGATTGATTGATTAAGATCATCATTTATATTTTCGTTTTTTCACATATTCATGACCGTGATAACATTTTGGCAAAAAAAAAGGCAGCCTAAGGCCGCCTGTTTAGCTGTTCATTATTAACGTTAAAACTAAAGAATAATTTCCGTATGGATATCATGTTCAGCCAAACGCTTTGCCAATTGCTCTGGTGGCTGTGCGTTGGTAAACAGCATATCAACCTGGCTAATATCACCAAGGTTCACCATCGCATTACGGCCAAATTTAGTATGGTCAGCCCCCAACATAACGCAACGGCTATTTTCAATAATCGCCTGCTTTACCCGTACTTCATGATAATCAAAGTCAAGCAGCGAGCCATCAAGATCGATACCGCTGATCCCCAAAATACCGAAATCCAAACGGAACTGGGAAATAAAATCTAACGTCGCCTCACCCACAATACCGCCGTCGCGATTGCGTACTTCACCGCCGGCAAGGATCACGCGAAAATCATCTTTTCCCGTTAAGATACTCGCAACGTTAAGGTTATTCGTCACAATGCGTAAGTCACTATGCTCTAGTAACGCACGGGCGACAGCTTCAGGTGTTGTACCGATATCGATAAACAATGTTGCACCGTCAGGGATATGTTGCACCATTGCTTGGGCAATGTTGTCTTTTTCCGTCAGCTGCATCACTTTACGTGTGCTATACGATGTATTCACCGAGCTGGACGGGATCGTTGCCCCACCATGATGACGGCGAATTTTGTTATCAGCAGCCAACTCATTAAGGTCGCGGCGAATAGTTTGTGGGCTCACATTAAAACGCTCAACGAGATCGTCAGTGCTGACATACCCTTGCGTTTTAACGAGGTCAATAATTTCCTGATGGCGTTTGCTCTGCTTCACTGCTGGTGCGGCTCCTATTTCATCCAAAACCCTGGCATAAAAACAAGGCTCCGCAATTGCGAAGCCTTAGCATATTACCTAGTGCCACCTAAAGATGCCAACGATGGCGTCTTCAATTATCCATTTTGTTGTGCTTGCTCACTAAGGCGCTCGCGATGCACTTTATTTTCACCTATCAAGGCTAAAACAAGGAAGAAAATAGATAAGCCACATGATGCAGTAATCACCATAAAACCACCATCCCAACCAAAATGGTCAACGGTGTAACCCAAGATGGCGTTTGCCGCAACGGCGCCGCCAAGGTAACCAAATAAGCCCGTTAAACCCGCCGCGGTACCTGCCGCTTTTTTCGGTGCTAACTCCAGAGCATACAAACCAATCAGCATAACTGGGCCATAAATCAAGAAGCCGATAGCCACTAATGCCATCATATCAACCGTTGGATTACCTGCCGGATTGAACCAATAAACCAAAACAGCCACCGTAACCAGTACCATGAACAAGATACCAGCAGGTGCCCGACGGCCTTTGAAGAATTTATCTGACATCCAACCACACAATAGCGTGCCCGGAATACCCGCCCACTCATATAAGAAATAAGCCCATGATGATTTATCAACCGAGAAGTCTTTCACTTCACTGAGGTAAACTGGCGCCCAGTCCAAAACGCCATAGCGGATCAGGTAAACAAAGGCATTGGCAATGGCAATAAACCATAGCAGCTTGTTGTTAAACACATACTTGAAGAAGATTTCCTTCGCGGTCATCTCTTGCTCATGCGATGCATCGTAACTATCCGGATAGTCATTTTTATGCTCTTCAATCGCAGGAAGACCGCAAGATTGGGGAGTATCGCGCATGACTAGCAGGGTAAAGGCAGCAACCAACAAAGCAAAAAATGCCGGTACATAAAAAGCGGATCGCCAGTCATCATTAAACGCCCACAGGCCCAGTAAGAACATCGGCCCAATTAAGCCACCGCCCACGTTATGGGCAACATTCCACACCGAAACTACCTCGCCCCGCTCTTTGCGTGACCACCAATGCACCATGGTTCGGCCGCAAGCAGGCCAACCCATGCCTTGGAACCAACCATTAAGGAACAATAGAATAAACATGGCCGCGATGCTGCCCGTTGCCCACGGCATAAAACCGAAGCACAGCATAATCAACGCTGACATCGTTAAACCCGCGGCGAGAAAGTAGCGCGGGTTAGAACGATCCGAAACACTCCCCATCAAGAATTTAGATAAGCCATAAGCAATCGAAACCGCTGCCAGTGCCACGCCAAGATCACCCCGGCTGTAGCCATATTCCTCAATCAGGTATGGCATTGCCAAGCTAAAGTTTTTACGAACAAGGTAATACCCGGCATAACCAAAGAAAATACCAATAAAGAGCTGCCAACGAAGACGTTTGTAAGTAGAGTCCACCTGCCCATCGGGTAGACGCTCCCGATGCATAGCTGGTGTAAAAATACCAAACATATGATGTTCCTTTTTTATATTGTTTATACGTTATTTTGTTCAAACGAGCGCAAGGTGAGCGAAAATAACCAATATTGCGCAGTGAACGCAAATTATTGCTCTAAAAAAGGTAATTAAATGTGAATAGAATCAAATATGCAGAGATATTCACTAGGATAAAGGACGGTTTTACAGCTTTTTATCTAAATACTTGATCAGTGACGACATATAAACAAAAAAGGTGAACGCAGAGTCTGCGTTCACCTTCCATGAATCGGAATAAGTCTTACGATGAAGGGCGGGCCTTAACGTTAAACAAGGCTAAACCGCAGCCACTGAGTAGTCCAAACAGGTGTGCCATGTTCGCAATCGCCATAAAGGGTTGAACAAAGCCAATCACGAGCCAAGCCAACATGAAAGCGACATAAGGGCGAGGTAGTGACAACCCTTGTTGCGGGTTTAACCAGCCCATCCACCAAATGTAACCCATTAAGGCATATACAACCCCAGATAAGCCACCAAAGTAAATGCTTGAGGCCGGCTCACTCAACCAGAATTGAGCAAAGCCAGAAACCAGCGCGGAGATCAAAAACACCTGCACCAATTTAGCAACGCCACTGTGTTGCTCTAACTGACCACCCAAAATCCACCACCATAGGCAGTTAAACACAATATGCATGGTGGAAAAGTGGATCAATGCATGGGAGAAAAAGCGCCAAAGTTGCCACTGATCACCATTCATTGCCGGAAAATGCATCAGGGAAAAGATTGACTCTCGCATTCCCAATAGCCATAACACATAGATAATTATCGATACGGCCATTACCATCAGGGTAAATGGCCCCGCCTGTGATTTCACTAATTTCAGGAGGTTTGGGTTATTGTAATAAAATTGAGCAGTACGGCTTTCTGCAACCTCCCACGAGGCGGCTTGATACTTAGTTGCACTAGGGTCAGCTAAAAACAAGTGAAGTTCGGCCTCGGCCTCAACGAAGTTCTCACTATTTTCGAGCCAAATTGCAAAGCGCCCTTCAGGTTCTGGCGCAAGGCTCAAAGCGATCCCCCTTGAGGCCATATAATCAATAAAAGCCTGTGCCTGACGCGGGTTACTTAATCCGGCTAAGCGCTGCATTCCACTCTCCACTGGGTCGGTCTATATGACGCCAAGAGTAACAGGCAAGGCCTACTCCCCTAAGCGGCTTGAATACATGGGTATGATTGGCGCTTCCAAGCATCAAAACCGCCATCAAGACTGTAAACACAGTCATACCCTTGGTTGATAAGGTATTGTGCCGCACCTTGACTACTAATACCGTGATAGCACATCACGATAACAGGCTGCTCAAAATCCACCTCATCCATAAAGGCGACCATTGTATCATTGGTTAGGTGAAAGGCACCTTCAGGGTGAGCCAAGGTGTGTGATTGCGGGTCTCGTATATCGACCAGCACGGCATTTGAGGTTTGTTGGCAAAGTAATTCGTACGCCTTCTCGGCGCTAATATGTTCAAACTGATCCATTTCGGTACTGACTCTCTATTATTGTGATCAAACGCTACGATCCTTCTGATGGTCAAAACGTGACGATCGTCCGCTTTTAAGATCGGGCATCCATTCAGGCTTACTTCTATTGTACCCCACCAAGTTACTCACAACCCCATCGAGAATGTATGGGTTAATCCTTTCCTGAACATACTGCTCAAAGCCAGTCAGGGCAAGGCTTATGTTATCGAGATAATCACGGCACAAACTGCAGCGTTCAATTTTCAACCAGCTGTGGAAAAAGCTGTGGATTGCGTTGATAATGTGTTTCTGCAAAAAAGGATCCACTATATGTAGTTAGGATCATAATAAAAGCTGTGGATAAAACCCATGAGATATCCTCAGTAGCACCTATTCTGTGAACTATCTCTCAGATTTTAAGCATAAAAAAACCAGCCAATGGCTGGTTTTTTTGAAATTGAATTTGTGGATAGTTTTCAACGATCCTAGAGCGTATCACCCACCGCTTCTTTCAGCTTTTTCATCGCATTTTTTTCTAACTGGCGGATCCTCTCTGCGGATACACCATAGTGATCAGCCAGTTCCTGCAATGTGGATTTGTTATCTTCAAGCCAGCGAGAACGAACAATATGCTGGCTACGCTCATCAAGCCCAGCTAACGCAGTTGATAGGCGGTTATTTGCATGACTTTCCCAATTACTTTCTTCGTAGCCCAATGCCACATCTGAAGATTTATCTTCAAGGAAATAAACGGGCGCTGTATAGCTATTGTCACGATCATCATCTTCTGATGGCATTTCAAAGGCAGGATCTTGGGCCGCCAAACGCGATTCCATTTCCCGCACATCACTGGCATCGACACCGAGTTGCTCTGCAACCATCTCGACTTCAGCGTTGTTAAACCAGCCAAGCCGTTTTTTCGACTTACGTAAATTGAAAAATAATTTACGTTGTGCCTTGGTAGTCGCAACTTTCACAATACGCCAGTTACGTAACACATATTCGTGAATTTCAGCTTTGATCCAATGAACAGCAAACGATACCAAACGAACGCCAACTTCTGGGTTGAAGCGCTTAACTGCCTTCATTAGTCCAATATTACCTTCTTGAACCAAATCAGCCATCGGCAGGCCATAACCAGAATAGCCGCGTGCAACATGCACAACAAAGCGTAAGTGTGACATTACCATTGCTTTCGCTGAGTTAATATCACCATCAAAGTGAAGACGCTCAGCTAACTCGCGTTCCCGCTCCGCTGACAGCATTGGATAGCCGTTAACGCTCTGGATATAACTATCCAGACTATCAGCAGAAACTAAAGCCATTGAAGTCATCTCTTGTGCCATTCAACAAACCCCGTGTGTTTTTTGTACCAAAGCGAAATTGCTAGAACCCGCAATAATGCCCCGAAAGTGAACATCATTGCAAGTCGGTGGCGTAATTTACACTATTTATAGAACGAAAAACGTCAGATAGGTTCAATTTCTTTTAGGTGGCGTCCTGCAGAAAGACGCGCAGCCAATAAACCAAGGAATACCGAGATCATTAACAAGATCATGGTTTCATCCCAGCTTAGCCCGACCAAACGGAACTGGCTTTCATATAAATCAGCAAGCGTTGCCACCGCACCATCAAGCAGTACTGTGACTAATGCCGTTAAAATCCATGCCCCCGTACCACCGATCATGCCATACCATGCCCCTGTATATAGGTAGGGGCGGAGTATAAAACTATCGGTAGCCCCGACCAGTTTCATGACCTGAATTTCATCTTTTTGGTTGAGCACTTGAAGGCGTAACGTATTGCCTACAATTAAGAAAACAGCAAAAAGCATCAAACCAGAAATGAGCATTGCTAAGGTTGTCGCCAATTGCTTAATCGCGTCGAGGCGCTGCAACCAATCACTGTCTAACCTGACTTCTTCCACCGCTGTTTCGAGACGCAGTTTTGCCGCCAGTTGACTGGCTTTATCACTGGTTTGCCATGCTTCTTCAGGACGAACAATAAGTACTGCTGGCAAGGGGTTATCATCTAACAAACTCAGTGCTTGGTCGAAACCAGCTTGCTGTCTAAACTCAGCAAGGCCTTGTTGAGGGGAAATGTATTCAACCGATGCCACTTCTGTACGGCTCGTTAGCTGATCACGCACGCTGTTAGCAATGGTCTCTGTCGTTCCCTGCTCTAAGTACAGGGTTAATTGCGTAGGGCTTTGCCATACTTGAGCAACGAAGGTAATGTTCTTTGAAAACAGATAGAAACTCGCCGGCAAGGTCAATGCAAAGGCTAAAACCGCGAGGGTTAAAACATTGCCTAATGGCCGACGAAACATATCAGTTAGTGCTTGCTTACATTGCTGTTTATGCAAGCTGAAAAAACCAGTTTTGTTACGCGCCACGGGCGATCTCCCTTAGCATTCCCTGATGTAGGTCCAGTCGGCGATAGTTATGAGTTGTTAACAACGAGGTGTCATGGGTTGCCATTAATACGGTCACCCCTACTCGATTAAACTCTTCGAATAAACTCATAATTTGATTAGATAAAGCAGCATCCAAATTACCCGTAGGTTCATCGGCTAATAGGAGGAGTGGCTTGTTAACAATCGCGCGGGCAATGCCGACTCGTTGTTGCTCTCCCCCTGAAAGTTGGATAGGCAAATAACGGGCTTTATCCAGTAAACCGACTTTATCAAGTGCGGCCGATACCCGCCGCTTAATATCATTCTCTGTTGCCTGTTCGATCCGTAATGGCATCGCAACATTGTCATAAATGCTGCGATTCATGAGCAATTTATGATCTTGAAAGATAATGCCAATATTACGTCGTAAAAAAGGGATCTGCTTATTGCCGATCCGAGTAACATCGTGACCGTTGAACCAAATTTTACCGTCACTTGGACGCTCAATCGCACAAATCAGTTTCAGCAGGGTGCTTTTACCTGCACCTGAATGCCCAGTTAAAAACGCCATATCTGCGGGTTGCAGATGAAAATCTACTTTTTGCAGGGCCTGACGCCCACCTCGATAAGCTTTACTTACCTGCTGAAACCGAATCACGATTTATTCCTCGTCGCTAAATAACGCTTCAATAAACTCATCGGCAGCAAAAGGACGTAGGTCTTCAATCCCTTCACCAATGCCGATATAGCGGATTGGGATAGTAAATTTATCTGCTATGGCAAATATAACGCCACCCTTTGCCGTGCCATCGAGTTTCGTCAGGGTGATCCCCGTGACTGGCGCAACATCACTAAACAGTTTTGCTTGGCTAATGGCATTTTGACCCGTGCCGGCATCGACGGTGAGCATAATTTCATGCGGCGCTTCAGGATCAACCTTCTTCATCACTCGCACAATTTTGCGCAGCTCTTCCATCAGATTGCCTTTATTTTGCAGACGACCAGCGGTATCAGCAATCACGACATCCACATTTTTTGCTTTTGCCGATTCAATCGCATCGAAAATCACAGACGCGCTGTCAGCACCGGTATGCTGGGCAACAACTGGGACGTTATTTCGCTCACCCCAAACTTGAAGCTGTTCAACGGCTGCTGCGCGGAACGTATCTCCGGCAGCCAGCATGACAGACTTACCTTCATTCTGGAACTGCTTCGCCAGCTTACCGATAGTGGTTGTTTTGCCCACCCCGTTTACGCCAACCATTAAAATAACAAACGGCTTCTTGCTGGTATCAACAACCAAAGGTTGTTCAACTTTTGCCAGCATCTCACCCAATTCATCTTTCAATAAGCCATACAGCGCTTCACCGTCTTGCATGTCTTTACGGCTTGCTTTGTCGGTCAGGTTTTCAATGATTTTTAGCGTGGTATCCATGCCGACATCAGCAACCAATAGTTGCTCTTCCAGCTCTTCAAACAGCTCATCATCAATTTTCTTCCCGCGAAATAGCCCCATAAAACCAGAACCAAAATTAGTTTTAGTTCTTTTTAGGCCATTCATCAAACGGGCAAAAAAACCTTCGCTTTTTGGTTTTTCTTGCTCAACAACGTCGTCATTGCTGATGGCTGGATCAATTTCGGCCTCTGCTGCTTTCGCTACAGCTTCCGCTTCTGCCTCGGCTGCTGCTTTCGCCACAGCTTCCGCTTCTGCCTCGGCCGCTGCTTTCGCCACAGCTTCCGCTTCTGCCTCGGCTGCTGCTTTCGCCACAGCTTCCGCTTCTGCCTCGGCCGCTGCTTTCGCCACAGCTTCCGCTTCTGCCTCGGCTGCTGCTTTCGCCACAGCTTCCGCTTCTGCCTCGGCTGCTGCTTTCGCCACAGCTTCCGCTTCTGCCTCGGTCGTCGCTTTCGCTACGTCCGCATCAGTATGAGTGTTCTTTTGTTCGGTTTGCTCGGTTTGCTCTTCAGAGCCAAAACCCAGCCACGAAAATAATCCGCGTTTCTTTTTTTCTGCCATTGGCAAATCCTAGGGCTTGATTGGTACAATTTGCAGCTTAAAAACAAGTGTATACCTTAAGAGGTTTCCTAAATCGCGCATCTTAAGGTGGTTTGGGTATACTATCATTTTCTAAACGGTCGAAGAAATCTATGACGAGACGCAAACAACAAACAGGCCAAAATATGCCAAATAATCGCCGAGAAGGGTTCGTAAGGATCATCAGCGGACGCTGGCGTGGGCGTAAATTACCCGTTCATGATGTCGAAGGTCTTCGACCAACAACCGATCGTGTGAAAGAAACTGTCTTTAACTGGTTGGCTCAAGACTTGTTTGAGGCCAATTGCCTCGATCTCTTTACTGGTAGTGGTAGCTTAAGTTTCGAAGCCCTGTCACGTGGTGCAAGCCATGTCACTATGCTTGAACTGGATAAAAAGGCTGCTGAGCAACTGGAAAAAAACCGAGTTATGATTGGTGCTGATAATGCAAAAGTACACAATATGGATAGCTTGGCATTTCTAAAACAACCAGGCACACCTTGTGATATTGTTTTTATTGATCCACCATTTCGCAAAAACCTACTACCAGAGGTTTTTGCCTTGCTGGAAAAAAATAACTGGCTAACACCACACGCTGTTATTTACATTGAAGCAGAGAAAGAGCTCGGAGAGCTAAGTACTCCAGAGAACTGGTATATGAACAAGGAAAAAACAGCCGGACAGGTTTGTTACCGTTTATTTGAAAGAGAAGAAGCATGAAAGCATTAATATTACTCGCCAAAGCGGCCATTGGCTTTGTTTGGCTCGTCCTATTGTTTAATATTTTCAATCCATTTCCTGGCGTTGCCGCAATGGCGCTATACATTATGACCGCTTTTTTATTCATGATGCATGGCCTACAAATGCTGATTTTTATTGGTGCCTTTGGCGATAAAATCACGATGTCGCGGTGGGAGAAATGGTCAATCTTGATTTTTGGTATCTTTGCTTTACTCGATATCCGCCGTAAACACATGATGTAAAAATAAAAAAACGAGGCTCTTAATGGCCTCGTTTTTTATTTGCTATCGCAGCGATCAGTCTCACTAAAGCATTGATACTTAGTGGCTACACATACGCTCACGATTCGCTACAATGCACTCACCGTCTTGAATAACTTTGCGGCGTTCGAGAAAGAAAGACAACAAAGCATCAAACGTTAGATCTTGTTGACTGCAAGTATGGAAACGAACTTCTTCACCGTATTCGGTCTCCACAGCCTGCTTTAGGCTTGCTATGGTATAGGTCGCATCATCAGCTAGCAGCATATTCAACACAGTATGGGCATGGATCTGGGTCATAACAGTCGTTCTCACAGTATCAGTCAATTGCCATAGTGTAAGAAATCTTGCGGCTCTTCTTGTTGACGTAAGACAATAAATTGCATTTTAAATGTATGTTATTGTCTGTTCGTCGAATCACCCGCTTGTCCGCACTGCCAGCACAGCTCAAACTGCCCTTCATTTAACTCACCGCACTGATGACAATACCATTGTGGATGATCGCTTTTCTCATAGTGACTGATCAGATATTTCGCCTGAGTATACTGATCGCTATCAACCCACAATGTTACTTCAACCACTTCCATCGGAAGCTCGCCTGCCGCGGCAGACAGTCCTTCACCTCGCAGTTGAACATCAATGCCTTCACTTTCGAGCATGCCTTTAACACAATGTGCTTCTAACGCATTGATCGCTGTATACACCTGATACCATTTATCTGATGACATGTATGTCTCCTGTCATTGAGATCACGGCCTGCACAACATAAGAAATCCCCTCCTCAATAGAGGCGATCAGTTCTTACTAACCAAGCAAACTAGCAACAAACAATGATTGAGCAGCAAAATAGCTTCCCATTACCATAACCGTTGAGGATTTAAATGGCCCACGGAAGCGATCAATCGCGAGGCAAAGATCTGACACGATAAAGATGAGTGCCCCACAGAAAGCCAATAAAGCCGCCGTCGTACCAGATGTGAGCCAAAACTCACCGGCAGCCCAACCCATTTGTACAATCACGGCAATATACAAAGCGACAGGTAACATCATCGCCCCAAGGGACGGAAGCAACAGAAGAAAAACAATCACCCCTGCAGCCGCAAGCATAGCTGGTAGCCACCAAACCATACCTCCATCAAGCTGACTCCAGAAGCCAATAGAATAGGCAATGTGGGCAAATAGAAAACTCATAAGCCCCGGAATAAAACGATCTTTAGGCAGCATTAGCAAAATATCACCAACCAGTGACAATACAAGGCCGACGATTAGTGCATTATGGTATAAGCCTTCAAATTCAGCACGCCATGCCACAATGAGTAACAACAACATCGTGAAAGGTTTAAATAAATAAAATTGCCACTTAGGCCCATAATAAGAAGCCGTAATATGTACAAGAGCAGACAGAGAGATGGCTAACCAAACCCACATAGTTTCACCGTTATTGTTATAAACACCAAACTGAGCAACCCTTTGTCATCCAGAGGAAAGCATAGTTTAGAAAGTCATTACCGATTGTCTAGCAAGTGACATCAATAACTGGCTCCCAATCATATTAATTTTATCCTTCCTTTTATCCTCGTCTCCTGAGGGGCAATCACGAACATCTTCTTTATTATGATAAAAACAAAAAGCAATCGTTTGGCATGTTGTTGGCTAGTGAATAATTCAATTCATCATCAAAATAACATAAAAAACACCAATACAGCCCACCATTCAAGCATTAAATAAAAACAAAAAAGTGACTGAAAACAGGTGATTACACCAGAAAAATCAGCATTACCAATCACAAAAGAGATCCAGTAGATAAAAACACCAAATCACTATCATCAGCCCCTATTGCCTAAACAAAATAGAATTTTATGCATTTAGTCTATGGGCTACAGGGATACACGCATTACCGTAAAATTTCCAGAGCTTCTTTTATAGACCTAACACCGCCACACACCCTCTAAGCTAGATTTTTATAACTATCTACACTTAAGCTAAAGTAAAGTTTAAAATCACTATTCTAAGTTAATAAAAAAAACCATAAAAAACAATGGTATAAATACATGTAATTGACCAAAAATTACTTAAGAACAAAAAAACAACAACCCAATAAAACACAGTTTAAAATGGCAAAACGCACCATTACAGCCCTCCATAAATTATTTTTATGACAAGAATATGACAATTCAACTTGATTAACTGGTTAAAATAATGCTATTCTTATTGACATCATCTTTCTAGCAGCTTAATTAGGAGCCTCACTATGTTCACCACCTCACAAAAACAGGGACTTATGATGATCGCAGTAGTTGTCGGCTTAATGACGCTGCCAGTGATTTATTAAGTAAAAAAAATTCATAAAAAAAAGGTGCCTATGGCACCTTTTTTTTATGTCATTCTATCTCGTTCCCTCATTGACTAAGGGGTGAGATTTATCCGGTGCCAATGCTCAGAATAAAACCAAATCGCCAATGCTGTGACACCAATGACTAATACCGCCGCAGCCGTCCAAACAAAGCGACCGCTTCTTGGCGTCAATTCTTGTTCGCAAGCCTTGCAAGCGGCAATAAAGCCTTTCTTGTCATCTAACTTATAGCCTTCTTCATGCACCGTTTTATTACGTATTGACGCAACAAAGCGTAACGTCGGAATGATTTCATGCGGCAAGCGCTCTTCACAACTGGTGATCAGCTGGTGCAAACCTTTGCCTTCAGCGTGATAATGTTCTCGCAGTAAGTGTTCAATACGCCTTGAGCGCGTTACCACTAACTCAATGTTTGCCATAAATAACGATTCCTTTTTTACCTTTCTTTAACTTACCGCGAGTTGGCAATAAAACAAAGCAAAGAGACAGTGTTTTACATTTCCTCACTGAATTGATATCGCCAAAAGGCATCTGGGTAATCTACCTGGACATACTTGTTCATCAATTCCCAGCCAAGATCACGGTTTATCAGCACAGTAGTATTCTATCTTGCTTTCATCTTGAATAATGGCGTTTACACGATTTTCAAGTATCAAGGAGGA
Organism: Photobacterium minamisatsumaniensis; assembly: GCF_050336695.1. Taxonomy (NCBI): domain Bacteria; kingdom Pseudomonadati; phylum Pseudomonadota; class Gammaproteobacteria; order Vibrionales; family Vibrionaceae; genus Photobacterium; species Photobacterium minamisatsumaniensis. The sequence continues at coordinate 55,615 of NZ_JAKJSI010000014.1, read as the reverse complement.
CGCCAATGCCAACATGGATTGTCTTGGCTATTTTCGCTTTATTGGTTGCCGCTATTCTTTATTATGTACGTTTCTATCGTCACCATGTACTCGGTGAGAATGCACCAGAGAAAAAAATAGAGGTACAGATCCTCGACAAACAAAGTGTCGCAGTCATTGGTACCAAACCCGGTGAAGACGATGAAGAGTACTGGGTTTACGTTCAGCCAACAAAAGGCGGCCCTAAACGCGAATTTATGGTTGGGGTCCACTACTATCACGCACTCAACCCAGGCGATAGTGGGGTCATGACCTACAAAGGGGTGACTTTCTTACACTTTGCTCTTCAGCGAAATTAACATCAAAGAAATCTCACCAGTCCCCACTACGGTACCAGCCATGCCGTTTTGGGGTTCTTCGCCAATAGCCAACTCGCCCCGAGTGCCAAGCCGGTGATCACCACGGTCCAAAACGGGATCATGATAATAGGATGAAAGAAGTACCAGTCAAAGGCCCGAACTGGCCATAAAAAGATTGGATGTAATAAGTAAATACCTAAGCTATAGCGGCTCATAAAGGCTAATCGTTCAAGCCATTTTTCATTGATTTTATCCGCAACATAACGTCCAAGAGAAAAAATCATTGCCGCAATGAGGGCAGTATTGAGCGTTTTATACGACATCCAACGGCCAACGGTATATTCATCAAATGCAAATGTCTGGCTAATGACCATGTAATCTGTCAACAATAGTCCAATAGCTCCGAGTGGCAATAACCACTTCAACGTGGGCCATTTTAGCTGGTATAAGCTATAGCCAAAGACTAGGTAACCGCTATATAAAATAAATTCATAGCTCCAAGGCCCATCAATATGAAATAAAAATAACGTCGTCATCACTAGCCAGACAGATGTTAGGGCAATAACCGCAGTGCGATCATAACGCTGAACAAAATAGCGGAAGAAAGGGATGACAAAATAAAGAGGGATAAAGTAATAAAAGAAACCAAGGTGATAGTAGGTTTCATGAACAGGTAATGCCTTCAGAGTCTCCCAAGCCACATCCATTGAATACCCTGTCGGTAGCAACCCTGACAATACCGCATAAAAAATTGACCAGACAATAAATGGAAGCAGGACTTTACCCAATCGCCTTTGGATGTAATATTTCAGTTCAAACGGACGCTTATCCGTCAGCATCAATGCCCCGGTTATCATAATAAAGATGGGAACGGCCCAACGGCTAAAGCTATTAAAGGTCGTTGCGGTTATCCAGCTACTACTTGAAATGTCACCAAATAACTCTCGGTATGGGCCAAGTACATGAATAACGACAACGGCAACAGCCGCCACACAGCGTAGCACATCAAAAAAAACAACCTTCTCTCGCACACATCCCCCTAAACGATAACCACGTTTTGAGTTCAATATAGCAATAGCCACTGTCACCATAAAAGGAAGACAGCGGCTTTATCTCATAAGGAACAATAAAATAGATTATTGTATTTAATGATCTTTATGTGGCAGAGTAAATATCTGCCTATGGTTGCTGGCGAGTCGCAGCCAGAACAATCTCACGGATACACAGGTGCTGTGGCTGCTGATAAGCATAATTAATCGCGTTAGCAATATCTTGAGGTGCAATCACCCCACCCATGCCTTCTTTCCACTCTTCATAACCCGCTTTAATATCGTCACTTGATGTATGGCTTAACAGTTCTGTGTCAACCGCACCCGGCGCGATGGTAATAAAGCGAACATTGTCATCAGCAACTTCTTCTCGAAGGTTTTCAGTAATCGCATGTACTGCAAATTTAGTCCCGCAATAAGCGGCATGATTAGGAAATGTTTTACGCCCCGCAACAGAGCTGATATTAATCACTGTACCACCCTTACGTGCTTTCATTTTTGCTAATACGGCATGAATACCATTAAGCAGGCCTAAGACATTCACATCGAACATGGTCTTCCATTCCGCAGGATCTTGTTCGTGCGCTAAACCCAACAACATCATACCTGCATTGTTAACAAGGCAATCAACAGGGCCAAATTGCGCTTCCGCTTCTTCAATTGCTGCAGAAACCGCGTCACCATCAGTGACATCTACCTGACGGCACATAGCATTAGGTAGACCTAATGCAGTCAGACGATCAATACGACGCGCCAATAATAATAGAGGATGACCTTGTGCAGATAGCGTACGAGCAGTCGCTTCACCAATACCAGAACTCGCACCTGTGATTACAACCAAAGACTTAGACATAGTTTCACCTTTTATAGACTGAGAACAGAAGCCATTGGACTTTGCCAATAACCGAACCCACCAGCGGCCGTCTGATGATGTTGGGCACTATATAGCCCCTACCCATCAATGAAAAATATCAATTTATTTTGCTTACCATAAATTTTAGCTATGGATAAACACTCATGAGGTAGGAAAACAGCACTCGCGCCCATAAAAAAGTTATCAATTAGCTATCAAATCGTTATCAAATATAAATTATTAGAAAGCAAAGGTTCAATTTTGTGAATTAAAGCACAATTATCTTGTGCTTCATTTTCTAATCGCCTGATATGCGGTGCTATGAACTCGGTTAACAGCTGAGCAATAACCAACCACACACATAACAAATAGGGATAAGTTGATTGTCAAACATCACAAAAACAAAACTAAACATCAAAGAATTAACCAAAAATAGACAAAAAACCATCAAATGACATATTTAGACACAATTATATCTTGTTTCTGACATTAACAATGACGTAACCTTCTCCAAATAATAGACGTACCCATTGATGGGATTAAAACGATAAATGGAGGTCGTGATGCAATCACCTGCTTCACAGCAAACACAACAACAACCAAAGAAAACAGTTTTCACCCGTTTTCTAGATACTGTCGAGTGGCTAGGTAACCTACTACCACACCCAATTACCCTTTTTGCTCTATTCTGTTTAGCGGTTTTAGTCGCTTCAGGTGTGGCCGGTTACTTTGGCGTATCAGTTATTGACCCTCGCCCAGAAGGTGCTGCAGGCCGAGCTGCTGATGGCATGATCCATGTCGTTAGCTTATTCAACGCTGAAGGCCTACAGAAAATTGTAGCTAACCTAGTTACGAACTTCACAGGCTTTGCACCACTTGGTACCGTATTGGTTGCCATGCTTGGTGTTGCGATTGCTGAACACTCGGGCATGCTATCTTCAGCGATGCGTGGAATGGTAATGGGTGCATCGACGCGAATGGTGACACTGGTTGTCGTCTTCGCCGGTATTATCTCTAACACAGCATCTGAGCTTGGTTATGTGGTTCTAGTACCGCTTGCTGCGATGCTATTCCACTCTCTAGGCCGACACCCTCTTGCAGGTCTAGCAGCAGCCTTTGCTGGTGTATCTGGCGGCTACAGTGCAAACCTACTACTGGGTACTGTTGACCCACTGCTATCGGGTATTACCCAAACGGCAGCGCACATTATTGATCCGAACTACTCGGTTGGCCCTGAAGCTAACTGGTACTTCATGTTCGCATCAACATTTGCGATCACTATCATGGGTGCATTCGTTACCGAGAAAATCGTTGAGCCAAAACTGGGTAAATACAACCCTGAAGAAGCAAGCGAAGATCTTGGTAAGGATAAACTAGGTAAGATCACCGATCTTGAGAAGAAGGGCTTGAAAATGGCCGGCCTAGCAGCACTCGTTGTTGCAGCGCTACTTGCTCTTACGATCGTGCCGGAAAATGGCATCCTACGTCACCCAGACACTGGTCTTGTGGCAGGCTCACCATTCCTGAAAGGCATCGTGGCATTCATCTTTGTTTTCTTCGCTATCCCTGGTTTTGTCTACGGTAAAGTCGTTGGCACCATGAAGAACGACCGCGATGTGATTGATGCAATGTCAAAGTCAATGTCTTCAATGGGCATGTACATTGTACTGGTCTTCTTTGCTGCACAGTTTGTTGCTTTCTTTAGCTGGACAAACTTCGGCCAAGTCTTTGCAGTTGGTGGTGCTGACTTCCTACAGTCTATCGGCCTAACGGGTCCTGCACTGTTCTTTGCATTCATCCTAATGTGTGGCTTCATCAACCTGATGCTGGGTTCGGCGTCTGCACAATGGGCGGTAACTGCACCGATCTTTGTACCAATGCTAATGCTGGTTGGCTATGCGCCTGAAACCATTCAAGCGGCTTACCGTATTGGTGATTCGGTGACTAACATCATCACACCTATGATGAGCTACTTCGGTATGATTTTGGCTGTTGCGACCCGCTACAAGAAGAATCTTGGTTTGGGTACACTGATTTCAACCATGCTGCCATACTCGATTGTATTCACTGTAGGTTGGAGCGTGATGTTCTACCTATGGGTATTCGTATTCGGTATCCCAGTAGGTCCTGGCTCAGCAACCTTCTACAACATTGCTGGCTAAGACACACCGCTATATCGTGCGATATGCTTAAAATCAAAACGCCGGGCCTTGCCCGGCGTTTTATTTTGCATTTCACCATTGTGATACCCCCACAAGGCTTTATCATCATTGCATGCCTTTTTATGCGGGTTACCACTATGGACTTACGCTTACTCCGTTTTTTTGTCGCCGTTTACGAAGAAAAAAATATCACGCTCGCTGCCGAGCGCTGTTTTGTTTCCCAGCCCTCAATTTCAAACGCCATTAAACAATTGGAAGCTGAGCTGAACACACCACTGTTCGAACGTCATAAAAAAGGCGTGAACCTGAGCGATGAAGCGCATTATCTATACCCGCTAGCAGTCAGGCTATTGGCTGATGTGAATCGCCTTCCAAGCCTATTCCAGCAACGTACTGAGTGCTTATCACTTAAATTAGGTAACTTTCCAGACTTAAGTCAATCCGAGCTGGCCGGTGTCATGGCAAAGCTAAACGCAGATGTGCCGAATCTACTGCTCGAACTTGTCGATCATGATGCTCCCGCTGATGGCAGGATAACGCTGGATATATTTAAAGGAGATGATGAGATCTTTCTGCCATTATGGGATGAGGATTATGTGCTATGCATGCTGCCAGACCACCCATTAGCCCAGCACCAGCTTGTTCGCCCAGATCAGCTCCACCAGCATGATTTTATCGAGTGCCCCCCTTGCGAGGCACATCAGCAAACCATTGGTTTACTTGCCTGTGATGGATTAGCCGTTAACTTGGTTGCCAAGGGCGAGCATAAGACCCAAGTAATGCACTTAGTGCAAGCAGGGCTCGGGATTTCTTTTTTGCCAACCGGGGTGCTGGAAACGGCAAAGCGATTGGTAACAGTACCACTCGATGGCCCACGGATGTTTCGTCGGTTAGGGCTATGTTACCCAGCCAACAAGACACTAAATCCTGCATTGGCTGCGGCAGTAAAAGCGCTAAGCCAATATCAAAAATAGCACTCTCTTACCTTAGGCACTTACAGACCGGGGCGTTGCCTGTAAGTAAGATGATGACCACTTGAGTGCCGACTGGTAACTCCGAACTACCCGCTCTTCACTAATCGCTAGCTGCTCACAGCATGAGCTAACTCGCTCCCAGTCCGCCTGTTCATAAGCATCGAGTAGAGTCAGTATCTGCCCTAACACGCCTTCCCGCTTTAGGAGTGCATTGCACATATCAGGCTCAAGCGGGAGTAAGGGGATGAGCTCCTCTAATGGGCTATCTAACAGCGCGTCGATCAAAGAAAAGAGCCCGGTTAAAAAGGCTTTTTCTCCTGCGATGGATAAACCGCTGCTTTCGGCGAGTACTTCACACATCCGGCCCCGCTGGAGAGACATTGCATACAGCTCACGCGGCTTATCTATTGAAGCCTGTGCCGTCGCCACCGCGCTGACAAACATCTTCAGCTTGTCTTCTCCAAGGTAGACAAGGGCTTGGCGGAAGGTACTGATCGGCACCAAGGTACGACTCGCTGCAGTATTCACATAACGCAACAACAAATATGACAATGAGACATCTGCAATGATAATTTTTTCGATGCGATCAAAATTAACTTCTTCACGGCATACTTCTTGAAGTAACCGCAAAGTTGAAAGCCGTTCTGGCTCGATCAATCGATTTTTCACTAATTCTGGCTTGCTAAAATAGTAGCCTTGGAAAAAATGAAAACCCGCATTGAATGTCACCATAAAGTCTTCATGTGTTTCGACTTTTTCGGCCAAAAACATCAATTTACGGTGGCGGTTCTGAGCAACATACTCACACGCAACAGTAAGACCAATGGTCATCAAATCAAGTTTAATGATGTGCACATAAGGTAAGAATCGTTGCCAACGTTTGTCCATATCAAAATCGTCTAACGCAATAAGATACCCAAGCTTATTAAGTCGGCGAATCGCAAGAAACAACTCATCGTCTGGCTCGCAACTTTCCAGTACCTCGATCACAACCTGCTTTTTCGGCAGCAACATGGGTAATAACCGGATCAGGCTTTGATATGGAAAATTTATGAAGTTGCGTTTTCCTCTGGTCGCTGGGTTTTCACCTACCGCCATAAAGTTTTCAACCAGCAAGCGACAGGTTGCCTTATTTTCCTCGATGTCAGGAAAAGCATTATTCTCGCCATCACGAAACAACAGTTCATATCCAGCAGTTCGCTGCTGACGATTAAAAATGGGCTGACGTGCGACATAGGAATACATGGTTGAGCTACAAACCCCGAGCATCAAAGCTATAAACAAGAACAAAGCCGAGGTCAGTATATCACTGTCCTATCTGTCATTAGACGACGATTATGCTTTTGCTGTCGCCAGCAATGCACCGCAGCCAATAAACATCGAACCAAAAACACGATTCAGCCCAGCCATTATACGCTGTGAACGAATATAACTTGCAAGGCGTGACGCTAGTGCAACGTATGCCAGCATCACCAACGTATCAACAGCGACAGTCGTCACACCTAAGATCAATAATTGTTCAGCCTGAGGCAATGTCGGGGTCAAAAATTGCGGAAATAACGCGACTAAAAAGACCACTGTTTTGGGGTTGGTCAAATTCACCAGTACGGCTTGTCGGCATAATTGATAACCTGAGATATCGTCCGTTGGTATACTGACCGACAACGTGGTCTGTTCACGCCATTTCTGAACGCCAAGCCAAATGAGATAAGCAACACCCACCCACTTGATCAATGTAAATGCTTCGGCTGACTGAGCAATCACCGCACCAAGCCCTACACCGACCAACCCAATATGAATCGCGAGGCCAATCTGTAACCCCAAGATTGAAGCCAACGATTTTCGCCAGCCGTAGACCATGCCATTGCTGATCGAATTCACCGTACCAGACCCCGGCGCAAGGCTAAATACAATGGCCGTCACGAGATAAGCCAGCCATACATCAATATTCACAATATTCCTCTCTTGCTAAGTAATTCGTCATTTATGACTACTTACCACCAATAATAACGATATTTAACATCAAAACACCTAAAATCGCGACACGTTAACAGTAGTTCATGATTAAAGGCAACACGATCATGTACTTCCTTCCACCTCTGTAGGTTATACTTGCCAATGTTGCTGATAATCAGGAAGCCAAATGACCATCCAACCTCCCCACTATTTTAATTTTACCCAAGAATCCCATTACCTCAAAACAATGGCGGGGCCAATCACCGAGCTTTGGCAGCAACGTAAGGAAGGTGCTTTCAGCGGTGTCGACCAACTCTCGATTCATTGGGCATCATTCTCTGCTAAACCTTCAGAAAAAATGATCCTACTGGTTAACGGACGGGTCGAAAGCTACTGGAAATACCAAGAGTTGATCTATGACTTAGTGCAACAAGGTTATGACGTCTATGCCATTGATCATCGCGGACAAGGTATGTCAGGCCGTCTCACTAACGATAGCGAGTTGGGTCATGTTGAAGAGTTCTCCGACTATGTCACCGATTTAGAAACTTTTTTCATGACTGAAATAGCGCCGAAAAATTACCAACAGCATTTCATGCTCGCGCATTCGATGGGCGGGACGGTTGGTAGTTTATTTCTAGCGCGCAATCCTGCTCTCATCGACAGTGCCGTACTCAGCGCGCCAATGCACGGTATTAACATAAAGAATTGGATGCGGCCTATCGCCTCTCCACTTGCGCGGGTCGTTGAACAGCTTCAACGCCAACCTGACTATGCCCCAGGTCAAGTACCCTACTACCCGAAACCCTTCATTGATAATCCTTTATGCCAAAGTGAAGTACGCTATCAATGGTTCCGCGATCTCTATAATAACAAGCCCGAGCTTAAAATCGGTGGGCCGAGTGCCCGTTGGGTATGGCAAGGCATTGCAGCCGCAAAACAGTGCATTGAGCTGGCCTCGAAGATCACCACTCCCGTGCTGTTACTGCAAGCCAGTAACGACACCATCATTGATAATCAAGCTCATCATCGTTTCTGTCAAGCGATGCAAAGTGCCGAAAGACAATGCCAGCTCCAAGTCATTAACGGGGCTCGCCACGAGTTGTTATTTGAGAGCGATACGTACCGTCAGCCGGTACTCACGGCGACCATCAATCACTTTCGGAAAGCGGAAATAGCAAAACTGTAAATTAACCTCCTTATTATTGAGTGTTCTGGTTTACTATTCATGCTGCTTTCCCCAAAGTGCCTTCTGTCGGGATAGGCGACCTTCTTGGTTGCCAACCTTTGATGTTGTGATATCACTTTGGGCCTCTGTTCCTTTAGCGAGAGGTTTCATGTACCAAATTATTGCATCCGATCTAGATGGCACTTTGCTGACCCCTGAGCATAAGCTTGCCCCTTATACCAAAAACGTGCTGAACCAACTGCACCAACAAGGCAAAGACTTTATCTTCGCAACAGGTCGCCACCATATTGATGTCGCAGGCATGCGAGAGGAATTGGGAATTCCGGCTTATATGATCACCTCTAATGGTGCTCGCGTGCATAACTGCAAAGGTGAGGTGGTTTTCAAACAAGATCTACCCGCTTCGATCGTTAGTGGTCTAGTAGCACTCACCAAAAATGACCCAGAGCTAAAAATTCATATTTACCGCAATGATGATTGGCTGCTAAATGCAGAAGACCCAGCCTTGCGTGATTTCCACGAGACTTTCTGCTATCAGCTATTTGATGTCGACAATCCACCGCAAGATGGGGTCGCAAAAATATTCTTTACCCGCGATGATCGTGACCATGACAAGTTGGTTGAATGGGAAGAGCGTTTCAATGAGCACTTTGGCGATCGCGCCAACATTGCCTTTTCAACACCTTGGTGCTTAGAGGTTATGGATGCGGGCGTTTCAAAAGGCCATGCATTAGAAGCCGTCGCAAAAGAAAAAGGCTGCACCCTTGCCGACTGTATTGCCTTTGGCGACGGAATGAACGATGTCGAGATGCTCAGCATGGCGGGGAAAGGGCTGGTCATGGACACCTCTCACGAAAAAGTGAAAAAAGCGCTGCCTGAAAATGAAATTATCGGCTCTTGCCAAGACGAGGCCGTTGCTCACTACCTGACTGATTTGTTCTTAAAGTAAAGCCGAATTACGTTACCAATATAATGCTGAAACAAAAGCTGCCAAATAGGCAGCTTTTTCATTATTGCTGATAGGCTAACAACTAGAACTGCCCAGTCATTTGCAATATTTCCTGCCATTGCTCAGCCGTTACCGGCATGATACTTAAACGGTTACCCCGCTTCACCAATGGCATCGCTTCCAGTAATGGATTCGCCTTAATCCGCTTGAGTGGCACCAGTCGCAAGTGACGCTGGTATTCAATATCAACCATGATCCAGCGCGGGTTATCAGGGGCTGATTTCGGGTCAAAATAAGGCCCTTCCGGATCAAATTGGAAATGATCGGGATAAGCCTCTTTCACCACCTTGGCAATCCCCACAACACCAACATCTTTACAAGAAGAGTGGTAGACAAACACTTCATCACCCAGCTTGATGTCATCCCGCATCATATTACGTGCTTGATAGTTCCTGACGCCTTCCCAACAAGAAACTTTTTGCTGCTTTAAGGTGTCTATGGAAAAAGTATCTGGCTCTGTCTTAAATAACCAATACGCCATCCTAGTACTCTTCTTTTTTATCTGATATCACTGACTTTAGCTCCAACCTACCACAATAAGGGAACCTGATGACACTCCAACGAACAGCCTTCGCCACCTCAGTGGCAGTGCTCACCTTACTTGCGGGGTGTGCCAGTAACCCAACACCACAGCCAGATACCGCCAGCCCGACCACACAGTCACCCGCAGAAGACGGGAAAGTACAAGCCTTCATGCTTCGCGGCAATGTGGTTATTGGCCATGAAAACCGCAGTATCCAACCCTGCGGCAGCAGCCAGCAGTACTGGCTCCAGCTCCCTTCCAGTACACAGCAAGATATTAATACCATCACACGTCCAGGCTACGAGCCAATGTACGGCGAATTCATCGGTTTTCTGGAGCCTGCGCCTGAAGATGGCTTTGCGGCTGGCTATGATGCACGTTTTACCGTCAAACAAATCAACTTACTATCGAGTGAGATGCGCCAAGGCTGCCAGCAGCCTCCCCGTACAACTCGTGCTTTTGGTAATGAACCGGGGTGGAGTATTGAAATAGAGGACGGTCAAGCAACCCTACTCCGTATTGGCCAAGCCGAAGCACAGCAAAACATCACCACGCAGCATATTCAAAGCGGGCAACAACAATACTCAGGCAAAGACTTCTCTTTGGTCATGACCAAAAATACGTGTAGCGACACCATGAGTGATTCGTTATTTGGCTGGCAGGCCAAATTAAACTGGCAGGGAAAACAATATCAGGGCTGTGCAACTGTTGGGGCCACAGATGTAACCAAAGGATGGGTCGGGCAATATCAAGGCACCAGTATGATGGGCGAAACCCCCACTCTTACCACAACCATTGAACTCAAGCCTGATCATTCCGCGGTAACTCGCTACGACTACCCATCAGGTGAGCCAAGCCTCAAAGAAAGTGGCTTTTGGCAACAAGTCAGCCCAACCCAAGTCAAAGTCACGATGGTGAGCCTGCAGGGGCGCCGATTGATCAGCGAACGCTTGTTCACGTTTGACAATAGCGCGCTAACAACCCAGGAAGAAACGATCAACGGGCAAACCTTCCCGCTTAGCGGCAATGGACTTGAGCTTGAACGGCAACCACACACTCAACCCTAGTTAACGTCATGCATTGCTAGTTGTGTTCAGGGTATGCCACACTCTGTGGTATGCCCTACTTAGCCTAATATTATCACCATGAGTAACCAACAAACCTGCCCTCGCTGCGGGTTCCACCACAACTGTATCTGCGATGCTGAACCTGATCTCCATTGCGAGATCCCATTTATCTTACTGACTCACCCTAAAGAGCTCGGCAAAGACACCAATACAGGGGCCTTAATGGCACGCAGTTTACCCCACTGCGAGCGCCAAATATGGGATCGCGTCAACCCACCTCAAGCATTGCTCAAGATGCTCGCCAGCCCACAATATCAGCCATGGTTACTGTTCCCGGGGGATGAGGCAATCCCAGCAACCCCATACCGTAAACCCACTGGCAAAACCCCGTTGGTGATCATACTTGATGCAACGTGGCAAGAAGCGCGCAAAATGGTGCGCCGTAGCCCGTGGCTAGCCAGTTTACCTCGGCTTGAACTCTCACCGGCCTCGCGCTCTGCATATCAACTCAGGCGTAACCAACAGCCGGGGAATTTATGCACTTGCGAGGCTGGCATTGTCGTACTTGAGCAGCTCGGCTACCCCCTTGACGCTCAACACCTCCAGTATTACTTCAATGCTTTTATCGAGGTTTTTCAAGCCGACAAGAGCGGGCACAAGAAAAACGGCTGAGAGCTTGGTTAAGCTGAACAATGCCTGAGTGTTTCTAATTATTTCGCTAACTCCGCTTGATCAATGGCTAAAATATCACCTACACTAAAACCGACTGACTAGTCGGTTTTAGTGTCGATATACGCAACCACGGAGAGTAAGCCAATGACGGTAGTGGAAAAAATCAATGTCACACCTAGCCTTTGCCAGCAAATGGACAGTACGCTGGCGGCACAAAAAGCCGCTTATCAAGCCGCTCCCATGCCATCATTAGAACAACGAAAAGCGCAGTTGATGGCTCTGAAAAATGCGGTTAAAAAACACAAGCTTGAACTCTGCCAAGCGCTTGAAAAGGACTATGGCCAACGTAGTCATCAAGACAGCTTAGTGGCTGATATCATGCCAAGCATCACCAATATCAACTACAGCTTACGTCACTTAAAACAGTGGATGAAACCCTCGCGACGCCATGCTGGGCTGGCCCTCGCGCCAGCAAAAGTCCGTGTTCACTATCAGCCCGTAGGGGTTGTTGGGATTATCGTGCCATGGAACTTTCCCGTGATGTTGAGCCTTGGCCCACTGATCACCGCCATCGCAGCGGGTAACCGCGCGATGCTCAAACTCAGTGAGTTTACGCCAGCCACTAATAGAGTACTGAAATCGTTATTAGCTGACACGTTTGATAGTCATTACGTCTCAACATTTGAAGGTGAAGCCGATGCTGCTGCGTATTTCAGTCAGCTCCCGTTTGATCACCTGATTTTTACTGGTTCGACGGCCGTTGGTCATCATGTCATGCGTGCCGCTGCCGATAACTTAACCCCTGTCACTTTAGAGTTGGGAGGGAAATCTCCCGTATTGATCGCCGATGACATCCCTATGAACCTCGCGGTTGAACGGATGATTTTTGGTAAATGCATGAACGCAGGACAAATTTGCGTCGCCCCCGACTATGTTTTAGTACCAGAAGGACGAGAAAAAGAATTTGTCGATGAGTTTAAGCGCCAATTTAATTGCCTTTATCCCAACGGCGCGGCCAATCGCGATTTTTCATCGGTGATTAGCCCCCGCCAATATCAGCGCTTAATTAGCTGGCTTGACGAAGCACAATCGCTGGGTGCCACTGTTCACCCATGCCATGATAACGCCCGCGATAATGAACAGCACCGGATGATCCCGCACCTTCTTACTGATGTCGCACCTGAAGCAACCTTAATGCAGCAAGAAATCTTTGGCCCTCTTCTGCCTGTTATCGGCTATCAAAGCCTAGAACAAGCGATCAACTATATCCAAGAGCGGCCCCGCCCATTAGCCTTGTACCTAATGAGCCTTAATATTGAAACACAAGAGCGGGTCAAGCTGGCTACTCACTCCGGCGGAATGGGTATCAATGAAACGGTACTGCATGTCGCAGCAGATGACGCCCCGTTTGGCGGTATTGGTCCTTCAGGTATGGGTCACTATCACGGCAAAGAAGGATTCTTAACCCTCTCACATGCCAAAACTGTGTTATCACGTGGTACCTTCACCACAGCAAAGCTAATCACCCCACCCTATGGCCGGTGGTGGCAAAAACTAATGTTAGCGTTCTTTATGCGATAGGAGAAAATGGTGAGTAAGCAACAACAGATCCTGCAAACCGCCCTCACACTATTTGCCCAGCAGGGCATTAGCACAACCACGACCGCGAGCATTGCCAAGCAAGCGGGCGTGGCAACGGGCACCTTGTTCCATCATTTCCCGACCAAACAAGCGCTCATTCGGGCGCTGCATCTACAGACAAAAACCAAATTAGCGTCCGCCATGACCTCCCAGCCGCCAGAAGGAACGCTGCGCCAGCAAGTACAGCATTACTGGGAACAAGCACTGCACTGGGCACTGTCACACCCGGATGACGTACAGTTCATGCTGCTGTTCAATCACGATCCTGATTACCCCCTGAGTGAACACCACGACTATATGGCGGCCACGATGGGATTTCTGCCAGCGCTCATTAGCCAAGCACAACAGCAGCACCTACTGGCTCCCCTGCCGCAGACATTGATTTTAAATTTTTGCCATCACCACTTTTTATCCACTGCTCGATTGTTTGCCGAGCAACCGGATCTGGCCACGCAGCTGGCATATCAAGATGGCGCATTCCACATACTGTGGCAGGCTCTGCAGCCAACCGACCACGCGTAAAGTTGACAAGATCATGAGACAAAAACAAAAAACGGGAGCCTAGGCTCCCGTTTATGCGCTGATAGCAAGTAACCGATTATGCTTGGTTATTCGCGTACTGGCTTAGCTCTTCAACGCTAACCGCAGTAATGAATTCACCATCTAGGTAGAAATTCACATCATCGCCCGCTTTCTCGCCACGCAATACCGCGCTCTCGCCGCCTTGATAAACGACGTTCATTTCCAATGTTTTCTCATCTAACTGACGGAAGCTTGCAGCTTCAATATCACTGTTTTGAACGCTTGCTAGAGGTACTGTCGTCATCGACGGATCGAGTTTGTCATTTACTTTGAAAATGGCATCGACTGGCGTATCCGCTACTGCTGGTGATTTGCCAGTAATTGGGTTCTTACCCGTCCAAAATTCAACCGAGTTAAAGATGAACAAATCAGCCGTTGCTGCAATACCATATACTGGGCTAAGCAAAACAAATAGGCCAGCACGGCCATAGCGGTTATCAACAGCGCTTAGGTTTGCTTTGGTCACTAATTGAGATGTGCCCATCTGGCCAATACAGCCTGTTAGTGATGTAGCAAGAATGGTCATCGCGACAGCTTTCATTGCGATCTTTTTCATCAAGGTTAACTCCCAAAGTTTTTATAATTAAAATAAAGCGGGCGGATTATAGGCTTTTTTACTCATCTCGCTAGTGAAATCGACAAGAATTTGACAGAAACTGACAGACGTAGAAACAATGCGTAAAAAATGTAGCCAAGGTGTAATGGCGTGGTGTTCACCAATCACCTCAACCAATCAATTCCATCTCACCAATAAAAAACGGCGCATTGCGCCGTTTTCTTCATTCGCCGTAATGAAAATCAGGCATATTGCCCGGCGACGAAGCCTGAGCTCCATGCCCACTGGAAGTTGTAGCCTCCCAACCAACCACTGACATCCATTACTTCACCAGCAAAGTACAAGCCCGGCACTTTCTTCGCTTCCATGGTTTTTGATGACAATTCATCGGTATCAACACCGCCCAGCGTGACTTCCGCGGTTCGGTAACCTTCGGTTCCATTTGGCGCGATATGCCATTGATGGAAATAGGCCGCCATTGCGGTGATTTCTTTCGGGTTAAACTGTTTCAATGGCTTATCGGTTAAATCACCACGAGCGATCAACACTTCAATCAAACGTTTTGGCAGTAAACGAGCAAGTGAATTCTTCAAGCTTTGATTTGGGTTCTGCTCACGCATGGCCGTCAACGTTTCGTCCAAATCGAGAGTAGGCAACAAATCAATCGTCACTTTTTGTCCTGGCGTCCAATAAGATGAAATTTGTAGTACCACAGGCCCCGATAAGCCACGGTGAGTAAACAGCAAATTCTCTTTAAATGTGGTGCCGTCTTCTGCCTCAATCACCGCTGGTATCGCAATGCCTGATAACTCAGCAAAGGCTTCTTTTTCTTCTTTATGCAGGGTGAAAGGCACTAAGCCTGCCGTTGTTGGGATCATCTTCAGGCCAAATTGCTCGGCAACTTGGTAACCAAACGGTGTGGCGCCAAGCTTGGGCATCGACAAGCCACCAGTCGCAATCACCAGCGACTCGCACTCCACTAAATCCGTATTCAGCTTAAGACTGAAGCCATTTTCTGTTTTATCAATAGCATGAACATCAACACGGTAACGCTGTTGAACGGTAGGCAAGTCACATTCCGCCAGCAGCATTTTCACGATATCTTTGGCTGAGTCTTCGCAAAATAGCTGGCCATGATCGCGCTCTTCATAGGCAATATCGTGCTTGGCAATCATCGAGATGAAATCCCATTGGGTATATTGCGACAAGGCCGATTTAGCAAAGTGCGGATTACGACAAACAAAGTTACTCGCCGCCACATCGTAGTTGGTAAAGTTACAACGGCCACCGCCAGAGATCAGAATTTTACGTCCCGGCTTCTTACCATGATCGACCACCAGCACAGAGCGACCACGCTTGCCCGCTTCTGCTGCACACATCAGGCCCGCTGCACCGGCACCAATTATTACTACATCGAACTTTTCTGCCATATCTCTACCGTTAACGACCGTTGCTAAACAAATAAAAAAAGGGATGCGGTAACCAATCTTGGTCTGCATCCCTAATCTAGATGGCTATTCTACCTACCAACCGCTGGAATAGAAACCGTTATCCATGCTTGGCTGCGGTCTGTGGCAGAATATTAGGTTGAAACGGTGACTCTGCCATACGAATGGTCGTTGTTGGAAAGGCGAAGTCCGCGCCGTGCTGACGGACGATTTGGGTTATTTCCAGCATCACGCTTTGCTGAATAGCCTTATATTCCACCCAGCCAGTCGTCTTGGTGAAGGTATAAATAAGAATATCGAGCGAAGAAGGGCCGTAATTATCAAAGCTAACAATTAAGGTTTGGCGTGTATCGATCTCAGGGTGTGCCAATAACATGGCTTTAATGTCATCAACCACCAAATTGATCACGCCAGCATCCTGATAACGGAGGCCAATTTTTTGCTTAATGCGTCGATTATGCATCCGTGATGGGTTTTCAACCACAATCGAACTGAATACGGCATTAGGCACATACAAAGGCCGTTTATCAAAGGTGCGGATCACGGTCATGCGAAAACCAATTTTCTCGACGGTGCCTTCAATTTCCCGATCAGGGCTGCGGATCCAATCACCCAGCTTAAAAGGCTTATCAAAATAAATCATGATCGCGCCGAAGAAGTTAGCCAACAAATCCTTCGCCGCCATACCAACAATCAAGCCCCCGACACCACCAAACGTCAGTACCCCCGATAAGCTCAATCCGAGGTTCTGCATCATAGCCAAACCACCGATAACTAACACCACCAGCCGGAGGATTTTAGAGACGGCATTAATGCTAGTAACATCTTTTGCTGTCAGGCAAATTGCATGTTCAGCATTAGTGATCAGGCGTAGTAACACCCATATAAACGTCCATACCAACATTAGGTGGCGAACATTCGTCAAGAAGGCACTGGAATAGTCGGAGGTATTATCGATCACGACACCCAGTGAGAAGGCCGCAGGCCAGAGCCAAATCAGCCAGCTAACCGGCCTTCTAATGGCACCCACCAATGCATCATCCCACACTAGCCGTGTTTTACTTGCAGCAGTCGAAAGGTGACGGGTTACTAATAACCACGCCCCCCACAAAACAGCACTGAGCAATAACAGTAAGCCGACATTGCTCATCCAGTCTTGACTAACGCCTCTTTGCAGCGCATCCCACCATTGATAAACCCGATTCATCGCAACCACATATCATATGTTTGATTATTTGGCCGCTAACTTAGTTTCATATTTACAAGATGGCAAGACACCTGAGCAATTTAATGCAGTGAGCGGCGATTTTATCCCCGCACGGCACTATATCCCAAGGTAGGCAACAACAAAGATAGAGACAAAAAATACCATTAGGTAAGTACTTGCTAAGACAAACAATTTACGTACCTTAATGCATTTTGCCATAAACACCGGATCATGGTGCTTTTCATACTGATGGCTGCGGATGTAATGAAACAATCTGATTTGCTTAGAGACATTTCCCTGGGATGAGAAGAAGCCTCGGCCATCAACTTGTTGGTAGAGAAGAGGGTCGCATTCGCGCATAACCGTCAATAAAGTACGCAAGGTACTGACATAACGGGAAACGTTCACCACAGCGACCAAAAAAAGTGCGAATATAAGTGCATCACCACTAATCATATAGCCCCCGAACAACGTGACTTGGCAGCTGACAGGGTGATGATGAAAGGGACGAATGACTCGCCCCAGACACATTAGCCAGCTTGTGTATCCATAACTGATGAAGATCCAGCTTTTGCCATCGCGGCAAGATCTTTATCAATGAAGAACAGCGCTTTACCGTCTTCACCAACAAGCTCAATCTTATCCAGAACGCCTTTAAATAGTTTTTCTTCTTCGTGCTGCTCTGCTACATACCACTGCAAGAAGTTAAACGTAGAGTAGTCTTGAGTGGTGAACGCGACATGGGCAAGTGTGTTGATTTGCTTAGTGATCAACTGTTCATGCTCATACGTTTCACGAAACACATCACCCAACGATGCAAACTCGTGCTTTGGTGCTTCAATAGAGCCCAAAATTGGCATCGCACCAGTTTCACTCACGTAAGTGAAAAGACGCTGCATATGTTCCATCTCTTCAACAGCATGCGCGCGTAAAAACTCTGCGGCACCTTCAAAGCCTTTATCTTCACACCACGCACTCATTTGCAGGTAAAGATTAGAAGAAAAGAACTCCAAATTAATCTGCTCGTTAAGTTTTTCAACCATTGCTTGAGCTAACATCGCACTACTCCTATCTATTCTAGTTTATACCAATCTCATCGATAGGTATGAAAACGCCTTTTCCCCATTGTCACAATGCAATAATGAGAATGCAACCCAAAGGTAAGGTTGACGAACAATCTCCTCCTTTGATTTCAAAATCTAGCGGTTATCATTAAAAACGCGTGTAAATTCAAACGATTTATTTAAGATGATTTTCACTGTTTTTCTCTCAATAAGTTGCGATCTAGCCTATATTTTTTATTCGGCCTCGGTGCTAGCATGAGAGACACCATTGAGGTCAAGGAGTGAAATATATGGCTTATAAACACATTTTGGTCGCTATCGACCTCTCTGAAGACAGCGCTCTTCTCGTCAGCAAAGCAGCCCAGCTTGCCAAACCACTTGATGCCAAGTTGTCACTGATCCATATCGATGTGAATTACGCAGAATTATATACTGGCCTCATCGATATCAACTTATCCGATGCCCAACACCGTATGGCCGACGATGCACAAAAACAGCTAAAAATACTCGCAGAAAAAGCCAATTATCCTGTATCTCATACACTAGTTGGCAGTGGTGATCTCAGCGAAGAAATTTGCCATGCTATCGATGACCTCAATATTGAACTCGTTGTTTGCGGCCACCACCAAGATTTTTGGAGCAAGCTGCTTAGTTCAGCCAAGCAACTCATTAACCGTACTCCGGTTGATATGCTTATGGTGCCATTGAAATAGCCGCTGACGTTAATAGTTACTTTCGTACGTCACTGAAGTTCGGTAGCGATCACCCATGCATCGCTACCGCTGCTCTTACCTGCCCATCATCACAACTCTACACGTGTTGCTTGCCCTGATAATTCGCTACACTAGCGCCATACTCTTACTGCGAACAACCAATTATTATGGGATACCTCTCCGCGATCACCCTGTTATGGGCTTTTTCATTTAGCTTAATCGGCGTTTACCTAGCAGGACAAGTGGATGCTTGGTTCTCGGTATTAACCCGCGTATCGCTTGCTGCGCTGGTCTTTTTACCTTTTCTACGTAAGCAACACCTACACGTATTACTCTCTCTTAAATTAATGACTGTCGGTGCTTTCCAGCTTGGCATCATGTACTGCTTTTACTATCAGTCATTCCTTCATTTAAGTGTACCGGAAGTACTGCTGTTTACCATTTTCACCCCAATCTACGTCACACTGATCTATGACTTTCTACACCGCCAGTTTTCAGCGTGGTACCTAATCACAGCGGCCATTGCCGTATTGGGGGCAGCGGTGATCAAATTCGAAGGGATCAATGCAGACTTCATTATTGGCTTTTTCATTGTACAAGGTGCAAACCTCTCGTTTGCTATCGGCCAGGTTGGCTACAAACGAATCATGGAAAAAGAGAAAGCCGACCTACCACAACATACCGTGTTTGGGCTGTTCTATTTAGGGGCGGTTTGCGTGGCCTTGCCAATGTTCCTGCTGTTTGGCAACAGCGAACAGCTGCCAACGACCAGCACCCAATGGGGGATCCTCACCTACCTAGGCATTGTGGCTTCTGGACTGGGCTATTTCATCTGGAATAAGGGGGCGACCATGGTCAACGCAGGGGCTTTAGCAATTATGAATAATGCGCTCGTTCCTGCTGGGCTAATTGTAAACCTTGTGATTTGGAGTAGCGATGTTGACTATCCTCGCCTACTGCTGGGCGGGGGGATCATCATTTTCTCATTGTGGCTGAATGAAACATGGGTAAAACGTAAAGTTGAGCTCTCTCGTGGTAACACATCAGCATAGCGTTTTTTTCACACGCCCACGAAAAAAGGCGAGATAGTCAATCTCGCCTTTTTATTGTTGATGCCGCGATATTATCTGGCTTTAGATGAATGCAAATGCATCAGCAAACATACGCTCACGTTCCGCACCCTTCTCGGCAGAGAATTGCTCACGTGCTGCGCCTGCCATCTCAAAACGACCGCAAATATAAATGTCATAAGCTGATAGGCTAACAAAGTCGTCACTCACCGCTTCGAGTACATTCCCCACTTTGCCCTGCCAATTTTCTGGTGCCATTTCGACCACAGGTACATAGGTCAGGTTACGGTATTGTGCGGCCAGTGATTGCAGCTCATCATTTGCATACAGCTGGCATTCATCACGTCCACCCCAGTAAACAAAAATAGGTTGGCTCACACCGCGGCTTAAGCAATTATCTAAGATACTGCGAACATAAGAAAAGCCTGTACCGCCAGCTATCAGCAACAAAGGCTTATCACTATCTTCGCGCACCCATGCATCACCGTGCGGTGCTTCAATCTCGATAGAGCCACCAGAAGCCAGAGCAGCTTTCATTGCCTCTACCACTTCCATAGCATACGGATTATGTTCAGCCGCACCGATGTGCAGCTCTAATTCATTATCACGGCACGGGCTACTCGCGATCGAAAACGGACGTTTGTCTTTTTCGCCCATGACGGCCAGTAAGTATTGACCCGCTTTAAATTCAATGGCGGCTTCAGGCTGTAATAAAATTTTAAATGTATTACAGGCCAATGATTCGACTGACTTTACTTCACATTTGATGGACATTCTCTTCCTCTAGTCTAGCTCTAATACCAAGTCGCTTTTCACTACGGCCTGACAGGCAAAGATCCAACCTTCGGCTTGCTCGTTCTCAGTAAGCATAGGCGCTAGTTGGTAACTTATCTCGCCCGTTTTCTTTCGGCACATGCACATAGCGCAAGCACCGACCTGACAGCGGTTAGGAAAAGCGATGCCTGCGTTGAGCGCAGCCTCCAATACTGTTTGCTGCCCATTGGCAGGAAAAGTGAGGTTATGGGGCAACAGGCGTACTTGATGCATATAATGGTTTCTCAAGCCCGATCATCTCGGGCAGCTTATTGGCCTTGGGTTAACCCAAGATCCCTAATTCATTCCAGATAGCGTCAACTTTCGCGACAACTTCAGCATCTTTGGCTATAGGTATGCCCCACTCGCGGTCAGTCTCTCCTGGCCACTTGTTCGTCGCATCCATCCCCATTTTAGAGCCCTGGCTTATCGCAGACGCTCCTGTGGATCCACCCTTAATCAATAACGTATCACGGCTTGGATCCATACGGGTGGTGATCGCCCAAATGACATCATTCCAATCGCGGACATTGACATCATCGTCGCAGACAATCACAAACTTGGCATCGGTAAACTGGCACAAGAATGACCAGATCCCGTCCATCACTTTGCGTGCATGGCCAGCGGCATTTTTCTTGATACTCACAATCGCCATTCTATTTGCCTCCGCTTCCGGTGGTAAATAGAAATCGACAATTTCTGGGAATTGCTGAAGTAATACCTGAGTCCCCGCTTCGATATCGAAATCAGGGTTAAACAGCCCACTTTCGCTCGGCATATTGACGGTTTCAGCGTCCCACTTAATGGTGGCATCCAATCCCATTTTTGAGCCAAGGCCGACCACAGGAGAAGCGAAATCGAGCGAGTCGATCGGTGTATGCTCTATCAACAAGGTATCTCGGACCGGATCCATTCGCGTGGTCATAGCCTGAATCACGCTGTTCCAGTCACGTGCGTTGACATCATCGTCACACACCACCACATACTTGGTGTACATGAATTGGCGTAAGAAGGACCATACCCCCATCATCACACGCTTGGCATGACCCGGATATTGCTTCTTCATTGTGACCACAGCCATGCGGTACGAACACCCTTCAGGCGGCAGGTAGAAATCTTCTATCTCAGGGAATTGTTTCTGCAAAATCGGCACAAAAACTTCATTTAGGGCAACTCCTAAAACAGCAGGCTCATCGGGTGGACGGCCGGTGTAGGTACTGTGATAAATAGGGTCTTTACGCATGGTGACATGGGTAATGGTGAAGACATGGTGACGCTCTACCTCGTTGTAATAACCCGTATGATCACCGTATGGGCCCTCATCGGCAAACTCGTTGGGGTCAATGTACCCTTCCATCACGATTTCCGCGCTGGCAGGCACTTCCAAGTCATTGCTGATGCTTTTTACAACTTCGGTTTTACTGCCACGCAGTAACCCTGCAAACGCATATTCAGACAGCGTATCGGGGACAGGGGTAACGGCACCAAGGATGGTGGCAGGATCGGCACCAAATGCGACAGTCACAGGAAAGCGTTCACCGGGATGGGTTTCCATCCAGTCGCGTAAGTCTAGCGCCCCACCACGGTGAGCCAACCAACGCATGATGATCTTGTTTTTACCGATTTTTTGCTGGCGGTAAATACCCAAGTTCTGGCGTTTTTTCTTTGGCCCCTTGGTAATAGTGAGCCCCCAAGTCAACAATGGTGCGACATCACCCGGCCAGCAGCTCATCACTGGGATTTTATCGAGATCAACCTCGTCGCCTTCCCACACCACTTGTTGGCATGGTGCGTTACGCAGACGCTTAACCGGCATGTTCAGCACTTGCTTGAAAACGGGCAGCTTATCAATGGCATCACGAAAGCCGCGGGGTGGCTCAGGCTCCTTAAGGTATGCCAACAGCTTGCCGACTTCACGCAGCTCTTTGACATCCTGACGCCCCATGCCCATAGCAACACGCCCAGGAGTGCCGTACAAGTTAGCCAGAACAGGCATATCATAGCCAACCGGGTTCTCGAACAGCAAGGCTGGGCCTCCCGCACGCAGTGTACGGTCGCAAATTTCAGTAATTTCCTGATCGGGGTCGATCGGTTGCTTAATACGTTTTAGCTGACCTTCCTGCTCGAGGTAGTCAATAAATTCACGCAAATCCTTGAACTTCATTGCTTCGCAGTTATCCATATTTAAATACACCAGCACCGGTGCGGTGACCGATTACTGCAAATAATTATCATGCCATTATAACGAGTTGTTAACGTCAAAACAGCTGAAAATACCGCAATGAACCCGCTTAAGGCAGCTTAGTTACCGCAGCTTCAAGGTTTCGTTGAAATACCTGATTACTACTGACCAAAGCTAATTGCTCCAGCCAATCCATATAGCCATGGTTAGCCAATTCAAACGCCACCAACTGACCATCGTCCACTTCACCGAGCTTGCCTTTTAGAAACTCACGAGCCGTGACAGGCAAAGGATTTAATGTCACCAACGAGCGATAAGCTTGTTGTTTTAGCGATGGGTTGATTGTCGCCGCCATCAACTGTTCAATCGCTTCAGGTTGCGGAGCTAGCAGGGCTAATCGCTGAACCTCAGCGACGCTGTAGTGATCACTGCGTCGGCGCCATAGTAAGTGGTACACCGCAGGTTCATCGGAAACTGCAGCCAATGCCGCTATAATCGCGTTATCAGGCAACCAGACCAATTTACTGTCAGTGGAAAACTGCGCCGCTAATTGCGTTACAGCTTGATCTGATAAGGAGGGAAGCTGGGCCAAAAAGATATCTCGGCGTACCGTTTGGGTGGGTAGATCACCGCGAAGCCACTCTGACAGCACTAACTCTCCAGCCTCGGCATTTGCCACCATCGCCTGAGCCAAGAGGGTTTGCTGCCATTTTAGAACCAGTCCACGCGCCTGTGCGCCATAATGAAAAGCACTTTGTGTTACTAAATAGCCATCACCCTGCTCAATAACATTGAACTTGGGTTTACGTTCGGCCTGTGCCTGTAACCAATCGGCTTTGGCTTGATCAAGGGTGCCGAAATCCACCGCATGTGAGACTAACCGACTACGAACAGCTTCTTGCTGGAAGTCAGATAATTGCGATAATTTAAATTCTAGCGCGCGAAAGTCACTGTGATCATAGAGCGTCGTCAACGCCGCTACCCGATCCTGAACGATAGGAGAAGTTAGAACTTGGCTCACTTCCAGCTCTGACACCTCAGTGCCATTTGCCATTGCCATACTCCCAACTAAAAGCCCTATCAGCATGCACCGTCCTAGTCGCATGTCACCTCCCTGGTGAAATGATGAGGAGAGAAAAGAAACTACCAAAGCCACCCTGCTTAAAGGCAATAACTCTAAATATGTGGGTACTCAAGATCAATTTCCGTTGTCTGAGTTACAAACACAGCGTGATAATTGCACACCGCTCAATAATACCTAAACTGCAAGTAATAAAAAACGCCACACAAGGTGGCGTTTCAATAAACTGTGAGTCAAACGACTAAATTATGACTTTTGACGACGCATCGCGTCAAAGAACTCATCGTTCGTTTTCGTCATTGATAACTTGTCGATCAAAAACTCCATGCTATCGGTTTCACCCATCGGGTGAACAATCTTACGCAGGATCCACATTTTCTGTAGTTCATCTGCTTTCGCCAATAGCTCTTCACGACGCGTACCTGAACGGTTAAAGTCAATCGCAGGGAAAACACGTTTCTCAGCAATCTTACGAGATAGGTGCAGTTCCATGTTACCTGTACCTTTAAATTCTTCGTAAATTACTTCATCCATCTTAGAACCAGTATCAACCAATGCCGTTGCAATGATTGTCAGGCTACCACCCTCTTCAACGTTACGTGCCGCACCGAAGAAACGCTTCGGACGGTGAAGTGCGTTAGCATCAACACCACCAGTCAATACTTTACCAGATGACGGGATCACGGTGTTGTATGCACGTGCTAGACGTGTAATTGAATCGAGTAAGATAACAACGTCTTTTTTGTGCTCAACAAGGCGCTTGGCTTTTTCAATTACCATTTCAGCAACTTGTACGTGACGTGATGCTGGTTCGTCAAACGTAGAGGCAATAACCTCACCTTTAACCAAGCGCTGCATTTCTGTTACTTCTTCCGGGCGCTCATCAATCAGCAATACCATCAATTCACATTCTGGGTGATTGTGGGCAATACTTTGGGCGATGTTCTGTAGCAACATGGTCTTACCCGCTTTTGGCGGAGCAACAATCAGACCACGCTGACCTTTACCAATTGGTGAAGCCAAATCAAGTACACGCGCAGTGATATCTTCACGCGAGCCGTTACCACGCTCCATACGCATACGATCATTTGCATGCAATGGGGTTAAGTTTTCAAATAAAATCTTATTACGCGCGTTATCTGGCTTATCGTGGTTAACTTCATTGACTTTCAATAGCGCAAAATAACGCTCGCCATCTTTTGGCGGTCGGATCTTCCCGGCAATGGTATCACCAGTGCGAAGATTGAAACGGCGAATTTGGCTCGGTGAAACATAGATGTCATCAGGGCCGGCAAGGTAAGAGCTGTCTGAAGAGCGAAGGAAGCCAAAGCCATCTTGAAGAATTTCTAGAACACCATCTCCAAAAATGTCCTCACCACCTTTCGCATGCTGCTTGAGAATGGAGAAGATAATATCTTGTTTTCTCAAGCGTGCCAGGTTTTCTAATCCTAAGCTTTCGCCAAGCGCAACCAACTTGGAAATAGGTTGGTTCTTTAATTCGGTCAGATTCATAGTGGTGGGTTTCTTGTCAGTCAAAATAGGGGTTCTATGTTTATTGAGATAGGGTCGACCAATGGGGCTGGTCAAGGAATGAACAAAAAGATGTTTTCTGTGCGTTAAGTTAGCACTAAAGATCTCATCCGTCTAGCATAGACGTAAGTCAAACCGTGCACAACTGAGAAATTGTGCACAGTTCGAATCAGAGTTACTTATAGATTCGCGTCTAAGAACTCTTTCAGCTGACTTTTTGATAGCGCGCCAACTTTCGTTGCGGCTACGCCACCGTCTTTAAACAGTAGCAATGTTGGAATACCACGGATGCCAAATTTTGGTGGCGTTGCTGCATTCTGATCGATATTTAATTTACCAATCGTTAGCTTGCCTTCGTACTCATCCGCGATTTCGTCAAGAATTGGGGCAATCATCTTACAAGGACCACACCATTCAGCCCAAAAATCGACGAGTACCGGGCCCGCAGCATTAATCACATCGCTATCAAAACTTGCGTCTGTTAGCTGCAAAATCTTGTCGCTCATCTTCCACTCCAATGGTTGATTTTCTTAGCTGATTTGATTTTAACCAGCAAATCGTTGCCCTATTTGAATGGAATCCGTTTCGTATTGCAACCCTAAGCTGATATTCTATACGAATGAAGACGACTCACATCACAGAGCAAAAATTTGCCGACCTAGGTTTAGAACCTACGGTTTTACAAGGATTGGAAGCAAAAAACTTCCATAATTGTACGCCTATTCAGGCGCTGGCATTGCCGGTAGTGCTCTCCGGCCGTGATATTGCAGGTCAGGCTCAAACAGGTACGGGTAAAACCCTCGCCTTCCTGACTGCGACTTTTAACCACTTACTGCTAACACCAGCAGCAGAGGATCGTAAAATAAACCATCCTCGTGCCATTATTATGGCACCAACCCGTGAACTGGCTATCCAGATTTACAACGATGCTGCACCATTACTTGAAAGCACAGGCCTAAAAGCAGGCTTAGCTTACGGTGGTGAAGCATATGAAAAGCAACAAAAAACGTTAGAAGCTGGCGTTGATATCTTGATCGGTACTTGTGGCCGTATCATTGATTTCTACAAGCAGCGCGTAATTGATCTACGCTCAATTCAGGTTGTTGTGCTTGATGAAGCCGATCGCATGTTCGATCTCGGTTTTATTAAAGATATCCGCTTCTTGTTCCGTCGTATGCCAGCACCTCAAGCTCGCTTGAACATGCTGTTCTCTGCCACACTGTCATACCGTGTGAAAGAGCTTGCATTCGAACACATGAATACACCTGAAAGCGTGGTTGTTGAACCCGATCAAAAAACCGGTCACCGTATTCAGGAAGAGTTATTCTACCCTTCAAATCAAGACAAAATGCGCCTACTGCAAACCTTGATTGAAGAAGAATGGCCAGATCGCGCGATTATCTTTGCTAACACAAAGTATCGTTGTGATGATGTTTGGGCACACCTAGCCGCAGATAAACACCGTGTTGGTTTGCTAACAGGCGATGTACCACAGAAGAAACGCGTTCGCATTCTTGAGCAATTTACTCAAGGCGAAATCGACATTCTGGTTGCTACAGATGTCGCTGCACGTGGTTTACATATTCCTCAGGTAACGCACGTATTTAACTACGATCTACCTGACGACGCCGAAGACTATGTACACCGTATCGGCCGTACTGGTCGTGCTGGCGAAAGCGGTCACTCAATCAGCTTTGCCTGTGAAGAGTACGCCATTAACCTAACCGCGATCGAAACATATATCGAACATGCGATCCCATTGTCGAAATACAATGTTGATGCACTATTAGACGATCTACCTGCAGCAGTTAGCATTCCTCGCGCACCGCGCCAAGGTGGTAACCGCCGTAACAGTGGCTCACAGCGTCAAGGTCAAGGTCAATCGCGTCAGCGAAACAATAACCGCCGCCGTCCGCCGCAAAACAAATAGCAGTAAGACGAAGATATGCCTATGGAAAGAACAGTATCCCCTTTGTACGCCGCGATTGATCTTGGCTCTAACAGCTTTCATATGTGGATAGTCAAAGAAGTCGCCGGTAGTGTACAAACATTGGCGAAAATCAAGCGCAAGGTTCGTCTTGCAGCCGGTCTAAATAGCGAAAGCATGCTGAGTGAAGAAGCCATGCAACGAGGCTGGGATTGCTTGAGCCTGTTTGCCGAACGACTTCAGGATATTCCTGAAGCCAACATTCGTATTGTGGGGACAGCAGCACTGCGTACAGCAGTAAATGCCGATACTTTTCTTTCCAAAGCGAAGACGATTCTTGGCTACCCTGTCGAGATTATTCCCGGCAAGGAAGAAGCTCGAATCATCTACCAAGGCGTTGCCCATACCTCTGGTGGCAGCGGTAAACGCCTCGTGGTCGATATTGGCGGTGCCAGTACCGAAGTGATCATTGGTGAAGGTTTTGATGCCAGCGCCCTTACCAGCCTGAAAATAGGCTGTGTTACGTGGTTGGAGCGCTACTTCAAAGACCGTAGCTTAACAGCAGAAAACTTCAACGCCGCCATTTCAGCCGCAAAGTCGGCCATAGAGCCCATTGTCGAATCTTATAAAGAACTCGACTGGGATACATGCGTCGGTGCCAGTGGCACCGTTCAGGCGCTACAAGAAATTATGCTCGCTCAAGGAATGGATGAAGTGATCACCCTGCAGAAGCTTAAGCGCATGCAGCGCCAAGCAATGCAGTATGAGCGACTCGAAGATCTGGATATCGAAGGGCTTACGCTTGAAAGA
Source organism: Photobacterium minamisatsumaniensis (assembly GCF_050336695.1). NCBI lineage: Bacteria > Pseudomonadati > Pseudomonadota > Gammaproteobacteria > Vibrionales > Vibrionaceae > Photobacterium > Photobacterium minamisatsumaniensis. The sequence continues at coordinate 27,199 of NZ_JAKJSI010000014.1, read as the reverse complement.
GCCTTGGTTTTCCCGAGCGGCTTATCCATCCTCATTGCGATTTTTGAATCGCTGAACATTGAATCAATGACACTCGCCGGTGGTGCACTCCGTGAAGGCATGGTGTACGAAATGATGAGCCAAATGCGCCACAATGATGTTCGTGAACGCACACTAATGAGCTTACAATCTCGTTTCCAGCTCGATACACCGCACGCCAACACTGTTGCCAACACCGCACTGTCATTACTCAAGGGCTGTAGCCCAGAATGGCACATGGAGCCACAAGCGAAGTACCTCCTTCATGCCAGTGCCGTACTGCATGAAATTGGTACAACAATTGAGTTCAAGAAAAGTGGCGAGCATTCTGCGTATTTGATCAGCAATAGCGATCTTCCGGGTTTTACCCGCGCGCAGAAATATTTGATCGCAGAGCTATTACGTCGCTTCCGCGAACAGCTCATGAGCATGCCTGAACAACACGCACTGTCAGCCCAAAGCGCAACCCGTATTTTGCGCCTGCTTCGCCTCGCCGTGATCTTATGTCACCGTCGCGACCACCAGCAACAGCCGCCGTTTAGCTTATGTGCCAGCGACAGTAAATTAACCCTGACGCTGCCAGCTAGCTGGCTTGAAGCCAACCCATTAACCGACGCTGAACTTCAACAAGAAGCAACACGTCAGACTGACATGGGCTGGCCGCTGGTTCTGACCAAAACTGCATAGCCACCTGTACAACGTTCCAACAAAAAAAGACGCCTTATGGCGTCTTTTTTTATGTCTTATCGAGGATAACAGCTCTTAGCCTGTGATACCCGAATGACGCAATAATGCATCGATTTGAGGTTCACGGCCACGGAAACGCTTAAACAAATCCATCGGCTCCTCACTGCCACCACGCTCTAGAATGCAATCAAGGAAATCAGCCCCAGTCTGGGTATTAAAAATCCCTTCATCTTCGAAACGCGAGAACGCATCTGACGATAACACTTCTGCCCATAGGTAACTGTAGTAACCCGCGCTGTAGCCACCAGCGAAGATATGACCAAAGCTGTGCGGGAAGCGTCCCCATTCAGGACTCGGTACCACAGAAATACGCGATTTAATGTCAAACAGTGTATCAAGTACCTTAGCGCCGATTTCTGGGTCGTATTCGGTGTACAGGGTAAAGTCGAACAAGCCAAACTCAAGCTGACGCAGAATGCCCATTGCTGACTGGAAGTTTTTCGCTGCCAGCATTTTATCCAGCATCTCTTTCGGTAACGGCTCGCCGGTTTCATAGTGACCAGAAATAAAGGCCAGCGCCTCTTCTTCCCAACACCAATTCTCTAAGAACTGGCTTGGTAATTCGACTGCATCCCACGGCACACCATTAATACCAGAAACGGCAGGCACATCGACCTGAGTCAGCATATGATGAATACCATGACCTGTTTCGTGGAACAAGGTGACAACTTCATCATGAGTAAACAACGCAGGTTTGTCGCCTATTGGCTTATTGAAGTTACACGTTAAATACGCAACGGGCGCTTGTAGGCTACCGTCATCACACGTACGTCGAACAACGCACTCATCCATCCATGCACCACCACGTTTGTGCTCACGGGCATATAGGTCAAGGTAGAAGCTCCCACGTAATATGCCCGTAGCATCAACGATATCGTAAAACTTCACAGAGTCGTGCCATGTATCAACGCCATCACGTTCGGTCACGACCATGCCAAAGACACGCTTGAGCACTTCAAAGAGACCTGCGACCACTTTTTGCTCTGGGAAATAAGGACGTAGTTGCTCATCAGAAATGCTATAACGATGCTGCTTAAGCTTTTCGGCATAAAAGCCAAAATCCCAAGGTTCTAAGGATTCAGCACCAAATTCAGCTTGTGCGTAATCACGTAGCTCTTGTACTTCTCGCTCACCCTGTGGCTTCGCTCGGGTTGCAAGATCATTTAAGAAACCAAGTACTTGCTCTGACGATTCCGCCATTTTTGTTGCTAATGATTTCTCACTGTAAGTAGAGAAACCCAACAAGCGGGCAATTTCATGGCTTAATTTAAGCTTCTCGGCAATGATATCGGTATTGTCCCACTGGCCAGCATTGGGCCCGCGATCAGACGCTCTGGTGACAAAGGCTTCATACATTTCCTGACGCAAAGCGGCATTTTCACAATACGTCATAACAGGTAGGTACGACGGAATATCTAAAGTAAATAGGTACCCTTCCTGCTCTTTTGCTTCAGCTGCCGCTTGCGCCGCCTGTAGTGCTGATTCCGGCAACCCGGCTAAATCAGCAACGTCTGTTACCAACTTACTCCAGCCCATCGTGGCATCCAGTACGTTGTTACTGAAGGTTGAAGCCAGCTCAGATAAGCGCTTGCTGATCTCACCGTATCGGTGCTGCTCTGTTGCTGGTAGGCCAATGCCTGATAGCTCAAATTCTTTCAATGCATCGGTGATCGATTTCTGTTGCGCTTGGTTTAAAGCCGTAAAGCTTTCGTCCGACTTCATCGCTTTAAAAGCGTCATATAAGCCTTTGTGTTGACCAACCCAAGTACCGTAATCCGATAGAAGTGGTAGGCAACTTTCATACGCTTCGCGCAACTCACTGCTATTTTTCACCGCATTTAAATGGCCAACAGGCGACCAAATACGGCTAAGACGATCATCTGTTTCCGCTAATGGCACACAAATGGATGCCCAACTTGGTGGTACATCGCTCGCCAATACCGCCTCAACGGCAGCACGACAATCGGTAATTGCCTGCTCTACCGCAGGTTTAATGTGCTCTGGCTGAATTTGAGAAAACGGAGGCAGATCCGTCATAGTGAGTAATGGGTTAGACATGCGCGATTCCTTAATTCTGTATTCCTTTATTAAATGCGTCTTCTCGTAAGCAAATTCAATCCCTTAATGACGCTATTTCCTGCTTAACTCTTTTTATTTTAACCTAGAATTAACAACTGGATTAATGAAAGTCATCACTGCTTTGTGGATCTTCGTCGACAATTCGCCATAATACAGGCCTTACTCATAACTTATTACTGTCGAGACTCCAGCCATGCTGAGCTACCGCCACAGTTTCCATGCCGGTAACCATGCCGATGTGGTCAAACACATTGTACAAAGCCTGATCCTTGATGCCTTAAAGCAAAAGGAAAAGCCATTTGTTTATCATGACACCCATTCCGGTGTCGGCCGCTACGATTTACAAGACGAGCGTAGTGAAAAAACCGGCGAGTTCAAGCAAGGCATTGCACGGCTCTGGGCGCGTGATGATATCCCGACAGACATCGCCACTTATCTTGAGGCGATTAAAGCCCTTAATGACAGTGATGAACTGCGTTACTACCCAGGCTCACCCCGTGTCGCTCGTGCACAGCTTCGCGACCAAGATCGCATGGTGTTAACGGAACTGCACCCAAGTGATTTTCCTCTGCTATTGCAAGAATTTCGCAGTGATCGCCAAGTAAAAATTTACAAGGAAGATGGCTTTGCACGCCTAAAAGGCAGCCTGCCCCCGAAAGAGCGCCGTGGTGTGGTACTCATCGACCCACCTTACGAACTCAAGCATGAGTATATGGACGTGGTGAATGCGATCATCGATAGCCATAAACGCTGGGCAACAGGCACCTACGCAATTTGGTACCCAGTGGTATATCGCGAGAACATCGACAAGATGCTACGTGGATTGGAAAAAGGCGGGATCCGTAAAGTACTACAGATTGAGCTAGGCGTTGAACCTGATACCACTGAACGTGGTATGACCGCTTCAGGCATGATAGTGATCAATCCACCGTGGAAACTAGAAAGCCAAATGAAAACAATTCTACCGTGGTTACAACAAGCCATTGCCCCAAGCCATGGCCACCATAAAGTCGAGTGGATCGTGCCGGAATAAGCCCAGTTTGGTATACAAAATCATCTAAGGCGGGGGTTTCCCGCCTTATTTATGCCTGTTATTTTAAGTTCTGACTTTCTCGATCATCCCCTCTCGTAACTCATCTCATTCTTGATTACACTAGAGCAAGCACAGCAGGAGCTGTAAGCAAATCAATAAAATCATTGGAGTAAAGTCATGGCAAAGCATTTTGATTACATTTGTATCGGTGGTGGCAGCGGCGGTATTGCATCAGCAAACCGTGCCGCAATGCATGGCGCAAAAGTAGCATTAGTTGAAGCCAAAGCCCTCGGCGGTACCTGTGTAAACGTTGGTTGTGTACCTAAAAAAGTCATGTGGCACGGCGCGCAAATTGCTGAAGCAATGCACTTATACGCCAAAGATTATGGCTTTGATGTCGATGTGAAAGGCTTTAACTGGAGCAAACTGGTTGAAAGCCGCGAAGCATACATCAGCCGTATTCACACCGCATACGACAACGTACTGGGTAAAAATAACATTGAAGTGATCAACGGTTTTGCTCGATTTGTTGATGCAAAGACAGTTGAAGTTAACGGTGAGCACTACACTGCGGACCACATCCTGATTGCTGTAGGCGGTGAGCCAACCATTCCGAATGTACCTGGTGCCGAGCACGGTATCGATTCGAACGGCTTCTTCGAGCTAACCGAGCAACCAAAGCGTACCGCAGTTATTGGTGCTGGCTACATTGCGGTTGAAATCGCAGGTGTATTAAGTGCGCTAGGCACAGATACCCACCTGTTCGTGCGTAAAGAGTCACCACTGCGCAGCTTTGACCCAATGATCATCGACACGTTAGTCGAAGTAATGGATGCAGAAGGTCCAACACTGCACACCCATTCAGTGCCAAAAGAAGTCGTGAAAGAAGCCGATGGGTCGACAACCCTGCACTTCGAAAACGGTGAGTCACACAATACTGACCTATTAATTTGGGCGATCGGCCGTAACCCAACCACCGACAAGATCAACCTTGCCGCTACGGGTGTTGAAACCAATAACCGTGGCTACATCAAAGTTGATGAGTACCAGCAGACAAATGTTGAAGGCATTTACTGTGTTGGCGATATCATGGAAGGTGGTATTGAGCTAACCCCTGTTGCGGTTAAAGCAGGTCGCCAACTATCAGAACGCCTGTTTAACGGTAAGACAGATGCGAAGATGGACTATAAGCTGGTACCAACCGTGGTATTTAGCCACCCACCAATCGGTACTATCGGCCAGACCGAAGCAGAAGCAATTGCTGAGTTTGGCGAAGACAATGTGAAAGTATACCAGTCTGGATTTACGGCGATGTATACTGCAGTAACTGCCCACCGTCAGCCTTGTAAGATGAAGCTGGTTTGCGCAGGACCTGACGAGAAAGTTGTTGGTCTACACGGTATTGGTTATACCGTCGATGAAATGATCCAAGGCTTCGGTGTTGCGATGAAGATGGGCGCAACCAAAGCAGACTTCGATAGCGTTGTTGCTATCCACCCAACCGGCTCAGAAGAGTTCGTTACTATGCGATAAGCCTTAACTGGCAAACCAATAATAAAAGGGGCTATGATGCCCCTTTTTTACATCCAAAATATAAGGCGGTTGCAACACAAGCTTGAAGCCATATATCAACGCTAACGGATCGAACATCTTATCTTAGTCGCCAATATCACATAATTAAGTACCATTATCAGACACGCCCTATCAGCTTTTTGGATTTAATATAAAAAAGCACGCATAAGTTTCTTCACCACCGGCAATTAGATGAATACCCACACATAGTGGCCACATACAGCATAATACTGAATAACTAGCCAGTTTTAGCCAAATACTATTCCAATTTATATCGAAAAACTGTAATCTCTCACCACCTGATTATGGACAATCAGTGAATATTTATTCCAAACGGAACAGCGGTTATTTACTCCTAATCAAAACAATTATTTAAGGTCTGGCATGCAAGATCAGGTTATTACTAAATCAAAACAGAAAGCCAATTGGCTGATGTTTATTTTACCGTCACTGCTCGGTGTATTCCTTTTCATGGCACCGATTGAATACCAAGGTACGATCACGATCCCAATCGCGGTATTGGCAAAATCGGTTCAAGCCTTATTCGACGGTATGCTGCCGGCTATCGTAACGTTTGTAATTTCCCTAACGGCTGCAGCTTCTCTTTTTACTAAAGCAGTAAAGCCGAAAGCAATAACTGAAAATCGCTTTTTAAATGGCCTGTTCAACCCAACTCTGCCATGGCTCGTAGTACAGCAGATGGGGGCAATTTTCGCGATCATGTCATTCTTCGCCATCGGCCCAGAAATGATCCACCACGGTGATACTGGTGGCATGGTATTAAACGATCTTCTACCGGTCCTGTTTTCTGTCTTCCTTTTTGCCGGTTTATTACTCCCTCTGCTGCTTAACTTTGGCCTGCTAGAGTTTGTTGGCGCAATGTTCACTCGCATTATGCGCCCGCTATTCAATCTACCTGGCCGCTCTGCTGTTAACTGTATTGCCTCTTGGCTTGGTGACGGCAGTGTTGGCGTATTAATGACGAGTAAGCAATACGAAAGTAAGATTTACACCGAGCGTGAAGCGGCGGTCATTGGTACAACCTTTACCGCAGTCTCTATTACTTTTAGCTTGGTTGTTATTGCACAAGTAAACCTTGAGCATATGTTTGCCCCGTTCTACCTCACAGTGTGTCTGGCTGGATTAGCAGCCGCGGTGATTGTGCCACGCTTACCACCACTGTCTTGGAAGAAAGACCATTATGTTGATGGCGCGACATCAAGCACTGCGAACATTGAAGCCGTACCTGAAGGTAAAACAGTATTTAGCTTCGGTCTTGAGCAAGCACTGAATAAAGCCAATGAAGTAAAAAGCCTACGTAAAGTGGTTATTGAAGGTATTGAAAATGCCGTTGATATGATTTTCGGGGTACTACCTGTTGTCATGGCCATTGGTACCGCAGCATTGGTTATTGCTGAAAACACGCCAGTATTCAGCATCCTTGGCCAACCATTCATTCCGTTCCTTGAACTGCTACGTATTCCAGAAGCGACAGCGGCATCAGAAACTATCGTGGTCGGCTTTGCTGATATGTTCTTGCCATCTATTTTGGCATCAAGCATTGAAAGTGATTTGACCCGCTTTGTCATTGCAGCAATGTCTGTCACGCAGCTGATTTACATGTCTGAAATCGGCGCCCTACTGATCGGTAGTAAAATCCCAGTAAAACCTTGGGAACTGTTTATGATCTTTATTCTGCGTACTTTGGTCACCCTGCCAGTCATTGCAATGATGGGACATATCTTCTTCTAGCAAGATAGTCCAACCTCCCCCTTCCCAAAAGCCAGCTCATCGAGCTGGCTTTTTAGTATCGGTAGCATGCCGCGATGCTTACGCTTCCCACTATGTTTGATACTGCAATACATCAACTCAACACCCTTTCTATCGCCGAAGTACAGTCGTCATGTTGGAAGAAATGGTAATGGCAGTACAATCACGTTAAAAAGGCCGCACCGATTATTATTACCCTCAGTGGTCTGAACTAGCGAAAAACAAGCATAAAAAAACCGGCCGAGGCCGGTTTTTTTCATCATTCAAAAGCGGTGATTATTGCTCGTCTTCCGCAATATCATCTTCCTCTCGCTCTTCACGGACGTAAAACTTCGCGAAAAACAGTCCTACTTCAAACAGTAGGCACATTGGGATCGCTAACAACGTTTGCGAAATGATATCTGGCGGTGTCAACATCATGCCCACGACAAACGCTGCGACGACAATATAAGGTCGTTTGGTACGCAGTGTCTGTGGGTCTGTTGCCCCCGTCCAACATAGCAAGATAATGGCTACCGGAATTTCAAATGCGATACCGAAAGCCATAAACAATGCCAGCACGAAATCAAGGTAGCTAGAAATATCAGTCGCGACCTGTACACCCTCTGGTGCAATGCTGGTAAAGAAACCAAACACCAAGGGGAATACAACGAAATAAGCGAACGAAACACCCGCATAGAACAATAGCGAACTGGAAAACAGTAGCGGCATGATCAGCTTGCGCTCATGTTTGTATAGGCCTGGTGCAATAAAGCCCCATATCTGATACAAAATCATTGGTACCGCAACAAAAACCGAAGTCACCAAAGTCAGCTTAATTGGCGCAAAGAATGGTGAAGCGACATCTGTAGCGATCATTGTCGCGCCTTCTGGTAAACGTTCTACCAAAGGGGCTGACATAAAGGCATAGATGTCGTTAGCAAACCAAACCAGACCAAGAAAAACCACAATGACGCTCAGGATAGAACGCAGCAGACGGTTACGCAGCTCAACAAGGTGGCTGAATAGCGGTTGCGTGTCTTCAACTGTAGACATAGTGAGTTACTTTAATCCTGCTTTTGAGAGGTCGTCGCCGAGGGCTGCTCGTCTTTTTTATCGGCATAAGGGCGTTGGACTTCTGCAGCAGCTTTTTTCAGCTCCTCAACAGAATCTCGCAGTTCCGGTGCGAGATCTTCCATACCCATTTTCTCAGCTTTTTTAAGATTTTCCTGCAACTCTTGGATTTTAAGTTCCTGAGACAGTTCATCTTTCACCGAGTTTGCCATATTACGAGCAGCACCAACCCAACGCGATACCGAACGGATCGCGACGGGAAGGCGTTCCGGCCCCAGTACAACTAATCCCACAACAGAGATCAGTATTAGCTCCCAGAACCCGATATCAAACACGCGTTAAACCTGCTCTTTATCTTTCTGGCTCTTTTGAGCCTGTTGATCTTGCTGCTCTTCAGCAAGCTTCTTCTGATCGAAATCCGCATCCGCTTCTTTCTTTTCAGTCGGCTCATCGTCACCGATGGCTTTTTTGAAACCTTTCACCGCCGAACCTAGGTCACCGCCTAATGAACGTAGTTTCTTTGTTCCGAATAAAAGCACAATGATCAGTGCAATGATAAGCAGTTGCCAGATACTAATACCACCCATGCTTGTTTTACCTCAGCTTATTGTGGTTGATAAGAAAACGTTTTGTGTGTTGGTCGCATACTCTACCGTCTATTTTCGGCAAGCGCGCCAACCAAGTAACCAAAACGTGATACCCATTACAGCCGTTATGACTGGATAGGTTTCAACATGATTACTAAAAAGTATGGCAGAACATACAACCAGAGTTGCACCAATGCCAAAATGGAACCTAGCCTGACCCTGATAACGCCGACTCTCCATAAAACTATCATAGAGTGTATCGATACGCTGATTCAGAGCATTGCCCTGACGCAAACTATCGTAAAGTAATTCCGGTAATTCGGGTAACTTTTCCGCCCAGAATGGTGCACGGCTTTTAACGCCATCAATCACGGCTTGCGGGCCGACTTGACGAGACATCCAATCTTCAAGGAATGGTTTCGCGGTATCCCACAAATCAAGCTGTGGGTATAACTGGCGACCAAGCCCTTCTACATACAATAAGGTTTTTTGTAGTAATACCAATTGTGGCTGCACTTCCATATTGAAGCGGCGCGCAGTATTAAACAAATTCAGTAACACATGACCAAACGAAATCTCGGCCAAGGGTTTTTCAAAAATCGGCTCGCACACGGTACGAATAGCAAATTCAAACTCATCGACATTGGTATCTTGTGGCACCCAGCCAGAATCAACATGCAGCTCGGCGACTTTACGGTAGTCTCGATGGAAAAATGCCAGTAAATTTTCCGCAAGATAGCGCTTATCTTCGCGGTTTAGCGTACCGACGATACCGCAATCCAAGGCTATCCATTGTGGCGTTTCAGGGTTTTCCCGCGCCACGAAGATATTCCCAGGGTGCATGTCAGCATGGAAAAAACTATCACGGAACACTTGGGTAAAGAAGATGGTCACGGCATTTTCCGATAACAACTTCAGATCGGTGCCGTTAGCCACCAGCGCATCCACATCGGATACCTGAATACCATATATACGCTCCATCACCAGTAAACGTTCACTGCTGAGATCGGTATAAACTTCAGGCACATATAACATGTCACTGTCTTCGAAATTACGTCGCAGCTGAATACCATTTGCAGCTTCGCGCATCAGGTTTAGCTCGTCTAGCAACGTTTTCTCATATTCGCGTACCACCTCTATTGGTCGTAATCGCCTCGCTTCAGGTAACATCCGCGACAGGATTTTAGCCATACGGTACATTAGCTTAATATCAGCGCGGATCACCGGCAAGATATCAGGACGGATAACCTTTAGAACGATTTCTGCACCCGTCTCTTTTAATGTCGCGGTATGCACTTGCGCTATCGAGGCTGACGCCAATGGCGTCTCATCAAAGTCATCAAACCATGTTTCTAACGGCCCGCCTAATGATGTTTCCATGTGTTGCTTGGCCAGTTTGCCATCAAACGGGGCAACCTGATCTTGCAGCATGGCAAGTTGATCTGCGATGTGTGGTGGAAATAAGTCTCGGCGCGTTGACATCATTTGCCCGAACTTAATCCAAACCGGCCCAAGCTCTTGCAGCGCCAAACGTAGACGCTCGCCCAGCGGTTTGTCTGGGTGCTCATTTTTCATCCACACTAATGACTTACGTGCCGCTTTCGGTAATTTCAACCGTGGGTCGTCAGGTAATAATTCATCAAGGCCATAACGCAGTTGAACCGCAGTGATCTGATAAAGGCGCTTAAATTCAGACAGTGCCATCATGATGCATAACGCTCCATTATCACCTTCATACGTGCTTCACACCTTGCTACATCGGATTTCAAATCATCAACCTGATCAGCAAAATGTGCAATTTCCAACGCTTGCGGTGCAAGCTTCCACTCTTCCGTGATCACTTCAGCCAAATATTGCTGACGGCGTTCGATTCCATGACGTAATACTTGAGCGCTATTTTTCAGCCCACCCACCAAAGTATGTGCCACTATATCACCGGTATATTGCGAAATTTTTTCTTCGACATCAGGTTTCAAACTATTTAACAGCGCTGAGAATTGCTGGGCGAGCTGAATATCCCCCTCAAGAGATAATTTGTCCGCCTTGATCAACTGAGTCAAATTAGCCTGTTGGCGCAATTCAGGCAGTACAGACAGGTTCAGGGCAAGCTGACAATCAACCTCACCTTCATACGCACCCAATACATCGATCTGCTGGCTAAAAACAAAGTACAGCTGTTTACCAAACTCATTGATGGTGACACCAATAATTTTTCCGCGTAAACGAGCCAACCGACGCTGGCTGTCTTCATCTTCTTTTAGCAGGGTATTTAGCGATGTTTCTATCGCCCCAGTGACTAATACATCAACAGGCATAACATCCTCAGAACTTAAAGCCACGGTGCAACGCAACGATACCACCGGTTAGGTTGTAATATTGAGTCTGTTCAAAACCAGCATCCTGCATCATACCTTCTAAGGTATTTTGATCGGGATGCATGCGAATAGATTCAGCTAAATAACGGTAGCTCTCGGCATCATTCGCAATGATTTCGCCCATTTTTGGCAATAGGTGAAAGGAGTATGCGTCATAGACTTTCGAAAGAGGCTCAAGGATTGGCTTCGAGAATTCAAGTACCAATAAACGACCACCTGGCTTTAATACGCGATACATAGAACGCAGCGCTTTCTCTTTATCAGTGACATTACGCAGGCAGAAGCTGATGGTAATACAATCGAAGAAGTCATCAGGAAATGGTAGTTCTTCGGCATTCGCCTGCACATACCCAACATTGCCGACAACCCCCATATCACGTAACTTACTGCGGCCAACATTCAGCATCGAGTTATTGATATCAGCGAGGATCACCTGGCCATCATCACCCACAATGCGTGAGAATTTTGCGGTTAGATCGCCAGTACCGCCCCCTAAATCCAACACTTTATGGCCGCGGCGAACACCACTGCAATCAATGGTGAAGCGTTTCCAAACGCGATGGACGCCCATCGACATCAAATCATTCATGATGTCGTATTTCGCAGCTACAGAGTGGAATACTTCTGCAACCATCTCTGCCTTCTCTTCCTTGGCTACGGTGCGGTAACCAAAGTGTGTGGTATCTAGTGAGGTGTCCGTCATGCTACATCCGTCATGGTTATCAAACTGTCATAAACTGGTCTAGTGTACTTGATGGTTGAGCTTTGCTCAAAGCACTACGACAAATCATTTTCTTCACTCGCCTGTAACGAAAGTCGATGACTCATCGCAGGCGAAGGTTCAGCCGTATCGTCATCGGCAGCGCCAAGCAGCGCTCTTTCCGCAAGTAGTGGGTTTATATCGCGTTTGACCTCAACACCCAGCTGCTTAAAACCTTCCGCTTGGCGGATCACATTGCCTCTACCTGTAAGCAACTTATTCATTGCACCCTGATAGCTTTGGCTCGCCTTATCGAGGGATGCCCCCACCGACTCCATATCTGTGACAAACAAGCGGAGTTTGTCATAGAGCTTGCTTGCTCGTTCAGCTATGTGCTTCGCATTTTGATTTTGCCGCTCATTGCGCCATAGATTATTAATGGTACGCAATGCCACCAGCAACGTCGTAGGACTAACCAACATGATATTTTGATCCATAGCATCACGGATTAAGCTTGGATCAGTTTCGATGGCCGCCTGAAAAGCAGGTTCAACCGGGATGAACATCAACACATAGTCCAAGCTTTGCACGCCATGAAGTTGATGGTAGTCCTTGCGGCTTAAACCCCGAATGTGACCACGGACAGAAGCAACATGCTCACTCAACGCTAACTCTTGTTCTGCACTGGTTTCAGCATTAAAGAAACGTTCGTAAGCAAGCAATGACATTTTGGCATCGATCACCACATCCTTACTTTGCGGTAGATGCACCACAACATCGGGCTGATAGCGTTTGCCATCATCATTTTCTAAACTGACCTGAGTTTGATACTCATGGCCATCACGAAGGCCTGATTCGCTAAGTACACGCGACAGTACGACTTCCCCCCAGTTACCCTGAGCTTTGTTATCACCCTTTAGTGCTTGCGTTAGGTTGACCGCTTCACGCGCCATTTGCTCATTTAGCTGTTTGAGGTTATTGATTTCATGCACCAAGGTATGACGCTCACGCGCTTCTTGGCTGAAATTGTCATTAACCTGCTTCTTAAACCCTTCCAACTGTGCTTTCAAAGGACTTAATAAGGTTTCCATACTAAGACGATTTTGCTCATCCACTGTGCGGGTCTTTTGCTCAAATAAGCGGTTGGCCAAGCTTTCAAACTGTACACGTAGCCGTTCTTCGGCATTTTCAAGTAAAGCAATTTTCTCATCCGCTGCTTTTTGCTCTTCAAAATGACGGGCTTCTTGTTCACGTAGATCCGCTTCAAGACCGGCATTGGCCATACGCGCGTTTTCAAGCTGTTCGCTAAAGTATTGCTTTTCATTTTTCAGCGCTTCGAAATGGCGCATTTTCTCCAAAGCAGCCGCAAGGCGAGCATGCATCTGACGCACCTCATTGGTAAGGCGATCGCGCTCGATATCCATTTCATCCAGATCTTTATTCCGCTCATCAAGCTGGCTCATAAACTGCTGTTCACGGCTTTCAACCAATCGCTTATCTGATTCAACCTGCTGTAACAGCAACTGCTGTTGTTGTTGCCAGCGTTGCTTAACAAGCCAAGCGGTGGTGACACTGGCTATGGCCGCCCCAAAGAATGCCATTATTGCTGCCAAACCATATCCTGACAGCCATTCATTAATCATGCTTAATACCTTGAATCTTTGAATATATAAGCGGGGCTAACCGCCAAAAACAGAGATTAAAGGCTAAAAGGATACTGGATAAATGTCCAGATGTTATCGCTCTCGCCGCCTGCATTCAGGAGAACATCACATCCCTAATAGGAATGATCTAGTCGACATTACAACAATCGACTAGACTGACGCTCTCGCCGTTGGGCCTTTCGCCAGCTCGGCACTTTATATTTGATTATGGATGAACAATGAACGAACGTTATGCGCTCGGCTACGGGCTTGCTGCGGTATTACTTTGGTCGACGGTTGCAACGGCCTTTAAAATCACCTTGGATTTCTTTACCCCAGTCCAAATGCTGGTTGCTGCCAGCATTGTCTCGGCTATTGCTCTTGCCGGTATCGCTATTTTCCAAGGCAAGTTGCACTTACTTGGCCGCACCTTCTTGGCTCGCCCGTGGTACTACGTACTGCTCGGCCTGATCAATCCATTCGCTTATTATCTAATTTTATTTAAGTCGTACGAGCTATTACCTGCTTCGCAAGCCCAGCCATTGAATTACAGCTGGGCGATCACCCTGACATTAATGGCAGCTGTTTTTCTTGGGCAGAAAATCCGTAAACAAGACTGGGCGGCCTGTGCTTTAGGGTATGTGGGTGTGATCATCATTGCGACTAAAGGTGATGTTCTGGCGTTACAATTTGATAGCCCGACAGGTGTCGCATTGGCCTTACTCTCTACGTTACTCTGGGCAATGTACTGGATTTTAAACGCTAAGAACCAAGCCGAACCGGTACTTGGGGTACTGCTTGGCTTTTTAGTGTCTCTTCCTTTCTCGATTGGACTGAGTGTATACCTAGGCGGGTGGTCACTAGTACCTTGGCAAGGCTGGGCTGCGGTTAGCTATGTCGGTTTATTTGAAATGGGGATCACTTTTGTTTTGTGGATCAATGCACTCAAGCTTACTCGCAATACCGCAAGGATCAGCAACCTTATCTTTATTTCACCATTTATCTCTCTGATGTTGCTAGCAACAATCATCGGTGAAGAAATCCATCCTTCAACGTTGGTTGGTTTGGTGTTGATTGTCTGTGGTTTAGTGGTTCAACAATGGAAAGGTAAACAAGTAGAATCCACTAGCACCGTCTAATCGTTGTCTGGGCTCTTGCCAGAAACAAAAAAGCCTGCCACAAAGGTGGCAGGCAAAAAGAGCCTAAGGGTTGTCGAGACCCTGCGCCTTAAAAGGGTGGCGTCTTATTAGTATATTGAACCTGTTATTTAAGCCGCTTCTGCTGAAACAGGAGCATGCCAGCGTTGGCCATATCTAGACCATAAAATTAATAATCCCGGTAATAGCAGCCACATTTGCAGCACCATTAAGTTAGGAGGCGTTAGATCTAGACGCTGAGTCAAGCCAACCATCAGCCCCGCGCCACTCATTTGGAATAACCCTAATAACGCCGCGGCCGTACCCGCACGATCACCGAATGGTGCCAGCGCCTTGCCTGCCGCAGAGCCCAAGACAAAAGCAAAACCAAAAGACGACATGAAAATTGGCACCATAAATGCCCACGCCTGTGCGATATGACTAAGCAATAGCATTGCGATACCAGCAATAAGCAAGGTCAGCAATCCAGTATTCAGGGTGTGGCGCGTGCCAAATCGGTCCATGTATTTGGGTGCAACCATACAGGCAAAAATATTAAAAGCAGCGTTAACACCAAACCAAAACGTAAACTGGTTCATATCTTGCCCCAGCTCCATCATTAACCATACTGGTGCCGACGTGACATAAGCTAAAATCACCGCCATAGCTAACATACATAATGTGGCGTGAAACAAGAACGTTGGCTCTTTTAATACCGACCAGTAACGCGATAAGCTAATAGTTGAACCTTGTACGTTGGTACTTTGAGGGCGCGTCTCTTTGAAAAAGAGCAGAATGAATATACCCGCGACAACCGCAAAGCCTGCCATAAAACTAAAGTTAGAACGCCAGCCAAATTGATGCGTCAGCCATGTACCAAGTAGCGGTGCTAATGCTGGGATAAAACAAATGGCGCCGTTTAAGTAACTGATCATTCGCCCACTTTTCTCTGGGCCAAAACTATCACGTACCGCAGCAAACGCTGCAACAGACGTTGCACATGCACCGAACCCTTGTAAAAAGCGGGCAACTAACAATAAGTCTAGCGTCTCAGCGGTATACGCCAATGCCGCACTCAATGCATAAATGGTGATCCCGGCCAGTGCGATAGGACGACGGCCAAAGCGATCGGCTAGTGGTCCAGCTAATAACTGGCCAAGGCCAAGACTAAACATAAACCAAGTAATAGTGTCTTGTACTCGGGTACTATCAACCGCGAACGTATCAGCCATTGCAGGCAATGCCGGTAAATAAATATCAATCGCTAAAGGACTAAACAGAACCAGCGTTACCATTAAGGCAATGAGGCGCGATCCAGCTTGAGGGGGGGGCGTGGTGGTCATAAGGTGTTCCTATTTAATCTAGATCACCAGTCTACGAGTTTCAAGATATGAATAGAAATGGTATATATTCAATCCGTACTTTCCATTTAGGAATATCACTCGTTTTCCCGATCCGTAAAGCTCTCCATGCGCATCACTATTTGCAAAGCACCTAATTGCAGCACGACGACAAAACCGCTAACTTAACCTCATCGAACGGCCTCTTTTTCCTTAGTCTCTACGGATATAATAATCCTATAGGCCGCTCTCTTCATTTCCGTCAGCAAGGACGGTGACATTTAAAAGGAACAAAACATGCAAGCTGTTATCTCACAACGTGTTGAGCAGATCCGCCAATGGCTGGTAGCAAACCAGCTCGATGCACTGCTTATTCCTCATGAAGATGAATATCTCGGTGAATACATCCCGGCCCATAATGAGCGCCTGCACTGGGCTACCGGTTTTACCGGCTCTGCGGGCATGGCAGTGATCACCCAAGATAAAGCCGCAGTCTTCGTCGATGGCCGCTATGTTGTACAAGTGCGCAAACAAGTACCGGGTGATGTTTTTGAGTACCGCCACCTGATTGAAGAGCCTCCTGTTACATGGGCACAAGAGAACCTTGCAACAGGAAGTAAAGTGGCCATTGATGCTCGCTTGCACAGTGGAGCATGGCTAACCCGCACGACTGAACAGCTTAATAGCGCATTGGAATTAGTGTGCATAGAGCAAAACCCAATAGAGACCTATTGGCATGACCGCCCAGATGCCACACTCTCAAACGCGAAACTGATGGGACTTGAATATGTCGGCCAGAGCAGTACCGACAAGCGCCAACAAATTGCGGCAGAGCTACAGAAACAAGGGGCAGATGCAGTCCTATTAACCCAGCTCGACAGCATTGCTTGGTTACTCAATGTACGTGGTAGTGATGTACCTAGCCTACCCGTCTTACTTTCAACGGCAGTACTGCATGCCGATAAAAGTGTTGATTTTTTCATTGACCCGACTCGCCTGCCACAAGATTTTACAGCACATGTGGGTAACGGTGTTCGCGTACAGGCACCAGAAGCACTGGAAGCCAGCTTGAAGCAACTTGGCGGTAAAACCGTGTTAGTTGATCCAGCCACGAGCAATGCATGGTCAAGCCAAGTATTGCGCGCGGCAGATGCAACAATCATTGAGGCTGCGGACCCATGCCTGTTACCAAAAGCAGCCAAAAATCCGACAGAAATCGCCGGTATGAAAGCCTGTCATATCCGTGATGGTGTTGCGGTAACTAAATTCTTGTCGTGGGTTGATGCTCAAGTTGCCCAAGGAAACCTGCTCGATGAAGGCACGCTGTCTGATCAGCTATGGCAATTCCGCGCTGAAGATAGCAGCTGCAGCGATGTCAGTTTCGATACCATTTCAGCCGCTGCGGGTAATGCAGCCATGTGCCACTACAATCACCTAAACCAGCCTGAACCAAGTGTGCTGGAGATGGACAATGTTTATTTGGTTGATTCAGGCGGTCAGTACCCAGATGGCACGACGGATATTACCCGTACGATAGCCATCGGCCAGCCGAGTGATGAAGTTAAGCAAACTTTCACCCTCGTACTGAAAGGCCATATTGCCTTAACCTCAGCCCGTTTCCCTAAAGGTACAACAGGCTCACAGCTTGATGCATTAGCTCGCCAACACCTATGGGCATACGGCTTTGACTATGATCACGGCACAGGCCATGGCGTCGGTCATTTCTTGAGTGTACATGAAGGGCCGCAGCGCATTGCGAAGGTCTACAACCCAACAGCCTTACTACCAGGTATGGTGCTATCTAATGAGCCGGGTTACTACCGTGCAGATGCTTTTGGTATTCGCATTGAAAACCTTGAGCTTGTGGTCGAGGTTGAAACGGCTGGTGACATGACGGTAATGGGCTTTGAATCATTAACACGTGCACCTATCGATCGTCGTTTAGTCGATTTGTCACTGATGACAGATACAGAGCTAACTTGGCTAAACAACTATCATCAGACGGTGTTTGAAGTCGTCAGCCCATCACTTGACGGTGAAGTACTGGCTTGGCTAGAACAAGCAACTGCACCGCTAGTACGATAGCTCGCCGACAAACGAGTACTGCTAAAAAAACGCCCGCAAAGCTGCGGGCGTTTTTACATCCAAAACTTGGAATAATTGCGGTTAGCCCGAGTATGCGTGGTGCCAATCTTTCCATACCACTTCAAAGCCATTTTGCTTCACTGCCGAGGCAACAGCAGCAGCAGAACGATCATCACTAATCGAAAACTGTTCTAGCTCAGGCTCATCATCGGCATAGCCACCCGGTTGGGTTTTCGATGCCGCCGACATACTGGTGATACCCAGCGGTAACACGTTATCCCTAAATTGCGATGATTCACGGGTAGACAACGAGAGCTCAACTTCAGGGTTCAACAATCGGTAAGCACAAATTAACTGTACTAATTGGCGGTCAGACATGACTGATTTTGGCTGCAAGCCTCCTTCACACGGGCGCAAACGCGGGAACGATATTGAATAACGCGTCTGCCAGTATGTACGCTCTAAATAATCAAGATGGCTAGCGGCAAAGAAGCAGTCGGTTCGCCACTCTTCCAAACCAATCAATGCACCAATACCAATTTTATCAATACCCGCTCGAGCAAGGCGATCTGGCGTGTCTAGACGATACTCAAAATCCATCTTATTGCCACGCAGGTGATGCTCGGCGTAGGTCGGGGCGCTGTAGGTTTCTTGATACACCATCACCGCATCTAAACCGAGTGTTTTCAGCTCAGCGTACTCATCCTGCTCGAGTGGCTGTACCTCCATTGAGAGGTAGCTAAACTGCGATTTGATAGCAGGCAAGGCTTCACGGAAGTATTCCATACCAACCTTGCGCTCATGCTCACCGGTAACCAATAAGATATTGTCGAAGTTCATTGCTTTGATAGCAGCACATTCACGACCAATTTCATCGACCGTCAACGTCCGCCGCTTGATCCGGTTTTCCATTGAAAAACCACAATAAGTGCACGCATTGGCACACAAGTTTGACAGATAAAGCGGGACATAAAACGAGATAGTATGGCCAAAGCGTTTTCGCGTTAATGCCGCAGATTGCTGAGCCATTTGCTCAAGGTACGGCTCAGCGGCTGGTGAAATCAAAGCTTTGAAATCTTCTAGGTCACGCTTCGGTTTACGCAGGGCGCGTTCAACATCACCCGCTGTTTTACTGTAAATAGAAAGCCTGACATCATCCCAATCAAGCTGTTTCCATACATCGACGAAACTCATCGCGAGATCCTTATGCTGTTTGATCTAAGAAAGCGGTTAATGGGCTCGAGGCAATCGCGTGGTTAACGGTACCTGCCAGTCCTGCTTCGTAGGCCATTCGTCCACTCTCTACAGCCATTTGGAATGCGCGTCCCATAGCTATCGGATCAGCTGCAGCAGCAATAGCAGTATTCACCAACACCGCATCAGCCCCCATCTCCATCGCTTCTGCAGCATGAGATGGTGCACCGATACCAGCATCAACAATCACAGGCACGCGTGCTTGGTCGATGATAATTTCTAAAAAGTCACGAGAGGCCAAGCCCTTATTTGAACCAATTGGCGCACCCAGTGGCATTACCGCAGCACAGCCAACTTCTTCCAAACGCTTACACAGTACCGGATCAGCATGGCAATATGGCAGTACGATAAATCCTTCTCGTACTAACACTTCTGCAGCCGCTAATGTTTCAATCGGATCAGGCATTAAGTACTTAGGATCTGGATGAATTTCCAATTTTAGCCAGTTGGTACCTAGGGCTTCTCGTGCCAATTTAGCCGCAAATACAGCTTCTTTGGCATTTTTAGCGCCGGAAGTGTTCGGTAGCAGATTGACCCCAGCTTTAATCAATGGGGTCAAAATGTCATCGTCACGGTTTTCGATATCAACCCGCTTCAATGCCATCGTTACTAGCTCTGATTGAGAGGCAATAATAGACTCTGCCATTGTCGCGCTATTTGCGTACTTCCCTGTGCCAGTAAATAGACGTGAAGAGAAGGTTTTCCCTGCGATAGTTAACATTTAGCCTCCAGCAATGGCTTGAAAAAGGGCAATACGATCACCCGCGTTTAATTGTGTTGTTTCCCACTCGGTGCGGGCGACAATGTCATCATTAAGTGCCACAGCTGTTGCTTGTAGCGGCATATCCAACTGATTAAGCAGGGCAACTAGTGTCGTACCTTCTGCGACATCGACAGGCTTATCATTGACCAGTAACTGGTTCATTATGGTTGTTGTCATCGTTGCTTTACTCCCCTGTGCCACATACCGGACACTTACTGTCTGTTGCGAGATTAAATTTTTGCCAAGCCATGGTTAAACCATCAAATTGCTGTAAAGCAGAAAAAGCGACTCCCCCTGCGCCAGTAACCAGTTTAATGGCTTCTAGAGCCTGCATGGTTCCCATCATGCCAACAACAGGACCAGCAATACCCGAGTTACTGCAGTTTTGCGACTCTTGTGGGGCATCTTCTTGCCATGGGAATAAGCAGTGGTAACACGGCCCTCGCCCGTCACGGAAATCAAACGCCATTAATTGCCCTTGCCAACGAATCGCAGCCCCAGAAATCAATGGTGTGTTGGCTTCAAAACACGCCTTGTTCACAGCATGGCGAGTCGGCAAGTTATCCGAGCAATCAAGCACCACATCAGCTAACGAAATTTCCATTGCCAAACGTTGATCAGCCAACCGCGCTTTTACAGGACGAACTCGGATATAAGGATTCAATGATCGGGCTTGTTCTGCCGCCATCTCAGCCTTACTTTTTCCTTGGTGTTCATCGCGATAAATCACTTGTCGCTGAAGATTAGAACTATCCACCTCATCATCATCAGCAATGACAAGATTACCAACGCCTGCGCCAGCCAAATACAGAACCGCAGCAGAGCCTAAACCGCCCGCCCCGACTAACAGTACGTGTGCCTTAGTCAATTGCTCTTGCCCTTGCACGCCGACTTCAGGCAACATGATTTGGCGGTTATAACGCAGAAATTCCTGATCTGTTAGCATATCAAGCAACCTTAATGTGACACTGGACGAAGCAGTATGTGATTAAAAGCATCCACCGCAGCCTGCGGATCTTCAGCCTGAGTCACTGCGCGTACTACCGCTACACTACTAACACCAGTTTGCCAGACACTTTCTGCCCGAGATAAGTCGATACCACCGATAGCAACCGTTGGAAAAGCGTCATCAATTAACTTCTGGTATAGCGCTAAACGACTCAGTCCTTGCGGTTTAGATGGCATGTCTTTGGTCGTCGTTGGGTAAATATGACCTAATGCGATATAACTTGGAGCAAACTCTATAGCTCGAAGGATTTCGTAATAGCCATGGGTGGATAAACCAAGGCGCAAACCAGCTTGCTGGATTGCAGCCAGATCAGCAGTTTCCAAGTCCTCCTGCCCCAAGTGCACCCCATAAGCCTGATGCTCAATGGCTAGTTGCCAGTAGTCATTAACAAATACCTGTGCCTGATGTGCATTGCCTGCTGCAATAATGTTTGCTACTTGTGCCGGCAATGACGGTTCTGAAGGATCTTTTATCCGTAGCTGAGTGGTTTTCACCCCCAGCTCTAGTACTTTCTCTACCCACTCAGCGGTATCGACAACCGGATACAAGGCCATTTTCTGTGGATCTGTTTTTGCGAATGAAGTAACAGGCACCTCTGTGCTTACCCAGCCTAGCGCATCCACCTCGGGGTGATTGGCCGTTAAAGGACGAGGAAACAATTCACGCCCCATAGGCCAAACTGCACTCGCATGGCTTCGGGCATATGCGCGCGCTAATGTAACCGCATCTTCTAACGGGTAATCTAAGGCTAAAGCAGTTAACAACATTGCACGTTGCGGCTCACTCGAGCCAGCATCGTGGCAATACACTGCCCGCGCTTCACCATTATGATGCCAAATATCCACACAGCCACGCTCTGTGGGCAAGCCACAGATAATCAGCTTCGGCTGAGCAGCAACCGCTTGCTGCAGCTCAGATACACTCGGGTAAGGCGTAACCCATTGGTCACGCACTGTATACCCATCACCCGTTAGGCATTCCTCATTAAAAGCAATGGCTAATGGTCGCTGATCAACATGCATGTCTACCACTGCCGACTCACTACTTCCCACACGAACGGGTTCGCCTAACTGATACTGTTCAGCCGCCGCCAATAAAGGCTCAATATGCATTAATAGCGGGGTCAGGTGATCGGGTAAACACAAAGTGCTCATTAGTTTTCCTCTTGCATAGGGTGGTAGAGTTCACTGCCTCTTGAACGGAATTCATCCGATTTCTGCTGCATCCCCTCTAGCGGATCGTCCAATAGCTGAATAGCCAAATCACCCTCTTGTTCAAGGCCATGAGCGTATTCGCGAACTTCCTGTGAGATTTTCATTGAGCAGAATTTAGGGCCACACATAGAACAAAAATGTGCAACTTTTCCAGATTCTTGAGGTAGTGTCTCGTCATGATAGGCCCTTGCTGTAACAGGGTCTAAAGCTAGGTTAAATTGGTCTTCCCAGCGGAATTCAAAGCGCGCTTTTGAAAGCGCATTATCTCGGACTTGTGCGCCGGGGTGGCCCTTCGCCAAATCTGCCGCATGTGCACACAATTTGTAGGTGATCAGCCCTACTTTTACATCCTCTTTATTGGGCAAGCCTAGGTGCTCTTTCGGCGTAACATAGCAGAGCATGGCACAGCCATACCAACCAATCATCGCAGCGCCGATACCTGAGGTAATATGGTCATAACCTGGTGCGATATCAGTGGTGAGTGGGCCAAGCGTATAAAAAGGGGCTTCATGGCAGTGCTTTAGTTGCTCTTCCATATTTTCTTTGATCATATGCATTGGCACATGACCTGGGCCTTCAATCATCACCTGTACATCGTACTCCCATGCAACCTTCGTTAACTCACCCAATGTACGAAGCTCACTGAACTGCGCTTCATCATTGGCATCAGCAACTGAGCCAGGACGCAAACCATCCCCTAAAGACAGGGCAATATCGTATTGGGCACATATTTCGCATATCTCACGAAAATGCTGGTACAAAAAGCTTTCTTGGTGATGCGCCAGACACCACTTTGCCATAATCGAACCGCCACGGGAGACAATGCCAGTTACCCGTTTGGCCGTCATCGGTACATAACGAAGTAGTACGCCAGCATGAATAGTGAAGTAATCAACGCCCTGTTCAGCTTGCTCAAGCAAGGTGTCTCTGAAAACGGTCCAATTGAGGTTTTCAGCAACTCCATTTACTTTCTCTAGCGCTTGATACATAGGTACTGTACCAATCGGCACCGGGCTGTTGCGGATGATCCACTCTCGGGTCTCGTGAATATTACGTCCCGTCGATAGATCCATCACCGTGTCGCCGCCCCAACGGGTCGACCACACTAATTTTTCAACCTCTTCTTCAATCGAAGAGCTCACTGATGAGTTACCAATATTGGCATTTACTTTCACCAGGAAGTTACGCCCGATAATCATGGGCTCAGACTCAGGGTGATTGATGTTCGATGGAATAATGGCACGCCCTTCTGCGACTTCTTGACGTACAAACTCTGGGGTAATATCGCGGGGTAAATTAGCACCAAGGGGCATACCATGATGTTGCTGGTTCAGTACTTCGTCACGGTATTTCGCTCGTCCCATATTTTCACGGATCGCGATAAATTCCATTTCAGGAGTAATGACCCCTTTTCGAGCATAATGAAGCTGAGTAACATTAGCGCCAGTAACAGCACGACGTACACGAGAACGCTCACCAAAACGTAATTCATCCAGTGTATCGTCAGCTAGCCGCTCTTTTGAGTAAGCAGAACTAAGATCATCCAATAACTCGGTATCACCGCGTTCAGCAATCCAGCTTTCACGTAATTTAGGTAAACCACTGTAGATATCTATTTGATGTTCAGGATCGGTATAATAACCAGAGGTGTCATAAACTCGGACAGGCTCATTCGGCTCAAAGGCAGGTTCATCTTTTGTTCCACCGATCAGGCTATCGGCTAGCGTAATTTCACGCATAGGTACCCGGATATCATCCCGGCTACCTGTAACATAAACCTTTTGAGAGTTAGGGTACGGTTGGGCAGTTAGTGACTCTATAAATTGTTTAGCTTCCAGTCTCGCTTGTTTGCGATTCGTCATAGCAATTTCCTATCATTCCATAGTAGGGAAGTTGCTTGGCGGATTGGTGCTTAAACAAGAGGCTACATGTAGGAATGTAGCATCATCTGGAACTGCAGCTGCGAATACAGCATTATCAGAAGATTTTCTCTTGTTCCCTTCGCAGGTATTAGCCTGATCAGGTTCTACGGATCCCGCAATGCGGTCTCAGCCAATTGGCACTCCGACAAGTTGAAAGGTCAGTATATGTAATCGATTAATACCCGGCAAGTGAACGAAACATAAAACTGATACTTTGTTAACAAAAATCGCATTTATTTTGACAGCCTTGATGATAAGGCTAAGCACTATTTATATTTTTTTACTAAGCTTTTCAGCAAAGATGAGTGCGTCTCACGGAGTTCACCAAGTTTATGAGTGATCTTAGGCGCCCCGTCTAAATCAAATAGCTTCGGTACCGCAACGCGCTGTGATGAATAGATACCCGTATGGCCGCTGAAGTAATAAGCCGTATAACAAGCAATCGCAAAATACAGCATATGATCAGCTCCAAACAGCTCAACCCCCATGATAGTACATGCAAGCGGTGTATTGGTTGCGGCGGCAAATACCGCGAGAAAGCCTAAAGCGGCGAACAGATCAACTGGTGCCCCCAATACCCACGCTAATGTATTACCTAGCGTAGCCCCCACAAAGAACAATGGTGTGACTTCTCCGCCTTTAAAGCCAGCAGCCAGCGTCACTGCAGTGAGTATTAACTTCAGCAACCAGCTATACCACTCAGCCCCACCGTCCTGAAAGGCGCTGAGTATGCTGACACCACCCTCACGGCTTGAATACACACCAAGGCCAATATAATCATAATTGCCAATAAGCTGTACTGATGCAATCACGATGCATCCCCCAACAACAACAATTAGGTATGGATTCTTCAATGTTGCTTTGAATATGTCTTTAAAGGCATGGGTTAACTCACCAAACAAATAACCAGCAAGGCCAAAAGCGACTGCTGCCAATACAATCTTTCCCACCAAAAATAAATCTACTTTCACAGCATGTTCAAAAATAGTAATGGTTTCGAGAAAATCAATTCGGTAGTGAGTATGGTGTACCCCCCAAGCGGTACAAACAACATCAGCCAAAATAGCAGCAAAGAGTGCAGGAATAATTGCGTCATAACGCAAACGGCCAATAGCGAGTACTTCGAGAGCAAAAATAGCCCCTGTGAGCGGTGTTCCGAATACAGCACCAAATCCAGCGGCAACCCCAGCAATAAGCATCAATCGAGTATCAGCTTCATTCAGCTTAAATTTTCGCGCTAACCAATGAGTCGATGCCCCGCCGATCTGAACGGCAGTTCCTTCACGCCCTGCAGAGCCTCCGAATAAATGGGTTATCACAGTGGTGAGCAGTACCAACGGCCCCATACGAGCAGGAATGCCTGCACCTGGTTTATGAATTTCATCCATAATCAGGTTATTACCACCTTCTGAATTTTTCCCAAGGTTGCGGTAGCAATAAACAATGATGATACCAGCCAGCGGTAAGAAATAGATTAACCAAGGGTTATCAATACGAGTGCTTGTCGCTAAGCTAAGGATCCATAGGAAAAAAGCATTGAATGAACCGACAAGAACAGCAACAGGAATGATAAGCAGTGTCCAACGCAAAATTTGGACGAATATTTTAGGGTTTGTACTTAAAGGATGAGCCATACCGTTTTCTATCTTTTACTGAGTTAATTTCAAGGATAGAAGCTATGGCAAATTATGTTTACCCTACCATAGACGGATCTACCCTACTACGATAGGAGTCATCATCTCAGATGAGCGGTTAAAGGTGGAACTCCATCACCCGTTATCAAATGAAATTGATAACAATGGCCTGATGCTATAACTAATAAGAAAGAGCAACAAGTCTAATTTCACATTTGTCTATATGACTTGACCTTAAACAATTTACTAAAGCCTAGATACAGCAAAGCCCCGACCGTAGTCGAGGCTTTTAAATGTGGCAGGGGTGGAGAGATTCGAACTCCCAACACGCGGATTTGGAATCCGCTGCTCTGCCAATTGGAGCTACACCCCTGTAATGCTGTTACAGCACTTCTTAAAATCAACATTATCTAAGAAGTGATGAGTATTCTATACAGCTAGCAGAGAATTACCAGCCTTAATTAGATATTTTTTCAAAAACACACATCGACTGGTTAAATAAGAACCAATTCATCCACTTAGCTGTATTCCACCTCAATATTTAAGCTAGTGCCTGCTTCTTTTTTTTCTTATATACCGCATAGAGAACCATTGCGGGTCCGCCAACAAGCATTACCATTCCTAAGCATGCAAGCGCTGTCATGACTAACATTTCAATTTCTGACATATTTTATTCTCACTGACTTTAATATGATTTTCCGGCTTTGGTCTTAACCAGTCTTTTTTATTTTTCACACAAAAGCGTAACAAAAAAAACAAAAGAAACATACCTTTCCAGATGAACAGCCAGCCTAAAAACATTAACAGGCAAACAGTAATTGTGAAACATAGTGAATAAGGTTGAGTTATCCAACCGAAGAATGAAGAAAAGCACAACGCAAAAAGATTCGTCATTTCTGAAAAGGCTTTCGAAGAAGTGGTTGAACCGCTGGGCTGGCATTCCTGCGGGATTCATTTATCCGAAGGATAAACCACAAATATATAGACGTAAAAAAACCCGAGTCGTTAGACTCGGGTTTAGTATAAGTGGCGGAGCGGACGGGACTCGAACCCGCGACCCCCGGCGTGACAGGCCGGTATTCTAACCAACTGAACTACCGCTCCACACGGTGATAAATACTCGCGTATCTATCCGATATCCATCGTTCAATATGAATATCTAAATTGGGAGCCTGGCGATGTCCTACTCTCACATGGGGAAACCCCACACTACCATCGGCGCTATTACGTTTCACTACTGAGTTCGGCATGGGATCAGGTGGTGG